>JAMPDT010000033.1 GCA_023665525.1 Butyrivibrio sp. | reverse complement strand
GCATAAGCGGTATGGCGCCCCTGTCCCATTTTCCCTGTTTATCATTAGAATAAACAGCCAAAGCAAAAATCCGAGCCTCTCCTTCGACAGAGAGAAGAATAAACTCAGCTTTTTTACTTGTATAATTATAGTAATATATTCTAATTAACGATTCAATGTTTTAAAAGAGGTTTTTTCATTTTATAATTCGTATCTGCTTTATATTAAAAACGGACCGATAAAATACCGATCCGTCTTTTGCGCGCCAACTCGCAGACAATTTTACAAATATTCCCTGACTTCGTTCCAAACAAGCTCTGAAAGCTTATCCTGCGGCAGACTGCCGTCCAAAATTACAACCTTTTCTTCCTTCTCAAGCAGCTCAAACGCCTTCATATAATTTTCCCTTACCCTGACAAGCATTGACTTTTTCTCGAACAGCTCCCGGCGGAAGCGGTTCCTGGCAATCCTTTCAAGCGCCGTGTCCGGCTCCACATCAATAAAGACCGTCACGGAGGGGCGAAGAATCGCGCTGCTTTGCTCGTTCGCCTTAATCACCCATTCCATCGGCATATGCACGCTGTTGTACGCGTAGGAGGAAAAATAATATCTGTCCGTTACTACCGTCGTACCCTCGTCTATCTTGGCGGCGATTCCGTCCACCTCGTTAAGCAGATGATCCAAACGGTCCGCCGCGAACAGCGCCGCAATCACCTTATTGTCCGTCCTGATCCTGCCCGTCATTATTTGGCGGATCAGCGAGCCTATCGGTGAATCCGTCGGCTCCATGGTTGCGTAGCAGGGTATCTCCATGCTCTTAAGCCGCTGTATCAAAAGCGAGGACTGCGTGCTTTTGCCGCTGCCGTCGATTCCCTCAAACGCGATAAAGGCGCCCTTTTTAATTTCTTTGTCCATAATTCATTCCTTACGCAAATTATTTTCCGCAACACTGCTTGTACTTCTTGCCGCTTCCGCAGGGGCAGGGCTCGTTGCGGCCTATTTTCTTTCCCTTTACAACGGTCGTTGAAAGCTTCTGCTCCTTGTAAAGCTCCTTGCGCCTTTCCGCGTCGATAAGCGCGTCCCACTCGGGCAGCTCGTAGAGCCAGTCCGCCCTTGCTCCGACCATATTTTTATAAAGAAGCTCCTTATCGTAATCAAGCGAAACCTCCGTGTCCTCCTCCATTGTTTCGATCGGATTCGGCGTCTTAAGGCTGTCGTTGATTCCGTCGAGGAAGCCGACCATCAGCATAAGCTCCACGTTATATTTTTCGGCAAGCCCCTTAACAGTTCCCTTAACAGGCTCGTCGGGCGTTTTTAAAATCTGCTCGTAAATTCCTTTTTCATAGTTAAAATAATTAGCCCAAAACATATCCTGCGTTCTCGCGTCGGTCTGCTGCTCGTACGCCATTGTTCTCCACTGTTCCAATAAAGACATAGTACTTACTCCTCACATGGTAATATTTCAAAGACTTTAAAAAGTATATACCATTCGCACGTCTTTCGTCAACATTTGAAAAAATTTATTTTGTGTCTGTTCAGAGAGAAAATTTGCTGATATACTTTTGTACATAGGATATTTTCGGAGGTTGTTATGAAAAAAAAGATTTCCGCCAAACAGGTTTTGGCAATAATTGCGGCAGCGCTTCTTGTCGGACTGTATATTTCGGCGCTCGTCCTTTCGCTGATAGGAAGCGAAGCTGCGCAGACGCTGCTTAAAATATCGCTCTTGGGAACATTTATAATACCGATTATAATATATGTGATAATGATGTTCTACCGAATCGGGCACAAAAAAGAGGAGCCTGTACCCGATACCTATGCCGATGAAAAGGACGACCCCTACGGGGAGCAGCCGGACAACGGCGGCGAGGATAAAAATGAAGCGTAGAGCCGCCTTTTCGGCGGTAAGGCTTGCCGTATTTCTCGCGCTTTCTGCCGCGGCAATGACGGCGATTTTCGTCTTTTCCGCGCAGGACGGCGAGCAGTCGGGCGCTTTAAGCGGGCTTGCGTCCAAGCTTCTCGAACGCGTGCTGTCGCCCGTAATGCCGCAGGGCGCGCTCTTTTTCATAATAAAATACATACGCAAAATCGCCCACGCCGGCATTTATTTTATTTTGGGGCTTTTCACGTCGCTTTCCGCCGCCGAGCTTTCCCGCAAAATCGGCAGGCTTCCCCTCTGTATTTTGACCGCGTGGCTTATATGCGTTCTTTACGCCGTAAGCGACGAGCTTCATCAGAGCTTTACCGCGGGGCGCACTCCCTCGTTTTGGGACGTGCTGATAGATTCGGCGGGAGCCTTGCTCTCCGCTTTGGCAGTGGGAATAATCTCCCATATCGGAGGAAAGCGCAGGCGGTCCGTTTAATTACGCTATGATATAATTTTTCTCAAGCCATTTTGCGACGCCATCGTCATCATTTGAGGAAATAACTTCGGTCGCGATTCTTTTTAAAGCTTCGTGCGCGTTTTGAACAGCATAGCTTTCGTCTGCCAGCTCAAACATATCTATATCATTTTTTCCATCGCCGAACACAATCAGCTTCTCACATTGCAAAAGTGATTGCAGTTGTCTTATTGCCTTTGCCTTTGACGCATTCATAGGCATAATTTCAAGCCACTGCTCATTTGTGTAAATATCCGTCTGATAAACGCAATGATAGGAATCCTTATATTTCTCATACAGCGGTTTAAGCTTTTGCGGTTCATCTATGCAGGTTATGTAAAAAATGTTTCCCGACTTCAAATCATCCGTTTCCCTCACCGCATTGGTACGAATATCGCCTTTTCTGCTGTCAAGGAACTTATTCATTCCCGCCGAACACAATTCGGGAACAAACGAAAATTTCTCTTTACCGTCTATATACGCATAAACAATGGGATATACTTTGTTTGAAAACAAATCCTCCAATACAGAGTCCGCCCCGTCATCAAAATAGTTTGCGATCAAAATATCCTCTGTAAAATTATCTATCACGAAAGCGCCGTTGTACACGATTAGCGGAATCTTGGAATTTATTCCGCTTGTCGCTTTTTTGGCGGTTACCAACGAACGCGCGGTAGCATAAGAAAAAATCATTCCCTTTTCCGTTAAACGGTTTATCACGCTGTTTGTATATTCAGATGTTTTTTCATTGCTTCCAAGCAATGTCCCGTCCAAATCCGACACATAGAGTATACTCATTCCTTCAGCCCCTTAGCTTTAGACTGTATCCGTTAAAAACAATGCTTTTATCATCTGCTTCCATTTTCACCGTCAGCTTTGCATCTTGGCAAGCTTTGCCGCCTGGTCCGCCGATATGCACGCGTCGAGTATTTCCTGAATATCGCCGTTCATTATTTTGTCGAGCTTATAAAGCGTAAGCCCGATTCTGTGGTCGGTAACGCGCCCCTGCGGAAAGTTGTAGGTGCGGATTTTCTCGGAGCGGTCGCCCGTACCGATTTGGCTGCGCCTTGCGTCGGCTTCGGCGTCGTGCGCCTTTTGACACTCCAAATCGTAAAGCTTCGCGCGCAGCAGCGCAAACGCCTTTTCCTTATTCTGTATCTGCGATTTCTCGGTCTGACTGTAAATTACGATACCCGTGGGATAATGCGTAAGGCGGACAGCCGAATCCGTGGTATTGACGCACTGCCCTCCGTTTCCCGAGGCGCGCATAACGTCAATCCTTATATCCTTCTCGTCGATCTGCACCTCGACCTCCTCCGCCTCGGGCATAACGGCGACGGAAGCGGTGGAGGTGTGTATCCTGCCGCCCGACTCGGTTTCGGGCACTCTCTGCACGCGGTGGACCCCGCTCTCGTACTTAAGCACCGAATACGCGCCCTGCCCCGTAACCATAAATTCTATCTCCTTCATTCCGCCTATGCCCGTTTCGTCGGAATTGACAACCTCAATACGCCAGTGCCTTGCTTCCGCATAATGCGTGTACATTCTGAAAAGCTCCGCGGCAAAAAGCGCCGCCTCGTCCCCTCCCGCTCCCGCACGGATTTCCACGACAACGTTCTTGTCGTCGTTGGGGTCCTTCGGAAGCAGCAGTATTTTAATCTCCTCCTCAAGCCTCGCGGATTTCTCCTTAGCCTCGGAAAGCTCCTCCTTGAGCATTTCGCGCATTTCCTCGTCGCTTTCCTCGTCAAGCATTGCGAGGCTGTCCTCTATATCGCGGTTCGCCTTCCTATACGCCGTGTACGCTTCGACAAGCGGCGTCAAATCGCTCTGCTCCTTCATAAGCCGTCTGAAACGGCTCTGGTCGGAGGTCACGTCAGGAGAGGAAAGCTCCGCGTTTATATCCTCGTATTTCATCAGAATATCTTCCAAATTTTCAAACATTTCTATATCCTCCGTCCGCAGACCACCCTGTCAAGCCCCGCAAGGTCCTTTATAACGCGAATGTCCGCATAATCGTACCGCTCAAACAGCGCGGCGACCTCCCCCGCCTGCCCGCAGCCTATTTCCGTCATTATATATCCGCCGCGCTTAAGATGTCCCAAGCTCTCTTTCGCAAGTATCCGATAAAAAAACAGTCCGTCCCCGTGACCGTCAAGCGCAAGCCTCGGCTCGAAGTCCCTTACCTCGCTCGCCAATCCGTCTATGTCGCCGCTTTTTATATAGGGCGGATTTGATAAAATCATATCGAAACTGCCCGAAACCGCGCCAAACATATCGCTTTTTACAAAGCTCACATTACCGGCGTTAAGCCTGCGGCGGTTTTTCTCGGCAAGCTCAAGCGCCTCCTCCGATATATCCGCGCCGATTACGCCGCGCGCGCGCGTCAGCAGAGCCACGCTTATGGCTATGCAGCCGGTGCCGGTGCACATATCGAGCACCTCGAAGCCGTCGCGGACATATTTGATTGCCTCCTCGGCAAGTATCTCGGTATCGTACCTCGGTATGAGCGCCGACGGGCTTGTTTCAAACTCAAAGCCCATAAAATAAGCCTTGCCCAATATATATTGAAGCGGCTCGCGCATACGCCTGCGGCGGGACGCGCGCCTCAGCGCTTCAAGAAACGAGGGATCAAGCTCCTCCTCCATGCGCAGCAGATAATCCGTACGGCTCATACCCGTAATCCCGTAAAAAAGCAGACGCGCGTCGTTTTCCGCCTCCGCGATTCCCGCCTCGCGAAGCTCCCGCTTTATTTCTTCAAGAATCTGCCTGTTCGTCATCGGCGCATTCTTCCTCCGCCGCAGCGTTCTGCGTATCCGCCGCGCTTTCGTCCGCCTTCTTTGACCTTGAAGGCTCTGCCTTAAAATTCTCGTCTATATACGCTTTCCAGTCAAAGACAGCCTCGACCGAAGCGATTCCCACCTCTATCATCTCGTCGTCGGGCTCCCTCGTGGTCAGTCCCTGCAAAAGAAGCCCCGGCTTGCTTAACGCGTTCACAAAGGCGTTGTCGTGCGTTCCCGTGAACCGCAGAAACTCATAGGAAATTCCCGCTATAATCGGAATGAGCAGAATGCGCGCGAACATTCTCAGAATACGCGAATCAAAGCGCACAAGCATAAGCACAAGAATGGATATGCACATAACTATAAGCATAAAGCTGGTTCCGCAGCGCTTGTGCTCCTTGGAGCTTTTCCTGACATTCTCCACGTTAAGCTCAAGACCGTGCTCGATGCAGTTTATGCATTTATGCTCCGCTCCGTGGTACATATAAACGCGCTTAATATCCTTCATAAGCGAAATAAGAGTAACATAACCTATAAAAAGCAGCACGCGCACAAGCCCCTCAATAAGTATGAGCACGCTTTTGGATTTTATGAATCTGCTGAGGACGAACTCCGACAGGCACCACGGTCCGACCATAAAAATACCGAGCGCGAGTATAACCGATATTATTACGGTTATAACGCCGAAAATCTTATCGGATTTTTCCTTTTCCTCGGGCGTTTTCTTGCTGTCCTCCTCGTCGTCATAAAAAGATGTAGAATAGGTGAGTGTGGACATTCCCAGTACCAAAGAATCTATAAAATTAACCATGCCTCTGATAAACGGCGCTCTGAAAAAAGCTGCTCTTGCGCTTATCGAATTGCAGTTTTCCGTCTTGACCTCGATTTTGCCGTCGGGCTTGCGCACCGCAATGGCGTATTTGTCCTTGTTTTTCATCATCACGCCCTCGATAACCGCCTGACCGCCTATTCCCGAATATTTCATACGGCGTTCCTCCTTAATCGCAAAATGGGTTGAGATTAGCCTAATCTCAACCCTAACTACTTCACGCAATTCAAATGTCAGTTGTTCTGTGTAACGCCATACTTCTTATTGAACTTATCAATACGTCCGCGCGCAGCGACAGCCTTCTGCTGTCCCGTGTAGAACGGATGGCATTTGGAGCAGATTTCCACATGGATATTCTCCTTGGTTGAGCCGGTTACGAACTCGTTACCGCAGTTGCAGACAACCTTTGCCTGATAGTAATCCGGATGGATTCCCTCTTTCATCAATTTCACCTCGCTATTATAAAATCCACTATGACCTGTCCGAAAACGGAGCCTCTCGCCATAATAACAATTTTACCAAATTTGCTTAATCCGACAATTTATCAGAACAGCTTTTAAAGTATAGCATATGTCCGTCAGGAATGCAATACCTTTTTCAGCACTTCCTCCAGAGAATTGTCGCTCACAAAGGAGTTGACATTATATAAAAACAAAACGTCGCTTATCATATTGTCGGACATAAGCTGATATATATCGTCGTAATAGTATCTCGGGTCGATCACGATTATTTCCTCATAGCACGGCGTAAGCATCGGGATAAAGCAATTGGCATAGGAATCCTTTATCAAAAGGAGCCTGCGCCCGTTCTTCGTCCTTGTGCTTATGTCCACCCTCGAATAGTTCCCGCCCATAAAAACAAGGTACTTGTCCTTTTCCTCAAGCCTGCTCATATCAAAAAGCGTGGCGCTCTTGCGCGTTTCGTCCGCGTAATTCACAATGTAGCTGCCCTCGCTGTCCTTCGGTACGCATATGTTCACCGCGTCACTGCTGCTGTACACTCCGCAGTTGGACGCCTGAGTTCCCTGAAAAGCCCCGCTGACGCAGTAGCTTTCATACTGCACGGAAGAAATGTCAAGCCCCGCCTCTCTTGCGTATTCCTCAAAGGCGGCGTAGGCGGCGGCGGTCGTCCAGTGATGATCTGTTTTATAGTATAGCTGTATTCCCTTTTGAGCAAGCAGCGCGTCGCGCACATCGACAAAGCCAACGCTGTCGGAAAGCCTGCTTTTCACCAGCTCCACGGTATCGTTCTCGGTGGATTTTACTCCGTAGGGAAGCCTTTCCTCATATATGAGCGACGCGTTCGGCACAAGCATAAATTTAACGTCCGCTCCGCTCGCGTCGGCAAAGCCGTTGACCGCCTGCGTCAAATCCTCAAGCGCGGCGGGGGAATACTTTTCCTCCTCCGCTATAAGATAGCCCTTGTCACATATATACACGCCGTTGATCCTGCGCTGTCCCAAAAGCCTCAGTGTGTTGGTTTTCAAGGTTATGCAGGCGTCGCGCACGGGGAACTGGTCGGTGAGATACGTTTCAAAATCCTCCATAAAGCTTCCGTCCGCCAAGGCTTTTACAGTTATCTTGGGAAATTTTGCCATATATCTGTTTTCTTTGTCCGAAAAATCCACGTCCCTTGATACAAGCATCCAAACAGGCATAAAGCACAAAAATATGATTGTTATAATTCTTACGGAATTTTTGCGCACAGGCTCCACCTCCTAGAATCTGAAGTACAAAAACGGGTTGTAGCTTTCGCTGACAAGAAACGCCACCGAGAGCACGAACAAAAGTATGCAGACAAACCATTTAACCGCCGCAGGAAGCTTTGCGCCGTCCGACAGCTTAAACGCGGACGGCAGGAAGCCGACTGCCAGCAGCAGGGCGTAAGACAAAATATAGAAGCCGCCCATTCCCGCGGTACCCGCTCCCCCCGCTCCGAACATTGTTCCGAGATACGAGAGAGCCTCCCCAAGCGAATTGCTGAAGAAAAACACCCAGCCTATAACCACAAGCAGGAACGTTATAAGCCGGTTTACAATGCGCGGCAGCTTCTTCTGCACCCTTGCAAAAACAAATTTCTCAAATATCAGCAGTACTCCGTAATAAAAGCCCCACGCGACAAAATTCCACGCCGCGCCGTGCCACAGCCCCGTAAGCGTCCAGACTATGAGCAAATTTATTATCTGCCGTACCGCTCCCCTGCGGTTGCCTCCGAGCGGAATATAAAGATACTCCCTAAACCATGTGCCGAGCGAAATGTGCCACCTTCTCCAAAACTGGGTTATGCTCAGGGACGCATACGGTCTGTCAAAGTTCTCGGGGAAATCAAAGCCCAGCATTTTGCCAAGACCGATTGCCATATCGGAATAACCCGAAAAATCGTTGAATATTTGCAGCGTGTACGCCAGCGCGCCTATCCACGCCGCCAACGCCCCTCTGTTTGCAATGCCCAGTATTTCCGCGTGCAGCGCTCCTATGCAGTTGGCGAGTATAACCTTTTTGGCAAGTCCCTTGACGAAAACAATCACTCCGTCCCCGAAGTCCCTGCCCGAAAAACGTCTTGCGTTGAGCTGGTTTTCTATGTCCTCATAGCGCACGATCGGTCCCGCGATAAGCTGCGGGAACATCGTAATGTAAACGGCAAACGGCAGCAGCCTCTGCTGCGCCTTGCTCCCCCCTCTGTACACGTCGATAATATAGGACATCGCCTGAAAGGTGTAGAAGGAGATTCCTATCGGCAGCGGCAGCTCACGGTTCACAAGAGAAAGCCCCGTCACCCTGTTTACGGTATCGACGATAAATCCCGCGTATTTGAAATATCCGAGAATAAGCAGATTAATGATTATTCCGAAAATAAGCGTGATTTTCCTGTGCCTGCCCTCGTCGATGTCTTTTCCTATATAATAATTGAACAGTATGCTTATGAGCATCAGTATGATATATACAGGCTCGCCCCATGCATAAAAAATCAGGCTCGCCGCCAAAAGCGTTATGTTTTTCCATTTAATGTCCCTGCATAAATAATAGCAAAGCAAAGTCAGCGGCAGGAATATGAACAGGAAATTTATACTGCTGAATACCATATTCTACTCCTTACCTGTAAGTATATCGGATATTGCGCGCTCGATTTGGGACGCCCTGTCCGACACCACATAAATAACGTAATTTCCCTTTTGTTCAAGAATGCTTCCCGAAAGCAGCGCGTACTGCTCGGGAGCGTACGACTTAAAAAGCTCCTTGCTCTTATCGCGGCTTGTCCCGATCGCGCTTATCGCTTGGCTGCCCTGCCCCGCCTCCGAAAGCCTTATTATAAGCAGAGCCTCGCTGTTCATCACGCTCTCATGCCCGTAATACGCAAATTCCGAATAGTCGCCCGCGTTTATCCCGAAATTTCTGCGAAGCCGGGAGCCGTCAAGCTCCGTCATCTCCTCAAGTCCCGCGATCTCGCTCACTCCCGCTATTATGCGCTCCATAGCGGCGTCCGTATAATTTTCCCTTGTATTAATAAAAAATATGAAAGCGGCAAGACAGCTCACAATCAAAATTTCCTTAATACGAAGCGACATATCAATACAACCCCATTTCTTTTATCAGTTCGTTGATCCAAGCATAATACATAGTAGGTATGCAGTGTATCCCGTCCTTTTGGTACCAGTCGGGATTTGACGCGAAAAGCTCCGAATTTTCGTTATACGCCACCCCCAGCTTTATGCAGGTTTTGCGTATAGCCTCGTTGTAGGCGGGTACCCTCGCAAGCCGCGACTGGCTCTCGACAGCCGCGTCCTTTACGGGCCAAAGCGACACCACCACTATTTTGGTATAAGGCAGCTTTGCCTTAAGCTCACTAAGATAATTCTCCAAATCCTCAATAAATTTCTCGAGAAAATATTCCGCCTCGCCGATCTCGTTCAATCCGTAATGCAGAAACAGCACCTCGGGATTATAATCGGCTATCGTCTGAATATTGTTCGGAAGATGCGGATTCATCATCGCTCCGACATAGGCTATAACATTGCCCTGATTCGCAATTTTATAATCCGAGAAGCCCACCATTATCGAATCTCCGACGAAGAGGGTATTTTTAAAAAGCTCCTTTAAGGACAGCTCCCCGTTTTCTATCCGCTCCGCCAGCTTTTCTGCCTCGTCCCCGTCAAAGCCGTAAGGATTGTAGCTTTTTTGGTTGCTGCCGACAAAGCCGTCAACCTCCAGGAGCCTGAACTCCTCGCCGTCGGGAGCCGTCGTCGTTTCCTCCCCCGTGCTTTCACCCGTCGCAGGCTCTCTTGTGGGATTTTGAGTTTCCTTCTGCCCTCTCAGCCCGTTTTCGACCTGCTTCACGTCCTGTTTTTCCAATGCGGCAAGATACGACTCGCCCTCCGAGGTATTCACATCGTTTGAGGCGTCCGCCTTAAGCGATATAAAGCTTATTATTATCAGAGCCGGCACTGTCACTGCCAAAATGAGCGCCGGTATAATGTTTAATTTTTTCATAACACATAACCCGCCTTTTATATTACAATCCCATTGTCAAAATAATGTTTTTCAGCCAGTACTGCGAATAAAATTCGGGGCGCAGATGAAGCCCGTCCTGACTGAAAAGCTCCTGATGCTCCATCATATACGCGTTGTCGCTTAGGTACTCCGCCCCGATTGCCATACACATCTCAAGAAGAGCATAGTCGTACTCGATTATGTATACGAATCTGTCCTGATTGCCGAAAATACTGTAATGCACGGGGAACACCCCGCTCACTATAATTCTCGTCCCCGGCAGAGCCTCCTTAAGCCTGACAAGAAGCTCCCTGTACTGGTTTATACGCTTCTGTCTTTCGTCCGCAGAGGTTGAAAGCGTATTTATTCCGTAATGCACGATAAGCGCCTCCGTCCCCAGCGCCTTCGACACCACCTCGTCAAAATGAGCGGCAAGATAGTCGTAGCTCTCCCCGTTTTCGGCAACGATCCTGTTCATGGAAAGGATCCTGTCAACCGCGAGCGCTTTAATCTGTGAATCCCCCGTAAAAGCGATATTCGCAAACGCCTGCTCGTAGGAAAGCGCTCCGCTGTCTATCAGGTCGATCCGCTCCTGCACCGCGCCCAAATCCACCTTCCTGAGAATATACGAGGGGGGATAGGGAAAGGTTCTTACGCTTACCGCCTCGAGGGTTATGCTTGCGGTCTGTCCGCCGTATTTAAACTCAAAAACATTGTCGCCCTCGCTCAGTCTGTATTCGGGGGCGAGCTGCGCGCATTCGTAATCGCCGACAGACCTTTCAAAGCCGTCGTTAGACGTAAGCTTTACATTGAAATTGGCGGCTACCGCCTGTCCGCCCGCATACACGGTTCCTCCGACATATTCGACCGAAAGAACGTCCTCGGACGGTACGTCTCCTCCGTTGGTTTCCCCTCCGCTCTGTAAATCCGGGGCTCTCGTATGGCTCGGGGTTATATTTTCGTAAATATTGGTGTGGTCGTATCCGGCAGATGCGTTCGGAGCGATGAGCGGCTCCGCAAACAGATTTGAAAAAAGCATAAGCCCTATCGTAACAATACCGCATACGAGCATGGTTACAAGACCTGCCACCATTGCAAGCTGAAACGCGTAGTGTCTGTTTTTTTTGCTGCCGTGACGCCTGCTGCTATTATCCATGACGCTTTACTCCCGCTATACTATTCTCGTTTTCTTTACTATCTGGCACAGCTCCGCATTGCTTCTTGTCCGGGAAAACATATCTATAATACGCTCTACGGCGTCGTCGGAGCGCATTCCGTTAAGCGCCTTGCGCATAATATCCACAGCCTCCCGTTCCTCTCTCGTAAGAAGCAGATCCTCCCTGCGCGTGCCTGATTTTACAATGTCTATCGCGGGAAAAATTCTTTTTTCGGAAAGCTTTCTGTCAAGCACGATTTCCATGTTGCCCGTCCCCTTGAACTCCTCGAAAACAACGTCGTCCATCTTGCTTCCCGTATCCACAAGCGCGGTCGCGAGTATCGTGAGCGAGCCGCCCTCCCTCATATTCCTCGCCGCTCCGAAAAATTTCTTCGGCATATGGAGCGAGGCGGGGTCAAGACCGCCCGACAGCGTCCTTCCGCTGGGCGCGATAACTATATTGTAGGCTCTCGTAAGCCTCGTGATGCTGTCGAGAAGAATACACACGTCCTGTCTGTGCTCGACAAGCCTTCTTGCCCTCTCTATAACCATCTCCGAAACCCTCTTGTGATGCTCGGGCAGCTCGTCAAAGGTTGAATAAATAACCTCGACGTTATCTCCCTCTATGGATTCCTTGATGTCCGTAACCTCCTCGGGTCTTTCGTCAATCAGAAGTATAATAAGGTGCATATCCCTGTGGTTGGCAGTAATAGACTTTGCCACCTGCTTGAGCAGCGTCGTCTTGCCCGCCTTGGGCGGAGATACTATCATGCCTCTCTGCCCCTTTCCGATAGGGGAAATCAGGTCCATAATCCTCATAGCCATGCTGCTTGAGGAGGTCGCGAGGTGGATCCTGTCGTCGGGGAATATGGGGGTAAGCTTCTCGAACGCCTTTCTTTTGGGAATATCCGAGGGATTATAGCCGTTGACGCTTTTCATAAAAAGCAGCGCGCTGAATTTCTCCCCCTGATTCTTAAGCCTCTTGGCTCCGACGATAATGTCGCCCGTCTTAAGCCCGAAGCGCTTAATCTGCGCGGGCGACACATATACGTCGTTCTCGCCCGGCATATAATTGGCGCACCTTATAAAGCCGTAGCCGTCCGGCATAACCTCAAGTATGCCGTTGGCGTCCGCTCCAGCGTCCACCATATTGGGGTCGTAATCCTGTCTGTAAGGGTCGTCCGCGGCTCCGAATGTAGCCGTAAGCGAGGGTCTTCCCGTTCCCTCCGACGTCCTTGAGGGAGCGCTTTCCGACGTCCTCGCGGGAACGCTCTCCGCCTGCCTTGGCTGATTTTCCGTCTGCCTCGCGGGGGTTTCCGACTGTCTTGCCGCCGTCTCCGACGTTCTGCGCGGCGCTTCTCCTCCGCCGCGAGCCTCCGTCTCCCCGTGCGCGTCCTGCCTGTGCGTAATTGTTCTGGGCGTCTGCTTCGCACTCCCGTCAGCCTCGGCTGCCGCGATAATCGCATCAATCAACTGGCTTTTTCTCATCACCGTAATGTTCTTGATTTTCTTATCCTTGGCAATATCCCTTAAAACTGCCAGTGAAAGTGTCTGAAGTTTTTCTTTCATATATGTTTATATCTCCTTCTTAATTGTCCCCGCAAAAAATAACGCTTTGCCGGACATAACGCTCAAATGGGGTTTAAATGAGAAATCAATTAAGACGTATCTGCTTTTTTGAGGTGAAGCCTCCAAAGAAGATGTTACTCCTTTTTTGCCCGCCTGTCAACCGACTTATTCTTTACTTAAAAAAATTATCGTGCTACAATGAGGTAAATTATTTTTATCAGGAAAGGATTCTACACATGACTAACAGCGAAAAAGCGTTACAGCTCCACGAGGAATGGAGGGGCAAGCTTGAAACGGTTTCAAAATGCGCCATAAAGACACGCGAGGATTTGGCTCTCGCATATACTCCGGGCGTCGCCGAGCCCTGCAAAATCATTGCCGACGACAAGGAGCAGGCATACAAATATACGATCAAATCAAATACCATCGCCGTCGTATCGGACGGAAGCGCGGTCCTCGGACTGGGGAACATCGGTCCCTACGCGGCAATGCCCGTGATGGAGGGAAAAGCCGTTCTTTTCAAGGAATTCGGCAATGTGAACGCGGTTCCGATATGCCTTGACACGCAGGACACGGAGGAAATAATAAAGGCGGTCATCAATATAGCTCCCGCCTTCGGCGGCATTAATCTCGAGGATATATCGGCGCCCAGATGCTTTGAAATCGAGGAAAGGCTTAAGGCGGCTCTCGATATTCCCGTATTTCATGACGACCAGCACGGAACTGCCATAGTCGTCCTTGCCGGAATAATAAACGCGCTTAAAATTACGGGCAAGCGCAAAGAGGACTGCCGCATAGCCGTAAACGGCGCCGGCGCGGCGGGAATCGCCATAACAAAGCTTCTGCTGAAGGACGGCTTCACCGATATAATTATGTGCGACCGCTCGGGAATAATTTCAGCCGACAGAGAGGACTTGAATAAGGTCAAGAGGGAAATCGCCGAAATTACAAACCGTTCGCGCAAGAACGGCACGCTCGCCGACGCGGTTAAGGGCGCGGATATTTTCATCGGCGTATCGGCTCCCGGCAGCCTGACCTTTGAAATGGTAACGACAATGAATAAGGATGCCATTATTTTTGCGATGGCGAATCCCGTTCCCGAAATAATGCCCGACGAGGCGAAGGCGGCGGGCGCAAGGGTTATCGGAACGGGGCGCAGCGATTTTCCCAATCAGATTAACAATGTAATCGCCTTTCCGGGAATTTTCAAGGGCGCGCTTGAGGGCAGGGCTCCCCAAATTACTGAGGAAATGAAGCTTGCCGCCGCCTACGCGATCGCGGGACTTGTGCCGGAGGCGGAACTTAATGAGGAAAATCTGCTTCCCGAGGCGTTCGACTCGCGCGTTGCGGACGCGGTAAGCCGCGCCGTAAAGGATCATATCGTAAGATAATGGAGCACAGACCTTACTATTCGGCAAATCAATACTACCGCGAGCTTTTCGGAGAAAAGGCGTACAAGCTTTCTCTCGACGCGGGCTTTACCTGCCCCAACAGGGACGGGTCGCTCGGCACGCGCGGCTGCGTATTTTGCAGCGCGGGAGGCTCCGGCGATTTTGCGCAAGGCTTCCAAGGCTCCGTCTCCAAGCAGCTTGACGGGGCGATAGACCGCATCGCGAAAAAATACTCGGGCAGCAAATACATCGCGTACTTTCAGGCGTTTACGAACACCTACGCGCCTATTGAAAGGCTCCGTGAAATTTTTGTGCCCGTGATAAGCGACGCGAGAATCTCGGGGCTTTCGATAGCCACAAGACCCGACTGCCTTGAGGACGGCAAAACAGAGCTTTTAAAGGAGCTTGCAGAGCAAAAGCCCGTCTGGGTCGAGCTTGGGCTTCAGACAATAAACGAAAAAACCGCCGAATATATACGGCGCGGCTATAAGCTTCCCGTATTTGAGGACGCGCTTTCAAGACTGAAGCGCTCAGGCATTCCCGTGACGGTCCATGTGATAATCGGACTTCCCGGCGAGGACCGCTCCGACTGCATAAAATGCGCCGAGTATCTTGCCGACAGACAGGTTGAGGGCATAAAAATACAACTGCTGCACATTCTGCGCGGAACCGACCTCGCGGCGGATTACGAAGCTGGGCTGTTTAAGGCGACGGAGCGCGCCGAATACATCAGCACCGTCGTGGATATGCTTGAGCTGCTGCCGCCCGATACCGTAATACACAGGCTGACGGGCGACGGACCGCGCAAAATACTGATCGCGCCGCAATGGAGCACCGACAAGAAAAATATCCTCAACCTCATTAACAGGGAATTTGCGATACGAAACACATATCAGGGAAGGAAATACCGCAATGGCAGTAGAATCAATTACGCTTTATAAATTAATTATATTATATATGCTTGACAAGGTTGACTTCCCTCTGTCAAACGAAGCCGTATCGGGCTTTTTCTTTGAAACGGGATACGCCGATTTCGCCACCGTTCAGCAGGTCCTCGGAATAATTCAGGACGACGCGCTCATAGAAGCGAAAAGCAGCCGCAACGGCACGGGCTATATGCTCACCGCTCAGGGACGCGAAATGTTCGGGTATTTCGGCAACAAAATTTCCGAAGAGATAAGGCGCGAAATCGATGCCTACCTTACCTCGCGCAAATACGAATTAAGACAGTCCGCCAACATAACCTCGGAATTTTACCGCAACACCTCGGGCGAATACTCGGTACGCTGCCTCATAAAGGAAAACGACAGCTCCCTCATAGAGCTTACGCTCGGCGTACCCGACGAGGACGTCGCCGATACGATGTGCGGAAAATGGCGCGAGAAAAGTCAGGAAATATACGAATTTATAATGAAAACGCTGATGTAACGCGCGGCGGCTCAGCACGGCGGCGCTTTTGCGCCCCGCTAATTAACCGCCACGTCAAGCCTGCTCAGCTTTTCAAAAAGTATATCCTCATTGGTGGGCGTATCCGCCATTTCTTCTATCTGATTGCGTATGTCCAGCATCTTTTGGTCCGTCGCGGCTATCGCGTCGGCGCAGGACTTGAGCTGCGCGATAATACTGTCTTGGTCGGGAACTATCTGTTTATATTTGAGCTGGTGTTCAAGGCTCGCCCAAAAATCCATCGCGATTGTCCGTATCTGCACCTCGACCTTCATATCCTTTCTGTAATCGGCAAAGAAAACGGGAACCTTGACAATCAAATGCAGGCTTCGGTAGCCGTTCGGCTTCGGAGCCAGGATATAGTCCTTACGCTCCACAAGCGTAATATCCTCCTGCTTCAGAAACACGTCGGCAATCGTGTAAATATCGTCGATGTAAGAGCATATTATCCGCACTCCCGCGACGTCGCTGATATTTTCCTCAATGCTTTCAAGCGAAAAGGGCAGCTCATGCCTGTTAAGCTTATCCGCTATGCTCGCCGTTTTCTTAAGCCTTGTATTAATTGAAGCAATGGGATTCCTCCTGTAACGCACATTAAACTCCGTATTAAGTATTTCAAATTTTGTCTGAATTTCTTTCATGGCGCAGCCGTACATCATCATAAGCTCCTTGTAGTCCACGACCGTGCTCATAAGCTTTTTGGTTTGGTCATACACAACCTCCGACGATTCGTCCGTCATGGTCGCCAGCTCCGTGGAAATTTCCTCCGTCATACCCTCGCGGAACAGTCTGTGTATAATTCCCGAGCCTGATTTCTTTGAAGCTTTATTTTTCATAACCGCAGCTCTCCTAAATTCATAAATAATTTATAAAAGCCCTCTCCCCACGCTTTTATTATATCGCCTAAATGTTAACAATTTATGTGTAATTTAGAAATTTTCTCGAAAGATTTACACTGCCAACGCGTTTTATAAGCTTATCCAAAAAAAGGAGTACGGCTTCCCCTTCGCCGTACTCCCGCTTTTTTATATTAATTTCTCCCCGTCAGCCGTATCAGGCGGTTTCCCTCCTGAGCGTTTCGACCGTATTGTCGTGCTTTATTTTGTTCATCGAATAAAGCATTGTCGCGAAAACGACCATGAACACGCTTGCCACGGCGATCACTATGCTGCTCCACGGCATCATAAAGCCCATTTCCACGCCCAAGTCCATCGAGCGGCTCATAAGCCAGCTTATGAATACCGCCGCGGGAAGCCCGAAGACCGTGCCCTTAACGCCGTACAGCAGGCACTCGTAATTCATCATACGGTTAAAGCCCTTTTTGGTCATGCCGACCGACTTAAGCATCGCGAACTCCCTGCGCCTTAAGCCCACGTTCGTGGATATGGTGTTGAATACGTTCGCGAGCGAGATAAGCGAAATCAGCACGATAAAGCCGTAAGAAAACACCTTGATTACCGTAACCAGCGCGCGCGTGACCCGCTCCTCGTCGGCTCTGTTGTACACATAAAGCCCCGTCACTCCCGAATCCTCCATGCTGCTTATTATATCGTCATAGCTCTCCGTGGGATTGTCGGATTTCATATAAAACGTTGCGTCGATGATTGCGCAGTCCTCGCCCATAACCGTCTTGACGGCGCTGTACGGGTACATAATATTGACGTACTCGCTGAAATTGCTTTCGTCCACTCCCATGGGCGGCTTATCCATGTACGCGCCGACCTCTCTGTAAACCGCGACATCCTCCGAGACTCCCGTTTCATCGTTATACACGCTTTCCGTAATCTCTAAGGTCCGGACGGACTTTTTTAAAAGCTCCACGGGGTATACCTTATTTCCGTCGTACAGCGAGGCGCGGCAGTAAACCGCCGCAAGCGGACCGGTACCCGTAAAGCGTTCCGCGTCAAGACCGTTTTCTTCAAGATATTGAACATATTTTGAATCCTCGATAAATACATATCTTGCCGTCGTTTCGTATTCATCGGACTGCGTATACCTCTTGATCAGCTTCCAGCTTTCCTCGGGAACAAGCTCCTCGTCCAGCTTGATTATATCGTGAAAGCTGTCAATACTGTATATGGTTTCGCTCACGCTCTTGGCGCTCTCCAAAATCTTTTCCGCCTGCTCGAAGGGAAGCTTATCGCTCATCAAATCGAATCTGTAACGGCAGTATATATCATAATTATACCGGTTCGCCGCCGCGTTTACTCCTCTGCTCATATATCCGCAGAAGCTTGACGCGGAAATAAAAAGCACTATGCTCATAAAAAGCGATATAACGGTGGCGCGGTACCTTTTTTTGTTGCGCTTAAAATTCTTGCTCGCGAGCATTCCCTCGAACTTAAACAGCTTATAGGTTATTCCCCACGTTCTGACGTTCCCGGCTTTGACTCTTATATCCTCGCTCTGCTTTATCGCCTCGATTGCGGGCTTTTTCGCCGCTCTCTTGGCGGGGATATTCGCCGAAATAAGCACCGTTATCAGGCATATGACCGCCGAAATAAGCGCCGCCTGCCATTTTACGTGAATTGTGAACCTGACGTTCTCCGTAGAAAGCATAAGGTCAAAAAGCCCGCCTATCGCCTTAAAGGTTACAAACATTCCGAAAATTCCCGCGAGAATACCGAGCGGTATCCCGAACGACGCCAAAAGCAGGCTTTCGTATATAACGCTTCTCCTCATCTGCTTTTTCGTGGCTCCTATTGATTTGAGTATCCCGAACTGCTTCGTCCTCTCGCTGACCGATATGGCGAACGCATTGTAAATCAGCGAAATCGAGCCGAACATAATGAGCAGCGAAAGAATTGCCGCCATCATGTAAAGCATCGAGTTGATTCCGTCGGAGAAGCCCGCTCCGTTGGCTCTCAGATATTCTGTGTTTAGCTTGGAGTTCTCCCATTTGCTGTCAATCCCGCTCACAAACGCCGAAACCCCTTTCAGCTTTTTCGTCTGATAAAATACCCGATAGACGCTGTCCTCAAGCTCTTCGTCATACACGGTAAGCGCCGTATATCCGGGCGCGCTGTAATTTTCCCAGCCGGGTCTTGCATAAAAGCCCACCACGGTATAGGTGCGCTCCCGCAGATCCGTGAGTGTCTCCGCTGGAATTTTTTCGCCGTCCTCGTCCATATCCTCGGCATAGTAGCCGTTGATCTGCGTAAGCGTCCGATCCTCCCAAACGCGCCGACCGACCTGAACGGTTATTTTGTCCCCAAGCTCATATCTTACGCCGCCGTTGTCCCTGAGGTGCTTCGGCAAAATGATCTCTCCGCCGTTTTCCGCCATACGCCCCTCAAGTATGTTGACGCTCGCCATATCCGCAAAGCCCTCTTTGATCCCGCCTATAAAAAGATAGGGCTTGTATTCGTTTTGGCTGCCTATGTCCGCGTAGCCGTGATACTGCAAAACAACGCCGTCCTTTATGTCGGAATCGTTTAAAATCGCGTCCCTTTCCTCGGCGGAGCCGACCTCCGTCCACGCATAAAACGAGCCGTCCGCAGCCTTCACCGCGTCGAGCATATAGCCCTGCACGCTGGTCACGCTTGTCATAACCGCCATAAACATTGCCGCCGAAAGCATTATCCCGACAACCGTCACCATCGTCCTGACCTTATTCTTGGACAGCGTTTTCCTTGTAACCTTATTTAACACATTCATCCCTTGATCACCTCGTCTCTGGTGATTCTGCCGTCCTCGATTTCAATAATACGGTCCGCCTGCAACGCGACGTCCTCGTCATGCGTAATAACGATAAGCGTCTGATTGTATTTTTGATTGGACATTTTCAAAAGGTCAACTATTTCTTGGCTGTTCTTCGAGTCAAGATTTCCCGTCGGCTCGTCGGCAAGAAC
>JAMPDT010000032.1 GCA_023665525.1 Butyrivibrio sp. | reverse complement strand
AAGGACCTTAACAAAAGATCGCTCACGGCGGCGCCGGGCGCGGTTTCCTCAAGGTCGCTTTTCAAAAACGTAAAGACCGAGCCTCAGAGCATAAAAGCTACGGAGGCAAAGCATAGCGATCCAAAGCCCGATACCGGCGGACTGAACGACCTGATTAAGAAATCGGCGGGCGTTAAACGCGGGAAATCAAAGCTTGTGGCAGTCGCCTGCTCTACGGGCGGACCGAAGTCCTTGCAGCAGGTGATACCGATGCTGCCAGCCAACCTTGACGCGGGGGTGGTTCTCGTGCAGCATATGCCGAAGGGCTTTACGGCTTCCTTGGCGTCGCGCCTGAACTCGCTGGGCAGCATAAAGGTCAGCGAGGCGGTTGACGGCGAGCTTATCGAAAAGGGACACGTCTATATCGCTCCGGGAGGCATGCACATAAAGGTCGAGAAAACGTCGGGCGGACATATTATAAAATATTCCGACGAGCCTCCGAGGGACGCCCTTAAGCCCTGCGCCAATATTATGTATGAATCACTGAAGGATTCTGACTTTGACGAAATAACCTGCGTCGTGCTCACGGGAATGGGAGCCGACGGCACCAAAGGAATCAAGGCTTTGGCGGACGCGCACAGGAATATACACGTTATCGGTCAGGACGCCGAAAGCTGCGTGGTGTACGGTATGCCGCGCTCTGTGGCGGAGGCGGGGCTTGTCGATGAGGTAAGACCGCTGGAACAAATAGCAGAAAGCATTATTAAGAACGTGGGGGTGCTGTAATGGACGTCAGCCAATATCTTGAAATTTTTGTGGAGGAAACAAGGGAGCATCTGCAAAGCCTGAATGAAAATCTCCTTGTGCTTGAAAAGGAGCCGGAAAATAAGGACACGATAAACGAAATTTTCCGCGCCGCGCATTCGCTTAAGGGAATGGCGGGAACAATGGGCTACAAAAGAATGCAGAATCTTACCCATAATATGGAAAATGTTTTTTCCGAAATACGCAACGATAAAATGAAGGTCACCTCGGAGCTTGTTGACACGCTGTTCCAGTGCCTTGACGCGCTGGAGGCGTATCTTGACAATATCGTAAACGCTCAGGACGAGGGAACCGACGACAACGAGCCGATCGTAAAGCTTCTGAACGATTTCCTGAGCGGTCAGGCGGCACCGCAGACCGCGGAGGCGGAAGCGCCCAGGGAGCAGACGCAGACCGAGGACAACTTTAAGAACATCGAGTTCTCGGAGTTTGAAAGACACGCGATACTCGAGGCATACAAAAAGGATATGCAGGCTTACGGCATCGACGTGCATATCGACCCCGCCTGTATCCTTAAGGCGGCAAGGGCGTTCCTTGTGTTCAAGGCGATCGAGGCTCAGGGCGAGATTATTAAGTCCGTGCCGTCCACGCAGGATATAGAGGACGAGAAGTTTGATTTGGAATTTAAAATGTTTGTCGTGTCAAAGGAGCCGCTCGAAAAGGTCGTTGACGCGGTAAAAAATGTTTTTGAAATAAAAGAAGCCGTCGGAGAGGTCATAACGATAGGCGAGGAGGAGCCGAAGGCGGAAAAGCCCGCCGAGGCTTCCGAGGAAAGCTCCGAAAAGCCCGCGGCGGAAAGCGCGGCTCCCGCGAAGCCCGCGGCGAAGGGCAAGACCTCGGGCAAGCCTGTGGTCAACCGCTCCGTGCGCGTTGACATAGAAAAGCTCGACGTGCTGATGAACCTTGTCAGCGAGCTTATCATCGCCAAAAACGGACTTGTCGCCTCCAATACGGCGGAGCAGGTCCAGCACAGCCAAAGCTTCAACGAGCAGATAGAATACCTCGAAAGGGTTACGACGAACCTCCACGAATCGGTTATGAACGTGCGAATGGTTCCCATTGAGACGGTTGTGAGCAGGTTCCCGAGAATGATAAGGGATTTGAGCAAGAAGCTTGACAAAAAAATGGAGCTTTATATGACGGGCGAGGACACCGAGCTTGACAGGACCGTCATAGACGAAATCGGCGATCCCCTCATGCACCTGCTGCGCAATTCGGCGGACCACGGACTTGAGAGCGCGAAGGTACGAAAGGAAAAGGGAAAGCCCGAGGTGGGCTCGATCTTCCTCGATGCATATCAGGACGGCAATAACGTTGTTATCGAGGTCAGGGACGACGGCGCGGGAATAGACATAAACAAAATCAGGAGCAAGGCGATAGACAAGGGCACAATCACGCTCGAGCAGGCGGAATCCATGACCGACAAGGAAATCATAGAGCTGCTTTTCAGACCCAGCTTTTCCACGGCGGAGAAGATAACGGACGTTTCGGGAAGAGGCGTGGGGCTTGACGTTGTCAAGTCCAAAATCGAGGCGCTGGGCGGCGATGTCGAGTGCAGCAGCGTGATCGGAGAGGGCAGCACCTTCACGATCAGGCTTCCCCTGACGCTTGCCATTATTCAGGCGCTTATGGTAAGGCTCGGCAGCGAGCAGTACGCAATTTCGCTCGGCTCCATACAGACCGTCGAGGATATTCCCGTCGAGGACGTAAAGTTTGTACAGGGAAAGGAAGTCATCACCCTGAGAGGTACGGTAATACCTCTTATAAGGCTCGGAGAGCTGCTTGAGGTTAAGGATATGGACGAGGAGCAGGAAACGCTTACCGTGGTCATCATCAAAAAGGGCGACAAGCAGGCGGGCGTCGTGGTTGACAGCCTTATAGGACAGATGGAAATAGTTATAAAATCTCTCGGAAAATACATTAATATTAATAAGATGATAAGCGGAGCCACAATTTTGGGGGACGGCGACATCGCTCTTATTATTGATGCAAACGCGATTGTATAGGAGGCTCAGAATGGACAGTACAAAATCCGCAAACGACATAGCTTCAAAGCAGTACATAGTTGTCAGGCTCGGCAACGAGCAGTACGGCATAAGCATTAAATATGTCGATAACATTGTCAGAATGCAGCAGATAACCAGAGTGCCAAAGGCGCAGGATTATTTTGTCGGGGTCATTAACCTGAGAGGCGAAATAGTTCCCGTTATGAGTATCAGAAAAAAGTTCGGCATTGAGGACGACGTGTTCGGCAATTCCACGAGAATTATAATCGTAAAGCCCGAACAGCAGGCGACGGTCGGACTTATCGTCGATGCGGTCAAGGAGGTGGTAACCTTGAACGAGGACCAAATCGAGAAAAACAACATAAACGACAGCAGCGACGGTCAGGCATATATAAGCGCCGTCGGCAAGAATAACGGGGAGCTGATCTCAATTCTCGGGATACATACGCTTTTAAGCGAAAAGGAGCAGCTCTGAATATGAACTATGAAATAAAGTCAAAAAGGAGTGATGTGTCAAATGGGTGAAATAAACCTCGACAAACTTACGGATATGGAATTCGACGTGCTCAAGGAAATAGGAAATATCGGCGCGGGCAACGCGACGACGGCTCTGTCGCAGATGATGAATATTAAGATCGATATGAGCGTTCCCAACGTCGCATTGATTCCCATCACGCAGATTGCGGGAATGATTGGCTCCGAGGAGACAATCGTCGTGGGAATACTTTTGGGAATGGAGGGCGACGTAAAGGGAATGATGATGTTCCTTTTTACCGAGAAGCCCGCTCATACCATAGTGAACGCGCTTTTGGGGACCGCCGTCACGGAAACTGCGGAGATCGGAGAAATGGAGCTTTCGGTGCTGAGCGAAATCGGCAATATTATCGCGGGTGCCTACCTGTCGGCGCTTTCGTCGCTTACGGGGCTTACGGTTATGCCGACCGTGCCGGCGCTTACCATTGATATGGCGGGAGCTATTTTAAGCGTACCGGCAATCGAGTACGGAAAAATAGGAGATAAGGTTCTTTTCATAGAAACCAATCTCGGAGAGGACGATTCGTTAAGCGGTTATATCGTTATGGTTCCCGAGCTGGAATCATACGGCAAAATTCTTACTTCATTAGGAATTCAGGTGTAGTGATATGATAAAAGTTGGAATGGCTGATTTAAATGTGTGCAGGGCGCCGGAAGCCCTGACTACGCTCGGTCTTGGTTCATGTATAGGTGCATGCCTGTATGACCCTACAACTAAAATTGCAGGTATGGTACACTATATGCTGCCGGACAGCACAAGAATTACAAGTAACCAAAATATCGCCAAATTCGGCGATACGGGTATACGGGAAGTATTAAAGAAAATGGAATTAATGGGAGCACTCAGAACGCGCATTGTCGCCAAGATAGCGGGCGGAGCCACGATGTTCGCGGTGACGGCGGGGGCGGGACTTTCAAGCCTCAACGTCGGAAGCAACAATATCGAATCTGCCAGGAAAAATCTCGCGGCTCTCGGAATAAGAATTATTGCGGAGGACGTCGGTCTTAATTACGGCCGCACAATAGAGTTTTTTGCGGATGACGGACGGCTTACGGTCAAGGCTATCGGCAAAGCGATAAAAACTATTTGACATAAGGCGCGGGAGAGCTTCTTACCCTGCGGAAGACAAAAAGGTGATGCATAGTGGAGAGAGAGCATAAATTATTGCCGTTGAGCATTTCACTGCTTGCGGGTCTTGCCGTAAGCGTGATGATGATTGTCAGAAGGAATTTTTCACTTACCTCGCTGGTGATTACTTTGGCGGTAATGCTGGGATTTTACATAGTGGGACTTATTTTCAGGGCAGTACTAACCGCCTTTAAAACCAAGGAGGAGCCGCAGCAGGACGAGGAAACGGACGGAGAAAGCAGCGATACCGTCAATGTTACGAATGAATTTGACAGCATACAGGAAGAGCGGCAGAACGAAGAAGGGTAACGTTAAATGGACGAGAAGGGCAGAAGCAGGCTGTGGGAATCGTATTTTGCAAACAAAACCCCTCAGCTTCGTGAACAGATTATAATTGAATACTCTCAGCTTGTGAAGCTTGTCGCCGGAAGGCTCAGTATGTATCTGGGCTATAACGTTGAGTACGAGGATCTTGTAAGCTACGGGATTTTCGGACTGATCGACGCCATTGACAAATACGATTTCGCCAAGAACGTCAAGTTTGAAACCTACGCCAGCTTAAGGATCAGGGGCGCAATTCTCGATCAGATACGCAAAATGGACTGGATACCGCGCTCCGTCCGACAGAAGCAGAAGAAAATAGAAGCCGCCTATGCCAAAATTGAATCCGAGCAGGGACGCATCGCGACGGACGAGGAGCTTGCGAGGGAACTGGAGGTATCCGTTGACGAGCTGTATAACTGGCAGGGGCAGACCAAGGTAACGAACGTGGTTTCTCTCGACGAGTTTGTGGAGCAGGGCAGCGAGGTCAAGATGGAGGCAGCCTCCAACGCGCATTTCGAGCAGCCCGAAAAGGTGGTCGAGAAGGAAGAGCTTACCAAAATGATAAGCGAGGCAATGGAGAAGCTTACCGATAAGGAAAAGCAGGTAGTGCTTTTATATTATTATGAAGAAATGACACTGAAGGAAATCAGCAACGTTCTGTCGGTTTCGGAGTCCAGAGTTTCACAGCTTCACACCAAGGCCTTGGTGAAGCTGCGCAGGGAGCTTGGCGATTATATGAATATTCTGACGGATTAGAATAGGAGATTGAATGTCATACAGCGGGTTTTTCCAGTTTGAAAACAAAGAAGACGGAGTTTACCTTAAGGCAGTGGCGAAGGATATGAGCAATATGCCGCCCATTGACTGCCTTGCTGCGTACTGCGATAAAAAAAGCATTCCGTATGCCGATAAGTTCAGCCTAAAAAAAGCTGCGGAGAGCGCGATGAGAGGCGAGCCGGCGCGCGTAAGCGACGTGCAGCTTACCGCCTTTTCGGGCTTTGCGGAATATTCCTTCGGCGAGGAGGGAATGGAGTTTTTTGTGACGATTTACCCTCCGATGTCGGGAATGCCCGACATAAGCCTCGAGGAAATGGAAGGTGATTTTGTCCACCACAGAGTTACCTACGGCGTGAACAAGGAGGCGGTGCAGAAGCTTATTTCGTCCAAAAACTATTACGAGCGGACGCTTGTAGCCGTCGGGACGCCTCCAATCGAGGGCTGCGACGCGGAGCTTACCTACGCCTTCAATACGGAGGTAAGCACCAAGCCGCGCATAAACGAGGACGGCACGGTGGATTTCCACCAGCTCGACCTCATCAATAAAATAAGCGAGGGCGACGTTGTGGCGAGAATACGCCCCGAGGACCACGGAACCCCGGGCACCAATATTTTCGGCGAGCCGATAAAGCCTAAGAAGGTATACAAAAAGAGCTTCAAGTACGGAAAGAACCTTAAGATTTCCGAGGACGGACTGGAGCTTATCTCCATGATTACGGGACATGTGTATCTTGAGGGCGATAAAATTTTCGTATCGGGAGAATACGATATAAAGGCGGACGTCGATAATTCCACGGGAGATATTGATTACGACGGCAACGTAAGAATACGCGGCACGGTCAGGGCGGGCTTTAAGGTCAAGGCAAGCGGCAACGTCGTGGTTGACGGAATGGTCGAGGGCGCGCAGGTCACGGCGGGAGGCGATATAATACTTCAGCGCGGGATCCACGGAATGAATAAGGGCGTTCTGACGGCGGGAGGGAACATAGCCGCCAATTTCATAGAAAACGCTACCGCCAGAGCGGGCAAGGACATAGAAACCGACGCGATTCTGCACAGCAAGGTGAGCGCCCACGGAAATATTCTTGTGGACGGCAGGAACGGCATGATGGTCGGCGGAAGCATACGCGCGGGAAATACCATACAGGCAAAAATCATAGGCTCGCAGATGGAAACGGCGACCGAGGTCGGTGTCGGCAACGATCCTGAGGTTGTGGCGCGTGTAAGGGAGCTTAAAAAGCAGATTACCAAGGCGGGGCAGGATAAGGAAATGCTCAATCAGATGCTTACGCTTCTGCGCAAAAAAAGGGAAGCCGAGGGAAGCCTGAACGAGGAAAAAACCGAGCTTCTCCAAAAAACAATGAAAAACGTAATACTTTTGGAGAGCAGCCTTAAGGAAATGAGGGCGGAATACGCGGAGCTTAACGAGAAAATAAGCGAAACGGACGACGCCAGAATAAAAATTACAAGAACCATATATCCGGGAGTAAAGCTCGAAATATACGATTCGGTATATTTTATACGCGACAAAAACGATTACTGCCAGTATGTCCGCAAGGAGGGCGAAATCAAGCGGATTAACCTGTAAACCGTTATGCGAAGCGGCTGCTTATTGTAAATGAAAGGGAGTGAGAGCTATCAGACCGATAGAATTTGCGACAGTGATGAGAACTCAGGATATTTCGCCCGTTAAGCAGGCGGAGGACGCCAAGGGCGCGCTTCAGCAGCAGAATATCGCCTACACAAACGAGAAAACTGCCGACATACGTCAGGAGCAGGTATATCAGAAGCAGGACGGCGATATGGATAAAAATTACGACGCGAGCAAGGACCATAAGGGACCCGAGTACCGGCAGAGTAAAAATAAGCGCAAGAAGAAAGAAGAAAACGAGGACGGGGACGGCAAGGTTACGGTTAAGGGCAAGCCGTTTTTCGACGTCAAAATTTAGGAGATTATCATGACAGGCATAGAAATAGCATTACTCATAGCAGGTCTTATTGTTTTTGCGGCGAGCTTTATTTTTTCCGCCTCCTCCGAGAAAAAGGAGTCGGAAAAGGTGCTTGTAATACTCAGCAATAAGCAGAAGGACGACATCAAAAATCAGATTCTCACGGTTTTTGACGAGCAGATGGCGGAATTAAAGGAAAGAACCGAAATTGAGCTGGATAAAATGTCGGCGGGCAAGATGAACGAGATGAACGAGTATTCGGAAACGATTCTCGGGGAAATAAACCGCAACCACAATGAGGTTATGTTCCTTTACGATATGCTTAACGAAAAGAAAAAAGAGATTAACAATACCGTGCGCGATTTGAATATCGTCAAAAAGGAGCTGGAGGCGGAGAGCGCGAAGCTTGCGGCAGCGGCACAGGCGGCTTCCGCCGCTCAGTCAGCCGATACCGCGCCCGCCGCAGGCGAGGAGAGCGCGGACAGTGTCCCGGAGGAAAAGAAGCCCGAAACGGCTGCGCCTAAAAAGAAAACCGCGTCCTCTGCCGCTTCCAAAACTGCTAAAGCGTCGGCGGCCAAGACGGCGGACGGCAGCGGCGCGGACAAGCCGAAGGCGGAGCCGCGCGAGAAGATAATAGACGATGCCGAGGCGGAAGCCGTCGGCGAGGAGAAGCCCAAAAGACGCAGAACCACCAAGACCGCCAAGACGGCGGCGGAGCGCGCGAGAAATACAATTAAAAAAGAAACCGAGCGTGAGGAAAGCAATAAGGTCGAGGTACTCGGCAGCGGCAACAATAACGAGAGGATCCTCGAGCTTAGCCGCGAGGGTAAATCCAACGTGGAGATAGCCAAGACGCTGGGATTGGGAATAGGCGAAGTAAAGCTTGTGGTTGATTTGTATAAAGGGGGCCGATAAATATGCTTAAGTATTATTTAAGGGGCCTCGGAATCGGAATAGTTGTAACGACGGTTATACTCACCGTGGTGTTCAATCTCAGAGGAAGAATGAGCGACAGTCAGATAAAGGAGCGAGCGGCAAAGCTCGGAATGGTTATGGCTGAACCGACGGAGGATTCTCTTTTCAGCAATACAAGCTCCGATAACGGAAACACAACCGCGGACGGCAGGGACGATAAGCAAACCTCCGAGACGGACGAAACCGCGGAAACAACCCCTGCGGAGCAGGGCGCGCAAACCACTCCCGAGGCAACAAAGGAGCCTGCCGCTACCGAGCCCGAAACCGAGGAGGCTACGCCTGAGCCTACGACTCCCGAACCGACTACCCCCGAGCCGACCACACCCGAGCCTGCAACGCCCGAACCGACGACTCCTGAGCCGACAACACCGGAGCCTCCGGCTCCTTCCGTGGGCAGTGTGAACATAGAGATTAGAAGCGGAATGTATTCCGAGGCTGTCAGCAGGCTGCTGTTTGAAACGGGGATTATCCCGAACGCGGCTGAATTTAACCTGTATTTGGAAAACAACGGATTCGCGGAAAGAATCGCCGTGGGGACCTTTATGGTTTCCTCGGATATGAGCTACGAGCAGCTTGCGCGGATTATTACGAGGAGCTAAAATGGAAATTGCGATCAGACGGGCGGGGCAGCAGGATATGGAGGGTATAAACCGCCTTTTGTATCAGGTGCTTTCGGTGCACCATGAGGGACGCCCCGATTTGTTTAGGGCGAATGTCAAGAAGTATACGGACGCACAGCTCCTTGATATTATAAAAGATGATTCAAAGCCGATATTTGTTGCCGTCGCAGAGGACGAAAGCGTGGTTGGCTATGCTTTCTGCGTTTTCCAAGACCATTCGGACAGCAATGTGCTGACGGACATAAGGACAATCTATATCGACGATTTGTGCGTGGACGAAGGAGTAAGGGGGCGGCATATCGGAAAGAGCCTTTACGAGTATGTGCTGGATTTTGCGCGCCAAAACGGCTGCTACAATGTGACGCTCAACGTGTGGTCGTGCAACGAGGCGGCGATGCGCTTTTACGAAAAATGCGGATTAAAGCCGCAGAAGGTCGGTATGGAGGTTATTCTGTAAAAATCCGAATATCCCTTTATCTCTTGTAAACAGATAAAAAATCATCAATATTTGTTATTTTATGATTTAGGACTGCATTATAAACGTCCATGCTGCTGTACTGCTCAAAAGAATAAAGTCCTCGGGCAATCAGCTTCTGCTTTATGTCGGTAATGCTTCTTTTCAGTTCGGGCATATCGGATACCCGGCGTGCGATAGAGTCACAGTATTGTTCTGCTTTCTCTATCGTATCCTTGTCTAAAAACCATATATCAATATTCCAAAGCTCACCCTCCGCGAGTGTTTCAAAACCGTGAAACCAAACGGGTTTATTCCCGTCGGTGCGCTCCTCCTTCGCTTCGTACCATACGGGGTGAAATGTTTTTATAATGTAATCGGATAAGGTATATAATTTGTCCAATGACATTTTGTCATTTTCAACGTCAATATCCAAGTCGTTCCACGCCATCATATCCATGCGATAGCTTCCGATGATGTGAGGATAGCCGTATCTCTTCAGTTCTTCCAGTAAGCCGCACTGATATAATATACAATCGGCTTGAGCTTTTCGTGTCATGCCAATACTCCTTTCCGAATTTCGGATTTGCTTTTTTATAGAATAGCACAATCCTTTTTATATAAAAAGCTTGATTTTATTTTTCGTCAATGCTATAATATCAGTCGATGCGTTGAAGGCTTCATAAGGAAACCTGCCGTCGGCTGATTTTCTTTGCCCCAAACGCATACAATCGCGTATGCCGATTCCCGGTTGGTGCCTTTGCTCAAGGTTGTCCGGGCCGCGAAAGCGTAAGGTCATGCGTAGGAATATAACCAACGGAGGTATTAAAAATGAGCGTTATTTCAATGAAGCAGTTACTTGAAGCGGGTGTTCATTTCGGACATCAGACGAGAAGATGGAACCCCAAAATGGCGGAGTACATCTACACCGAAAGAAACGGAATCTACATTATTGATTTGCAGAAATCCGTGGGCAAGGTTGACGAGGCGTACAACGCGGTTTACGACATCGCGGAGAACGGCGGCAGCATTCTTTTCGTAGGAACGAAAAAGCAGGCTCAGGACGCGGTTAAGACCGAGGCGGAGCGCTGCGGAATGTTCTATGTAAACGAGAGATGGCTCGGAGGTATGCTTACCAACTTTAAGACGATCCAGAGCAGAATCCGCAGACTTAAGGATATTGAGAAAATGGAGCAGGACGGAACCTTTGACGTGCTTCCCAAGAAAGAGGTTATCAAGCTTAAGAAGGAGCAGGAGAAGCTTCAGAAGAATCTTGGCGGAATCAAGGAAATGAAGAGGATTCCCGACGCTATTTTTGTTGTCGATCCCAAGAAGGAGAGCATTTGCATTCAGGAGGCTCATATCCTCGGAATACCGCTTATCGGAATCGTGGATACCAACTGTGACCCCGAGGAGCTTGATTATGTGATTCCCGGCAACGACGACGCAATCAGAGCCGTTAAGCTTATCGTGTCCAAGATGGCTGACGCGGTTATCGCCGCAAATCAGGGAGAAACGGCTGAGGATTACGACGACATCGCCGCAGAGGAGGAGTATTCCGACGAGGCGGACGCAGAAACGGCTGAGGCGTAAAGCGCGGGCAGCAACAGACCAATCAGGAGGATATGGATTATGGCAGACATTACTGCATCAATGGTAAAAGAATTAAGGGAAATGACAGGCGCCGGAATGATGGACTGCAAGAAAGCTCTCGGTCAGACGGACGGCGATATGGATAAGGCAGTCGAGTTCCTCAGGGAGAACGGACTTGCCAAGGCTGCCAAGAAGGCAGGAAGAATTGCGGCTGAGGGACTTGTAAAGACCGTTGTCGAGGGAGATACCAAGGCGGCTATCGTCGAGGTTAATTCCGAGACGGATTTCGTTGCCAAGAACGCGGATTTCGCGTCGTATGTCGAGGAGGTTGCGGCTCAGGCGCTTGCTTCGGACGCGGCAACCATCGAGGAGTTTATGGCTGAGCCTTGGAGGGCAGAGACAGGCAAGACCGTAGAGGAAGCTCTCGCGGGTAAAATCGCGGTTATCGGCGAAAACTTAAAGATAAGAAGATTTCAGAGGGTCGAGGCGGCTGACGGCTGCGTTGTATCCTATATTCACGGAGGCGGAAGAATCGGCGTTCTTGTAAAAGCCAAGACCTCCGTCGTCAGCGACGAGGTTAAGGAGGCGCTTAAGAACATCGCAATGCAGATTGCGGCTCTTAATCCCAAATATACCTGCCGCGACGAGGTGGACAAGGACTATATCGAGAGCGAGAAGAAGGTCCTTCTTGCAGAGGCAAAGAACGAGAAGCCCGACGCCAACGATAAGATGCTTGAGGGAATCGTCAACGGACGTATCAACAAACAGCTCAAGGAAATCTGCCTTATGGATCAGGTTTATGTTAAGGCGGAGGACGGAAAGCAGTCCGTATCGGCATACCTTAAGGACGTGTCAAAGGCTGTCGGAGCAGAGGTAAGCGTTGAAAGCTTCGTGCGCTTTGAAACGGGCGAGGGACTTGAGAAGAAGAACGAGGACTTCGCGGCAGAGGTTGCGGCGCAGATGGGAATGTAATTTCCGTAACGGAATATGATAAACCCCTAAAAGGTCGGTTCATTTAAAACGGCTGTTTTAGGGGTTTTATTTTGAAAGGAGCTGTAATGAAACGGATATTTTGCTTACTGCTTTCGCTTGTATTTACCTGTTTTCCGACTGCGTGCGGTCGGACGGACAGCTATTCCGAAACAAAGTCCGGGAGCGAGACGAGCGTTCAAACGGAAGCAGATGAAATTACGTCGGAATCGGAAACGGAGGAAACAAATTATATGCTGAAAATTGAAATAGGAGATACGGTTTTTACGGCGGCACTGGCGGAAAATTCTACCGTGGACGCGTTCAAGGAGCTTTTGGCGGACGCTCCGCTTGTTTTAAATATGCATGATTATGCGAATATGGAAAAGGGAGCCGATTTGGGCGTGACCCTTCCGCAGAACAATGAACCCATGAACACGCAGGCGGGCGATATTATCCTATATCAGGGCAGAACCTTTGTTATCTATTATGATACGAACTCGTGGAGCTTAACGCCCATCGGAAAAATAAACGACCTTGACGCAGAGGTGCTGAGAGCGGCGCTGGGAGACGGGGACGTTACGGTTACCGTTTCTCTTGTGCGGGAATAGTGCAAAATAAGGAGAAGCAATATGGAATATCGGATTTTACCACACGGCGGTGAAAAAATAAGTGTGATCGGTCTTGGCAGCGGCGGTCTTGACGGCGCCGAGCGGGAAATGACAGAGGTCATTGACGCCGCAATTCAAAACGGCGTCAACTACTTTGATTTGGCGCCCTCAAGGCAGGCTCCGTTTTACGCCTTTGCCAAGGCGTTTGCGGGCAGAAGAGAAAGTGTTATGACGCAAATGCACTTCGGCGCGGTTTACAAGGACGGAAAATACGGCTGGACGAGAGCCTTGGACGAAATCAAAGAGCAGTTTGCATGGGAATTGAAGCTGCTTGACACGGATTATACGGACATAGGATTTGTCCACTGCACGGACGATACGGACGACTTAAACGAAGTGATGAACGGCGGACTTTGGGATTATATGAAGGAGCTTAAAAAGCAGGGCGTGATCCGTCACCTCGGATTTTCCTCCCATAACCCGAGCATTGCCCGCCGTATTTTGGACACGGGCTTGGTTGATATATTTATGTTCAGCATCAATCCGTCCTACGATTACCAAAAGGGAGAATACGCTATCGGAGAGGCAGCGGAACGGGCGCGGCTTTACCGTGACTGTGAGCGAATGGGAGTGGGAATCTCCGTTATGAAGCCCTTTGCGGGCGGTCAGCTGCTTGACGCCAAAACCTCCCTGTTCAAACGGGCGCTGACGCATACGCAGTGTTTTCAGTATGCGCTCGACCGTCCCGCGGTTCTTACGGTTCTGCCGGGCGTCCGCAATATGGCAGACTTGCAGACGGCGCTGCGGTATGTAACCGCCTCCCCGAAGGAAAAGGATTATTCGATCATAGGTGAGTTTACGCCACAGAGCGCCTACGGCGTTTGCGTATACTGCAATCACTGCCAGCCCTGCCCCGTCGGGATTGAAGTGGGACTGGTCAATAAGTATTACGACCTCGCGCTCGCCGGAGATGAGATGGCGAGGGGGCATTATTATAAGCTTCCCGTCCATGCCGACGTCTGTGCGAAATGCGGACACTGCGAGGCACGCTGTCCGTTCCATGTAAAGCAGGAAAGCAGAATGGAAGAAATCAATACATATTTTGGGAAGTCGGTTATTGATATTAAAAGCAAAATGTTATATAATTAAATAATGAAAAACGGAGGTGAGAGCATGGACGACGGCAGTAGTCGAAGTATGGACAGGGTATTCATATACAGTCAGAGCCGCAGTCTGTGTTCCGACCGATTTTTGCACGCTGATTGCTGATACTGATATATGAAGCCTTTGCCATTCGTTTAAGCTATATTAACTTGGTGTAGTCGGTTTTCGGAAGGCGAGGGTATTTTTGCGCCCTTTTCCGTGAGCCAAAATTACAGAATTGCGGAGGGCGGAAAGAATGAATGAAAAAAATATTGCGGCGGAAGTATCGGTGCATACCGACTATATAACGGAAATTACAGAGATTTTCCGCAACAATTTAACGCCGAAAATTATGCTTGAGCGTCTTTCGGCGTATCACGAAAACGATATTGCGGGTGCGCTTGATTTGCTGACAAAAGACGAACGCGCGGGTCTTTATCGGATTTTGGACGCGGAGGTCTTGGCAGGCGTTCTCGAATATTCGGATAAAATGAACGAATATTTGGACGAGCTTAACGTCCGCAAAAAAATTGACGTGCTGTCAAGCATGGAAGCCTCAGAGGCTGTCGAATATCTGCGCGCGCTTGAAAAGGGCGAGCGTGAAATGCTGCTCGAGCTGATGGACGACGATATTAAGAGCGAGATCAAGATGTTCAGCTCGTTTGACGAGGACGAGATCGGCAGCAAAATGACGACGAATTACATTTCCGTCCGTGAGGGAGCAAGCGTCAAGCAGGCTATGAGCGCCCTCATAGAACAGGCGGCGGACAACGACAATATCTCGACAATCTATGTTGTGGATAATAACGATATGCTTGTAGGCGCGGTGGACTTGAAGGACCTCATCATTTCTCGGGAAGCCTCTCGGCTTTCCGACATCACCGTGACCTCATATCCGTATGTTTACGCGAATGAACAAATCGGCGATAGCCTGGAGCGCATAAAAAATTATTCGGAGGACTCCATTCCTGTTTTGGATACGGAAAACAAGCTTCGCGGAGTTTTGATTTCGCAGGACATAGCCTTGCTTGTTGATGACGAAATGGGCGATGATTACGCAAAGCTTGCGGGTCTGTCTGCGGAGGAGGATTTGAACGAGCCGCTGAAAAGGAGCATTGCCAAGCGTCTGCCGTGGCTGTTTGTTTTGCTGGGCTTGGGGCTTGTGGTGTCAACCGTTGTCGGCAGCTTCGAGAAGGTTGTGGCGCACTTAGCCGTAATCGTCAGCTTTCAGTCGCTTATTTTGGATATGGCGGGCAATACGGGAACGCAGTCGCTTGCGGTCACGATTCGTGTTCTTATGGACGAAAGGATAGGCGGCAGGCAGAAGCTGAAGTTGATTTCCAAGGAGGCGCGTATCGGTTTATTGAACGGCTTGATTTTGGGCGCTTTATCCGTCGCTTTCGTGGGAATTTATTTGATTTTCTTTAAGCGGCAGCCCGCGGCATTGGCGTTTTCGGTATCCGTTTGCGTTGGAACCGCCCTGCTTGTGTCGCTGGTGCTGTCGAGCATAATAGGCACGATTGTTCCGATAATTTTCAGCAAGCTTAAAATAGATCCTGCCGTTGCCTCGGGACCGCTCATCACGACCGTCAACGACCTTGTGGCAGTCGTTACCTACTACGGACTGGCGTGGACGCTGCTTATTAACATTTTGGGCGTATAAAGCGAATAAAAGGCTACAAGCCTTTTCCCTCGCGCTTTCGGTACTCCTTCGGCGTGCAGTGCATATATTTGCGGAAGGTGCGGTTGAAATAGCTCACATTGCCGTAGCCGCAGTCAAGGGCGATTGCGCTGACGGGGAGAGCGCCGTCGCGCAGCATATCGCAGGCTGCGCCGACGCGGTAATAGTTCAGGTACTCCATGAAGGTCATATTTACCTGCGATTTGAAAAAACGGCAGAACTGCCCCTCGCTCATATAAAAACGGCGGGCAAGCATACCGAGGGTGAGCGCGCTGTTGTAGTTTGCCTGAATGAATTGCAGAACGTCCTTTATGAGGGTGATTTTGGCGTCGCCGCTTTGCTGCTCCGAGGACGGAAGGGTTGCGGGATATTGGCAAAGACAGTGCCATATGCGCAAAAGCTCCGCCTTTATGAGCAGCTCGTTTCCGACGGCTCCCATGCGGTAAAGACGGCGTATTTCCTCTAGCGGCGCGCGAAGCTGCTCGCAGTCCGCCTCCCCCGCGCGGAAATGGTCGCGGAAAAGAAGTCCGCCCGTCGCCTGACGGTGGATATATTTTTGCTGAATGTCGTCGTTGCCGTAGCTGCTTATCAGCTCGCGTCCGAAGTCAACCGCGTAAAATACAAGCGGCGTATCGGGCGCGGCGGACAGGGAATGCAGGCTGCCCGAATCTATAAAAAGCACGTCCCCCTGCCCGAATTCAAAGCGGCGGCTGTTTATATGCGCGACGCCGCGCCCGTTTGTGACGGTCAGCAGCTCGTACTCCTCGTGCCAGTGGGCGCTGACGCGCTCGGGACGTGAGGTGTCTGAGATGTATTCGTGAAGCATAAGGTGAAAACGCATATTTCCGTGCTGGGACGTTTCCCGAAACAAATCAAAATCGTGACGGTTCATACCAAAATTTTCCATTCTTTTTATTATGTCAAAATTGTGTTAGAAATCGCTATAAAACATCAAGTTTTTCGTGCATAGGATTAGTATAATACAACTATGAATAAATTGCCAGCTTATTTATCAATCGGGTATGCCGGTATGCGCTTGAGGACGGCGCAGTAATATTGAACAATGAAAGGAGAAAATCATGCAGTTTGGTAAGGAAGACGGAGCGCTCATTGCGCGCCATAACGGCGAAACGCTGCGCATCGAGGCATGGGGAAAGGATTCCCTGCGCGTTCGCGCCACAAAGCTTTGGGAATTTACAAAGCAGGATTGGGCGCTTACCGAGGCGGTGGAGGCTAAAAACGCCGCAGTAGTGGAGATTAACGAGGAGGAGCACTGGGTAGGCGACGGCAGGATTGACAAAAAACAGATTGCGTCGATCACCAACGGGCGTATCCGCGCGACCGTGAATTTCAGGGGAATCATCACCTTTTACAGGGACGGAGAGCAGATACTCAGGGAGTATTTCCGCGAGTACGACGGAACGCTCAGCAGGGAGAGCCGCTGCCTTAAGGTCATCAACAGAGAGTGGAAGGGAATCATAGGCGGAACGGAATACAGTCTCAATGTGAAGTTTGAGAGCAATGACAAGGAGAAACTTTACGGAATGGGACAGTACCAGCAGCCGTATATGGATCTTAAGGGCTGCGTGCTGGAGCTTGCGCAGCGCAACTCTCAGATTTCCGTGCCGTTCGCGGTTTCAAGCCTCGGCTACGGAATGCTTTGGAACAATCCCGCCGTCGGACAGGCTGCCTTCGGCAAGAACTATACCGAGTGGACGGCGCGCTCGACGAAGCAGATGGACTACTGGATTACCGTTGCGGACGCACCCAAGCAGATTCTTGAAAATTACACGGCGGTAACGGGCCGCGCGCCGATGTTCCCCGAGGACCTTATGGGGCTTTGGCAGTGTAAGCTCCGTTACAGAACGCAGGACGAGGTGCTTTCCGTTGCGCATCAATATCAAAAAGAAGGCATCAAGATTGACCAAATAGTAATCGACTTCTTCCACTGGACGGTTCAGGGAGATTGGAAATTCGATGCGAAATACTGGCCCGACCCCAAGGCTATGGTGGACGAGCTGCACTCAATGGGAATCAAGGTCATTGTTTCGGTATGGCCCTCGGTTGACCGAAAGAGCGAGAATTTCTGGCCGATGATGGAGCGCGGACTTCTTATCAGGACGGAGCGCGGAGCGGCGCAGACCTACGATTATCAGGGCGACTGCGTTGAAATCGACGTGTTCAATCCCGAAACAAGAAAATATGTGTGGGAGGTCTGCAAAAAGAATTATTACGATTACGGAATCGACGCCTTTTGGCTTGACAATTCGGAGCCCGACTACGGCGTGTACGATTTTGACAATTACCGCTACATCGAGGGTCCCGCGCTCTCGTGCAGCAATATATATCCGCAGCTTTACAGCCGTGTTTTCTACGACAATATGAAGGATATGGGCGACGGCACCGTTGTGAACCTTCTCCGCTGCGCGTGGGCGGGCAGCCAAAAGTACGGCAATGTCGTATGGTCGGGCGACGTGCCCAGCACCTTCGAGGCATTTTACGATCAACTTCAGGCAGGTCTTAATATGGGGCTTGCGGGAATCCCGTGGTGGACGACGGACGTCGGCGGCTTTATGACGGATGATGTAAACGATCCCGATTTCAGACAGCTTCTGATACGCTGGTACGAGTTCGCCGTTTATTCGGCGGTGCTTCGTATGCACGGCGACCGCGGACCCTACAATATCCCGCCCTTGGACGAGCGCGACTGGGGAGGCGGATACCTTCACACGGGACAGCCCAATGAGCTTTGGAGCTACGGCGAGGAGAATTATCGTATCATGAAAAAGTATTACGATATTCGCATAAGCCTGCACGACTATATCAAGGAGCTTTACAGGGAGGCGTCCGAAAACGGCGCTCCGCTCATAAGGACGATGTTCTTTGAGTTCCCCGAGGACGAAAAATGCTGGGAGCTCCGGGACCAGTATATGTTCGGCGGCAAATACCTTGTCGCTCCGATTTTCCATCTCAACGAGTTTGAGCGCGACGTTTATCTGCCCGAAGGAGTATGGAAGGACACAAGGGACGGCAGGGAGTATCGGGGAGGCTGTACGATCCGCGCTGCCGCGCCGATTGACTCGATTCCCGTATTCGAGAAAATGTAAAAACGACAAAAGGACGCGCGGGGGATTATGCCCCGCGCCGTCTTGTTTTGCGGTATGTTTTGACATACCGCCGTAAATGTGCTAAAATACATAGGAATATAGCTTACGGTGACGGCGGTGCGCGGAAACGAAAGCCGTCTGCGGCGCGCAGTCAGGTACAAAGGAGAGGGAAAATGTCCGCAAAGAACGAAACAGAGGTTACAATCGGCCAAAAAACTTACACGCTCAGCGGGTATGAGAGCGAGGAGTACCTTCAGAAGGTCGCGGCGTATATCAACGGCAAAATGTCGGATTTTAAGAAGTCCGATTTTTACAGGAGGCAGACGCTCGATATGCAGGCGGCTATGATTGAGCTGAATATTGCCGACGATTATTTTAAGGCGAAAAAGACGGCTGACGGGCTCGAAGCGGATATGGACGCGAAGGACAAGGAGATTTACGACCTTAAGCACGAGCTTATATCGGCTCAGATTAAGCTTGATTCCGCCAAGCAGGAAATAGACAAGCTCAAGGCGGAGATAGGCGAGAATCAGAAAACGATTGTACGGCTCGAGACGGAGCTTGACAATATTAAATAGCTTAAGATAAGTGATTTGGCGGGTATTTTCGCAGACGGTTTGAGTGCGGACATACCCGTTTTGTTTCGGTACGGATATGACAGGATTGCTGAGGTGGAAAAATGGGTAATTGCGCCGATATTTCAAAAAAAGCGGAAATTTTGGCTCCCGCGGGGAGCATGGAGGTTTTTAAGGCTGTGTTGGCGGCGGGCGCGGACGCGGTTTACCTTGGCGGGAACCGCTTCGGGGCGAGAGCCTACGCGGGGAACCTTTCCGATTCGGAAATACTTGAGGCGATTGATTACGCGCATCTTCACGGCAAAAAAATGTACCTCACCGTCAATACGCTCGTCAAGAACAGCGAGCTTGGCGGGCTTTACGGCTATCTTAAGCCGCTTTACGAGGCGGGGCTTGACGCGGTAATCGTTCAGGACTACGGGGTTATGAGGCTTGTAAAGGAGTATTTCGGCGGACTGGATATTCACGCAAGCACGCAGATGACGATAACCCACAAAGACTATATTGATTTTTTGAAAAAATACAATGTGACGAGGATAGTGCCCTCAAGGGAGCTTTCGCTGGAGGAAATAAAGAGACTGCATGACTATGACGGCGAAACGGAGCTGGAATGCTTCGTACACGGCGCGCTCTGCTATTCATATTCGGGACAGTGCCTTATAAGCAGCTTTATC
>JAMPDT010000031.1 GCA_023665525.1 Butyrivibrio sp. | reverse complement strand
CCTGTTTCAACTTATTTGTTTTTACAGTCAAACGGCATTCTACGGGGTCATCGCTGAAATAACGGATTGCTTGTTTAACAAGGGGATGAGTAGGCATTATAAAAGTAATATCTTTATGCTCGGTAGCATATTCGCCGTCAAAGGTAATTTTTTCAAACGGTGTTTTGTTTTTCAGATAGTTATCCCACGCCTTATATACGTGATTGGGTTGTCTGCCTAACGCTTCATAGTCAGATAATAAAATTTGACGGTTATCGACGTTTATTCGCAGTTTCTTTTCAACACCGTTTCCTATAATATATAGATTATCAGCGCCTAAACGTTTTTCGAGATAAGTTTCAACAAGTCTGACAATAGCTTCCGCACTTAAATGAATATTGGTCGCATCTTGCAATTCTTTTTTCATCATTTCCTCACTTAAATCCAAACCGAAGAAAGTGTGTTTTTCCTCTTCCAACCGTCGCTGTTCCTGCATTTTTCGTATGGCATTATCTGCAATTTGCAATTCTTTTTGTGCGCGTTCTTGTGGATTGAGAATATATTTTTCGACGACGTTATAAATTTCGCGTGTAACTTCGCCCAAGATTTCTTCACTGTCACCGATAGAAGAATTGAATACACCGATACGCGAAAGACAACGGTCATATATGTCGCAGTCGATTGTGCCTTCCGTGATAATATTGATAATGGAAATGCTCTCGCTTTTTTGTCCGTTTCGGTCAATACGTCCGATACGCTGTTCAATCGCCTGCGGATTCCACGGCAAATCATAGTTTACCAAACAATCGCAAAATTGATAGTCCAAGCCCTCGCAACCGACTTCAGAAAAAAGTAAAACATCTAATGAATCTTTTTGTTCTCGATTTGCTTTGAATCTATCACGCAAAACAACTCGTTCTTCATCCTTTACACCGCCGTGTATAATACCGACACAAATATTTTGTTCGGTCAATTTATCGTATAGGTATCGAAGCGTATGACGAAAACTGCTGAATACCATCACTTTGTTATTCGGCATAGTTTGCTTATTTTTAATCGCCTTAATTAGTTCTTCGACCTTTGTGTCGTCATTACTCATATTTTCCGTAAAAGAAAGTAGTTGTTTGACGGCTTCTATGATTTGCGGCTTTGAAAGATATTTGGCAGAAGCTTCCGTAACTTCTTCGCCCAAATCCCCATTTGAAAAACCAAGCTCGTCAAATCTTCTCGTTAAAATATCTTCAAGGAAGGGGCGTAATCCGTGGATGCAGCTTGATGCTTGGCGCATTATGGTTGTCATCATAAAACGCAAACCTCTATCGCCGTGTAATTGACGTAAAATGTTTGCTTGTATCCGTAACAACTCGTTGTAAAGAAAGGCTTGTTCTTCCGTAAAATTCACTTTAAGCGTTTCAGGCTTTCTTACCGTAAATTCTCCGATATCGCGTCGACGTGTACGGTTGATTATAGTGGCAAAAGTATGTAAACTTTCTATATCCGTAATAAGTTTTACGCGTTCTTCCTGCGTAATGCTTTCTTGTTTTAACGTTTTGATAGCATTTATATAGGTTGGATTAGGGTTTAGAGTTGTTTTTCCACAATTTGTTTTTCCAGCTGCAATTAAATTTTCTAACGCATTTTGTTGCCAATCGCTTGCATTGCTACGTACAATTCTAACCGTTTCGTTGATGAAAGGGTTTGGCTCGGACATTTTCTCAAAGCTTTCATAATCATATATCAAATCGGGACGCAAAATATTGAGTAACGTAAATAAATCTTTATCCCCCAACTGTATCGGCGTAGCGGTCAACATAACGACACTCGTAGCGTTTTCGCAGAACATTTCAACAGCCTGATGAGCGTAGGTGTTGGAATTTTTTATGTGATGAGCTTCATCGACTATAACCAAATCGAATTTAGGGAAAGGCTTTAAATTCGCCAATGATTTTTTATTCAGCTTTTTATTCCCGTTTTCCGCAGTACCGTCTACGATTGCTTTGTCAAACAGTGAATACGGAATAATGCACTTTTTATAATCATTGGGCCATTCTTCGTCCAATTCACATTCACTTATACAATACCTTAACTTTTCTCCGTCTATGTGCACAAATTTTTCCCCGAATTTATCTTTTAATTCTCCCAGCCATTTTTTTTCGGTTATAAGGGGACGCGGACAAATAACAAGAACTGATTTAATGTCGAAGCGTGATTCAAGTTCTTTTAAGATTAAACCGGCTTCAATAGTTTTACCAACGCCGACGCCGTCGGCAATTAGGATTCTCGGACTTTCCGACTTTATAATTTTAAGTACAGGACGGAACTGATACGGAATAAAGTCAATCTTTGCCGAATTCAATGAATACACGGAATTGATATTCGGATTAAGGAGCAAACGAGCAGTCAATAGAGAATTGATGTCTTTTGCCGTGTATGATAGCAAGCTATTATCAATATCATAAAGTTCAATTTGTTCTGCATAAAGGCTAATTTTTTTACCGTCGAGAAGCACGATATATCTTGTAACGGTATCATTATTCTCGATAGCAGTAATTGCGCCGATTTTATTATTGTGTTTTACCTTAACGGTATCTCCTGTGTTGAACATTACAATATCTCCATAATGACGTTTTATTTATACTATACCAAATTCAAACAAATAAGTAAAGATTTAGATAAGCAAAAACGTAGAACGCAGGAAGCCTGCTTACGGTGTTTTCCAAATTCTCTATGAAATACGCCGTAACGAGAGTCCTTTTATTTTGTGAAAAATAAATGCGGAAAGTCAAAAAAGAACACTAATATTAACGTGGAAGATATTTTAAGATACTGTCAGCAACTTTAATTATGCCTTTGTATCGGGAGAATTTACAGGAGGGTTTAAGGACAGGCTGAATAATATTTACGAGAGAACCAAAGTAAGCGGAGCTGCAATTAATACAATTAATCTCCTTTTGCTTGCAGAGTAACTGAACTCGGGAAGAGCGCCATATTCAAGCTTTTTTCATATTTTGACAGAAATGATGAGACTCAAATTTCAAGATACAGAGATAAGGATTGCGAAATGACACATCAAATATAATGTTTGCGGCTTATCTCTATGATTTCGTTAAGCAAGGCTGAAATTTGAACTGTGTTTTGGGAATACCGACAGAGGGAGCGGAGGAGTTTTGTAATATCTCAAGGATAAGGGCATCCGCCAACCTCCCCCAAAATATGCTCAGGCGTCCTGTCCCATCCCTGCTCTCGATTTCCTGTACGCTAAAGGGGAAAGCCCGTAGTATTTTTTGAAGGTTTCGCAGTAGTAGCTGGAGCCGCAGAAGCCGTTTTCGTAGGCGATGTCGGTTATGCTTTTGTCGGAATCGAGCAGAGCGTCCAGACTTTTTCGCAGACGAAGCTTTGTGATATATGTAATCGGGGTGTCGCGCAGGTATTTTTTAAAAAGCAGGGAGCATTTGCTTTTGCAGCAGGAGCCGGACTGCGCGATGTCCTCAAGCGTAATGCGCTCAAAATAGCGCTCCTCAATATAAGTGATTATGCTTCTGAGCGCGGTAAGCTCGGAGGATTCCCGCGCGGCGGTACGGTGCGGCGCGTTGAGGCTTTTGTAGAGTGTTTTCATAATTGCGGCAAAATTTTCAAGCAGCTCAAAATACGACGCGGCATTCGGAACGCGGGCTCCGAAGGATAGGTAGATGCGGTCAAGCCGCTCCAAAACCGCGCGGTGCGAAGCGCCGCCGTCAAGGTACAGATAAGGAACGGGCGGATTTTTCGTGACGGGCTCTATATAATTCTGATAAAACCATTCGTTGCCGCGCAGCAGCTCGGGCGAGAGCAGAATGCAAAGAAATTCGCATTCGCTGCTGTCAACGGCAAATCCGTAATGAAGTTGGCGGCTGTTTACCATAATGCCGCAGCCCTCGGGCAGCTCGATCAGATCGCCGTTCACATTGTAAATCATTTTCCCTTTTTTTATCAAAATAAATTCCAAATCGTCGTGCCAATGGCTGATTGCGGTGTAATCAGGGTACGCGGACAAATAGCCGTATCTTACGTATGCCGGAAAAAGCGGATTGTTATACGCTACGGTTTCGGAGGAGTCAGAATTAAAAGCGGAACAGTAGTATGTGCGGTTATTCATATGATTTTCCTCCCTAAAAGAAGATTGTTATATTATTATAAGCTATTTTGGAAGAATTTCAAAGAAAAACTTTATATTGTCATATTATAAAACAAAATTTTTTTGGAGGAAAAAATATGACAAACAGGGAGCGAAGGGACGCGGAGCTGGCGTATATTTCGGACGAGAGTATTTTTGAGGAACAGCGCGTATGCAGAAGGCTTTTGCAGAAGCTGAATTTTATGGACAGAGCCGATTTCGAGGGAATAGGAGAGGTGGTAAAGGAGCTGTTCGGCAAGTCGGAGGGAGCCTTTGTAAATCCGCCGTTTTACTGCGACTACGGCAGGCACATTGAGGTGGGCAGGAATTTTTTTGCGAATTATAACTGCACGCTCATTGACGTGGCTAAAATTAAAATCGGGGATAACTGTCAAATGGCGCCCAATGTGGCGATTTATACGGCGGGGCACCCCGTTCACCCTGTCAGCCGCAATTCAGCCTATGAATACGGCAAAGCCGTGACCGTAGGGGACAATGTGTGGCTGGGCGGAAATACCGTGGTATGTCCCGGGGTAAATATCGGAAGCAATGTCGTCATAGGCGCGGGCAGCGTGGTGACGAGGGATATTCCCGATTGGTGCGTGGCGGCGGGGAATCCTTGCAGGGTTATACGCAAAATTACGGAGGACGATAAGCGAAGGCTTTTCAGAAACGAGGAAATAGATGAGGAGGCGTGGAGCGACATAACGGGGAGGATGAGCTTTTGAAAACGCGGACAGGCGATATGACAAAGGGCGCGCCGCTTAAGGTGATTGCGTATTTTGCCGTTCCGTTGTTTGCGGAAACGCTTTTTTTGCAGGCATATAATCTCATAGACACGATGATTGCGGGGCATAAGCTCGGCGACGACGCGATAGCGGCAATCGGGGCGACGGCGGCTCTCTATTCCGTGCTGATTTATTTTGCGAACGGAATGAATAACGGCTTCGGAGTCGTTATGGCGCAGCTTTTCGGTGAGGGAAACATTGCCAAGATGAAAAAAGCTGCCGCGGCTGCGGTTATGCTTAACGCCGCGACCACGCTTTTGCTGACGGCGGCGGTGCTGCCGTTTCTTGGGGCAATGCTGAAGCTGCTGGACACGCCCTCGGAAATATTTGAGATGTCATATCGGTACATTTTTATTATCTTGGCGGGAATGACGGCGACAATAGCCTATAATATGTGCGCGGGCTTTATGCGCGCAGTGGGGAACAGCCGCACGCCGCTTTTCTTTCTGATGGCGTCCGGCGCGGTTAATATTGCGCTGGATCTGCTGTTCGTCATCGTTTTGGATATGGGCGTTGCGGGAGCGGCCGCGGCGACTGTGGCGGCGCAGCTTGCTTCCGCGCTGTTCTGCGCCGTTTATATTGTCAAAAAATACAGGGCGTATATGCCGTCCGGATCGGACTGGAAAATCCCGACGGATTTGGCAAAGGAAATGCTCCTGACTGGATCCTCAATGGGGCTTATGTCCTCGGTGCTTGCTGTCGGCTCCATTATACTGCAAAAGGGTATAAACAATTTGGGAAAGGAGCTTATCACTGCCCACACTGCCTCAAGGCGTATTTTTGAATTTCTGATGATGCCCTTGCAGGCGATAGCGAACGCCTGCGCCGTTTTTGTCGGGCAGAATTTCGGCGCGAAGCGGTTCGAGCGGATAGACCGCGCAATGAAGCAGGTGCTTTTGCCCGAGCTTGCCTGGTCGCTTGTGTCTGCCGCCGCCGCGTTTTCGGCAGGCGGCGCTTTGGTGCGCGCGGTTACGGGTACGGATAACGCGTACATTATAGCCAACGCGGTGTACAATCTCAGGGTGTGCACGCTGTTTTTCTTTCCGCTCGCAATACTTTTTATCCTGCGCAATTCCATGCAGGCGATGGGATATAAAATTGCGCCCGTATTTTCGGGCGGAATCGAGCTTGCGGTAAAAATTTTGTCCTGCGCGCTTGTGATTCCGTCGATGAAATACAAGGGCGTTGTCTTTACCGAGCCGATCATATGGTCGCTGTGCGCGGCTTTTTTGGCGGCGGTGTATTTGAGGAAAAAGCTCATACGTTCCCATTGAAAATCCTTTTTATTGGACAGTGAATTATGTATAATAAAAATAAAAACGAATATTTACATTTATTAAAGAAAAGGATTATTTGAGAATGATTGCACACATTAATGAATTGGGGGAAGAACAAAGCATCAAGGAGCATTTGGAGGGAACCGCAAGATTTGCGCGGGGCTTTGCCGAGGCTTTTGACTGCGGGGATATGGGTTATTTCTGCGGAATTTTGCATGATATAGGCAAGTATTCCGACGAATTTCAGAGACGGATAACAGCGCCCGACCATACTCAAAGGGTTGACCATTCCACTGCGGGAGCGCTTGTGGCAATGCAGAGAAGGAATACGCCCGCTGCAATGGCGATAGCGGGACATCATTCGGGACTGCTCGACGGAGGCTCGCCTAAGGTGTCGGAGGCGGGCGACGGGACATTTTTCGGCAGACTTAAAAAAACAATACCGAGCTTTGATGGGTGGAAGAACGAAATAACGCCGAACGAGGCGCGTATGCCGAGCTTCTGCAAAGACAATGGCTTTTCGCTGTCATTTTTTACCAGAATGCTGTATTCCTGTCTTGTTGACGCCGACTATCTTGATACCGAGAGATTTATGAATGGTAATTCGGCGGAAAGAGGGAAATACGCGTCTGTCGGTGAATTGTGTGATTTTTTTGACAAATATACGGAAAAATGGCTGAGCCGAACGGAATTTGAAAGCGAGGCACAAAGACTTCTTTGCGGCAGTAGGAACCGCATACTTAAGGAATGTATGCGTAAGGGCGAAAGTTTTGCGAGAGGTCTGTATTCTCTGACAGTCCCCACGGGAGGCGGCAAAACGACGGCATCTCTCGGCTTTGCCCTAAAGCATATGAGGGCGAACGGAATGAACCGAGTGATTTATGTAATTCCGTACACCTCCGTCATAGACCAAAATGCCGAGGTTTTTAAGGCAATTTTGGGCAGTGAAAACGTTTTGGAGCACCATTCGGGCGTGCTTTTTGAAGCCGATGAGGGCAGCGGCGAGAAGCCTGCGGATTACCGTAAGGCGCTGGCAGCCGAAAACTGGGATATGCCCGTTACGGTTACGACCGCAGTACAATTCTTTGAGTCTCTTTTTGCAAATAAAAGCTCAAAGTGCAGGAAGCTTCACAATTTGGCAAACAGCGTTATTATCTTAGACGAGGCGCAAACCTTACCTGTTCCTTATCTTGAGCCTTGTGTCGCGGCAATTTCCGAGCTTGTAAAAAATTACAAAGCGACGGCGGTTTTGTGTACTGCCACGCAGCCCGCTTTGGAAAATATTTTTGCAAATTATCTTCCCGATATTAAAATTAATGAAATTTGCGGAGGCACCGACGAGCTTTTCGCGCAGTTTAGGCGCTCGACAATAAAAGATATGGGAGCTGTCGGCACAGAGGAGCTTTGGGCGCGTATTTCCGATCGAAAACAGGTTCTTTGTATTGTCAATAAGCGTAAAACGGCGCAGGAGCTTTATTCAGCCGTTCCGACGGAGGGAGCTTACTGTCTGACGACGCTTCTGTGTCCCTTTGACCGCAAAAGAAAGCTTGAGGAAATAAAGGAACGCCTTAAAGACGGCAAGCCGTGCAGAGTTATAGCCACTTCCTTGATTGAAGCGGGAGTTGACTTGGATTTTCCCGAGGTGTACAGACAGGAAACGGGACTGGATTCCCTGATACAGGCTGCGGGACGCTGCAACAGAGAGGGGCGGCGCAGTCTGAACGAGAGTAACGTATATATGTTTCGTATCGAGGGAGACGACGCTTCTTTCGTAAAGCAGAATATTGACGCGCTTAGAGAAACGCTGAGAAAATATTCGGATCCAACGGCTTTGGAGGCTGTTTCGCATTATTTTGTTTTTTACAGAAAACTGTTAGGGAGTGAAAATCTTGACCAAAAAGACATTATGAAGGCGTTCAACAAAGGAATCGACGGAAAGCTATTGCCCTTTGCCACGGCGGCGGAGGCATTTAAGCTTATAGAGAATCAAACAAGGACAGTTTATATACCGAGAGCGGAAAGCAATCGGTACATAGAAAGCATAAGCGGCGGCAGGTCCGAACGCGATACCTTCCGAAAATTGGGACAGTTCGGCGTAAACGTATATCCCGAGCATTTTAATAAGCTTTGGGCGGCGGGCTGTCTTGAAATGATTGACGATTATGTATGCGTGCTGAGGGATATGAATCAGTACAGGGAGGACACGGGGCTTCAGTTGGACGTGGACACGGGTTTTGGATTGTATATCTAAAGGAAAAAGGCGGCAGACCGAAGCTGCCGCCGTAATGAAATAAAAACACACCTAATATTTCAACCCGCATCTTATGAAAGACGACAAATCCAGTTTAGACTAAAAATGGGATATTTGCAATAAAAAATTTGTTAGCGTCAATGATAAAATAATATTTTTAAGAATAATAAAATTCTTCTTGACAAATCAATTTTTGGGGCATAGAATTAAATTAAATACACAACTAATGAAAGGAGATTGATGTGAATGGACAAGATTCAACTGCTGCTCAGAAACCGATACAAAACAGACGGCATATATGAAATACCGAAGCTTCGGAATAATTTCATAAGAAAAGAAGAAATTTTTCTTATGGGCTGTGATCATATAAACAGCAAAAAGTGCAATGAAGATAAAACAATACACTTTTTCTTGGAAGATTATAAATTTGAAAGGTTTTATTACGATTGTGACAAATATATTGAAAAGTTGGCTAAGTACAAGGCACTTTTAACACCTGATTTCAGTCTGTACCCAAGTATGCCGTTACCCTTGCAGAGGTTCAGCATATTCAAAAACAGATGGTGCGGCGCTTTTTGGCAAGAGTACGGTCTCAAAGTAATTCCGACTATAACTTGGGGAGATAAGAGAAGCTATTCGTTTTGTTTTAAAGGGGTGGAGAAGCACTCAATAGTTGCGGTATCTACATTTGGGCAGAAAAGAGAAAAACAGGAGTTTATGTTGGGATACGACGCGATGCTTGAGAGGATAGAGCCATTATATATTATTTGCTTTGGAGAGCCTTTTGCGGAAATGAGGGGCGATGTTCTTTACGCAAGGCATTCTTTTGAAGCCAAAAAAAGGGGATGTGCATAATGGGAGGAAGAGGTAAGGATATTGGCAGTACTTATTATCAAATTCATATTGATGAATATTTGCAAAAGATTAATGTTAATAAAATTATTGAGGAAAGTGAAAAAACGCGTAACGGTATGCAGAAAAGCGGTACATATGGCAGAGGCTCGGTTCCTCTTTTGAAAAAATGCGCATGCTGTGAAAACTGTACCGTTCCTGTTAATGAAAAAAATGCGGTTTGTAAAGACTGCGGTTGGATAGACGATGAGTATCAGAATATGCACCCCGATAGCGACAACGGAAGAAATCCTATAAGTCTTAACATAGCCAAAGAAAATTTTGCAAGGTACGGCAGGGCAGTTGTGATGTAACAACATTTTAAACATATAATACAACTTTGTGTTTCATTTATTACGAGTTTGATGTAGAATTATATATAAGAAATTATTTTGCAACAAAGGCAAAGGGATATTACTTGCTTTGTAATATATAAAAGAACAATCAATGATAAAGCTATGCGTGAAAACGGCACATAGTCAAAGAAAGGAGATGATGCTTATGTCGGTTAAAGTGGAGATACGGGGAGATTATGCCTGCTTCTCGCGTCCCGAGCTTAAGACGGAGCGTGTGTCGTATGACGTTATTACGCCTTCGGCGGCGCGCGGCGTGCTTGAAGCCGTATACTGGCACCCGGGAATGCGGTGGATTGTAGACAGAATATATGTGCTCTCCCCTATCAAAACGACGAACATAAGAAGGAATGAGGTGAAATCCAAAATTTCCGCAAGCAATGTGAGAACCGTAATGACGGGAGGGCAGGAGGCTTTGTATATAAGCGCGTCCAAAGACATAGTCCAGAGGGCGGCGTTGATCCTTCAAGGCGTTCATTATGTGATTGAGGCGCATTTTGTCATGACGGATCAGGCGGCGGAAAGCGACAATCACGGAAAGTTTCAGGATATTATGAAACGAAGGCTGCATAAGGGACAGTGTTTTCACCAACCCTATGCGGGCTGTCGGGAATTCCTGCTTCGGTTTAAGGAATGGGAGGGCGGAGAGATTCCCGCCATCGACGAAACGAGGGATTTGGGCTATATGCTGTGGGATTTGGATTACAGCGACAAGGAGAATATCCGACCTATGTTTTTTAGGGCAAAGCTTGAAAAGGGCGTGCTGGATTTGAGGGACTGCGAGGTGATACGGTGATTTTACAGGCATTGGTTAATCGCTATGAAGATTTGTTAAAAAAAGGAGCAATATCCGAACCGGGCTGGGGGAAGGCGAACGTTTCGTTCGGTCTTAATCTGAACGGCGACGGCGAGGTTATAGGTCTTTTATCTCTCAAAATATCAAAGCCGTCGGGCAAAAAAACGGTTTTGGCGCCTCAGTCGATGGAGGTCCCGCAGCCTGTCAAACGGTCTGTTGATATTAAAGCGAATTTTTTGTGCGATAATTCCACATACATTTTCGGAGTTGACGAAAAGGGCAATAAGGAAAGAGCAAAACAGTGCTTTTGCGCGTGCAGGGAGCTTCATCTCAAGCTTTTGAAAAACGCCGAAAGCGAAGCGGCTCTTGCGATTATTCGGTTTTTTGAAAAATGGAATCCCGAGGCGGCGCAGGAAAAGCAGTATCTTTCGGATAATTGGAAGGATTTAACGGCGGGCGCGAATATTCTGTTTTACTATGACGGCGAATCCGTTATGGCGAATCCTGAAATAAGGGAGTGCTGGCGCAATTATTACAATAATTCCGACAGCGGAAACAGCGGAATATGTATGGTGACCGGCAAAAATGCGCCGATAGCGGTGCTGCACCCCACTATTAAGGGAGTGCGCGGCGCGCAGGCGATGGGAACGTCGCTCGTTTCGTTTAACGCTCCGTCGTTCTGCTCTTACGGCAAGGAACAGGGCGGAAACGCGCCCGTAAGCGAATACGCCGCGTTTGCTTACGCAACGGCGCTGAACGAGCTGCTAAACGACAGAGAGCATACCAAAGCGATCGGCGACACCACGGTTGTCTGCTGGGCGGAGGGCGGCGATGCGGTTTATCAGGACGTCGCAATGGTCGCATTGTTCGGAACGGAAGATGAGGGCGGACTGACAGAGCAGGATTTGAGCATGATTTTGTCCAAAATACAAAAGGGCGATATGGTTCGCTTTAAGGATGAGTGGATTAGTCCCGACAGGCACTTTTACATACTGGGGCTTGCGCCAAACGCCGCGAGGCTATCGGTCCGCTTTTTCATGGAGGATTCGTTCGGGAAAATAGTGCGTCACATTCAGGAGCATTATGAAAGACTGGAAATTGTACGCCCAAGCAATGACAAGTTCACGATATTGCCTATTTGGAAGCTGATTTCCGAAACGGTAAATAATAAAGCGAAGGACAAGTCGCCGTCGCCTCAGATGGCTGCGGATACGCTGAAGGCTGTTTTAAACGGCGGAGCATATCCCACCTCGCTTCTCAACGGAGTGATGCTGAGGATAAGGGCGGAACGCGATGTCACAAGAGGGCGTGCGGCAATTATAAAAGCCTATTATTTACGCAATAAGAACAAAGATTGTCCGAAGGAGGTATTAAAAATGGAGCTTAACGAAGAATGCAGAAATGTGCCGTATACGCTCGGAAGACTATTCGCGGTTTTGGAGCATATACAGCAGAAGGCTAATCCGGGAATCAACGCGACAATAAAGGATAAGTATTTCAGTGCGGCGTCGGCTACTCCGGCGAGAATTTTTCCCAAGCTTATTGACCTTGCACAGAAGCATTTGCGCAAATTAGATGAAGGAAGAAAAATTAATTTTAATAAAAAAATCGGAGAACTGACGGAAACCGTCGGGACGGAATATCCAATGCGTCTTAATCTGCCGCAGCAGGGCTCTTTTCAGTTAGGTTATTATCATCAGACGCAGAAATGCTATCAGAAAAAGGAGGAAAAGTAATATGAGCGATGTAATTAAGAACAGGTATGATTTTGTGGTTTTGTTTGACGTTGAAAACGGAAATCCCAACGGCGACCCCGACGCGGGAAATATGCCGAGAGTGGATACCGAAAGCGGCTACGGAATAGTTACCGATGTATGCCTGAAAAGAAAAATCCGTAATTATGTGGAAATGCTGAAGGAAAATGAAGAGGGCTACAAAATTTATATTAAAGACAATGTTCCGTTAAACCGCAGCGACGCCGAGGCGCTTAAATATTTCAATGCAGACGGTAAGGATATAAAAACGCTGAAAAAAACCGACCCCGAGCTTGATATAAAGATAAGGGATTTTATGTGCGGTAACTTTTTTGACATAAGAACCTTCGGCGCGGTTATGACCACCTTTGTAAAAGCAAACCTGAATTGCGGTCAGGTGAGGGGACCTGTTCAGTTCGGCTTCGCAAAATCGGTTGATCCGATTCTTCCGCAGGAGATAACAATAACAAGAGTTGCGATTACAACCGAGGAGGACGCGGCGCGAAAAGAAACCGAGATGGGAAGAAAGTATATTGTTCCTTACGGACTTTACCGTGTCGAGGGCTTTGTATCGGCGAACCTTGCGAGAAAGGTTACGGGTTTTACCGAGGACGACCTTGAGCTTCTGTGGCAGGCTGTTTTGAATATGTTTGAGCATGACCGCGCAGCGGCGCGCGGAAAAATGGCAGTCAGAAAGCTTATAATTTTCAAGCATGACAGTGAATTGGGCTGTGCTCCCGCGCACAAGCTGTTCGATGAGGTTAAGGTGACTAAAAAGGACGGCGTTGACCTTCCGAGGGCGTTTTCCGACTATGAAGTGAAATTGCCCGAAGCATTGCCCGAGGGCGTCACCTGCATTTGCAGAGAATAGGAAAGCGGCATATGGAATATCGGGAAGAGGATTATTTACTGCTGTCGGGAATACAGCACTTTGCGTTTTGCCGAAGGCAGTGGGCGCTGATACATATTGAACAGCAATGGGAGGAGAACGTCCGAACCTTTGAGGGGAAAATTATGCACGAAAACGCCCATAATCCCGATTTCCGTGAAAAACTCGGGGATATACTGACGGTCAGGGCGATGAGGGTGTTTTCGCGGACGATGGGAATAAGCGGGGAGTGTGATGTTGTGGAATTTCACAGGGCGGACGACGGAATTACGCTTCGGGGCTGCGACGGATTTTTTCTTGTTATTCCCGTGGAATACAAGCGCGGCGCGCCCAAGCAGCACAATGCCGACGAGCTGCAACTGACTGCTCAGGCAATGTGCTTGGAGGAGATGCTTGCCGCGCAGATTGAAAAGGGTTTTCTTTACTACGGAGAAACAAGACACAGAACGGAGGTTATTTTCACATCGGAGCTGCGTGAAAGGGTAAGAAAATCCTTTGAAGAAATGCATTCGTATTATGAACGCGCGTATACGCCTAAAGTGAAAACGAAGCCTTCCTGCAAGCAATGTTCCCTGTACAATATTTGTATGCCGCAGCTTTGCAGAGAAGTATCCGCCGCCAAATATGTGGACGATATGCTGAAGGAGGAAGCTTTTTGAAAAAACTTATGAATACCCTTTATGTAACCTCCGAGGATGTATATTTGGGAATTGACGGTGAAAGCGTTACGGTAAAACGGGACAGCGAAGTGCTTATGAGAGTGCCGATTCATAATATAGAAGCGATAGTGGCGTTCAATTATGTCGGCGCAAGCCCGGCGCTTATGAAAAAATGTGCGGAAAGCGGCGTATCGCTAAGCTTTTTCCAAGGCGACAGATTCTGCGCGCGCATTATCGGAAAAGAAAACGGAAACGTAATTTTGCGAAAAACCCAATACCGTTATTCCGATGACGACAGTCAGAGCCTTGCAATCTCGCGCAATATGATTTTGGGAAAGGTACATAATCAAAGGTATGTTTTGGAAAGAGCCAAAAGAGATTATCCGCTTCGCATGGATTGTGAAAAGCTCGGCAAAGCCTCCGACCTGCTGAAGCAGTCGCTTTCTTATATCAAGAGCTGTGCAAGCACCGAGGAATTGCGCGGATATGAGGGAGAGGCGGCGACAGTATACTTTCGTGTGTTTGACGAGCTGATTCTTCAAAATAAGGCGGATTTTACCTTTAACGGCAGGAATAAGCGACCTCCGTTAGACAATGTAAACGCAATGCTATCGTTCGTCTATTCTCTTTTGGCTAATGAATGCGCGGCAGCGGCATATTCCGTCGGTTTAGACCCATATGTCGGCTTCCTGCACAGGGACAGACCGGGCAGACAATCTCTCGCGCTGGATATTATGGAAGAGCTTCGCGCTCCGGTTACCGATAGATTTGTACTGTCCCTGATTAACAAAAAGGAGATAGACGCAAAGGGCTTTAATAAGACTGAGAGCGGCGCGGTGGTTATGGAGGATTCTCTCAGAAAAACCGTGATCCAAAAATGGCAGGAGGCAAAAAAAGAGCAAATCCTGCATCCTTTTTTACAGGAAAAAATACCCGCCGGACTGCTGCCGTATGTGCAGGCTATGCTTTTGGCAAGGTATCTCAGGGGCGACATCAATGCGTACCCGCCGTTTTTTAAAAGATAAGGAGGTGTGCCGATATGCTTGTGTTGATAACATACGATGTGAATACATCGTCGCCGAAGGGGGCAAGCAGACTTGCCCGTGTTGCCAAAATTTGTACAAATTACGGACAGCGCGTTCAAAATTCGGTGTTTGAGTGCATCATGGACAGTACGCAGTTTGCGATTGTCAAAAACCAGCTCAAGGAGACCGTTGACATCGAAAAGGACAGTATTCGCTATTATATTTTGGGAGAAAAATATAAAAACAGAATAGAGCATATCGGCGTACAAAAATCCTTTGACTTGTCAGGAACTTTGATTGTCTAGTCCTTGCGAATGTGAAGTGAACATAAATTCGCCGCGTCATTCGCGCAAATTTTTATATGGCAATCTGCATAAAAATATGAAATATCTTGCTATGACCGAAGCATATACGTTGCTTTATGTGCGATATGGATAAAACGGTCGGTTTAGGTTGGAGATTTTATGTGCAGAATTGTCGTCACTCCCCGCGAGGGGAGTGTGGGTTGAAACTCCTTAAGGTCGGGGCGCTTGATTATGCGTTTTCGTCACTCCCCGCGAGGGGAGTGTGGGTTGAAACGACAAAACAGCCCAAATCTGCCGATGTTGCCGCGACGTCACTCCCCGCGAGGGGAGTGTGGGTTGAAACGTATTATGGTATGTTTGTGACTGATATTGTGCAGTCACTCCCCGCGAGGGGAGTGTGGGTTGAAACAAAGAAAACGGCGGTACAATCGGCTACGCCTTTGCGCGTCACTCCCCGCGAGGGGAGTGTGGGTTGAAACTACGAAACAACCTAAATCTGCAGATGTTGCCGCGACGTCACTCCCCGCGAGGGGAGTGTGGGTTGAAACCCGCTAAAACTATGCTTGCCGGTTACGGTATCTGTCACTCCCCGCGAGGGGAGTGTGGGTTGAAACTAAGCATATTGGTAAGATTTATGGACAAGTTGATGTCACTCCCCGCGAGGGGAGTGTGGGTTGAAACACCGTCAACGCCAATACGAGCCTCGCCGTCCCCGTCACTCCCCGCGAGGGGAGTGTGGGTTGAAACAACGAGCACCTAAATTCGATTTTTTTCCATCTCGCGTCACTCCCCGCGAGGGGAGTGTGGGTTGAAACTGGCAGAACTCGGATTAATAAATTATGTATACGAGTCACTCCCCGCGAGGGGAGTGTGGGTTGAAACCCATATGCCCGTAGCGATACTTACAAATGTATCGTCACTCCCCGCGAGGGGAGTGTGGGTTGAAACACTATCTGCGTAAAAAATTGTGGATAATCTCGTATTGTCACTCCCCGCGAGGGGAGTGTGGGTTGAAACTGAAATTGTAGAGTCTGCGCATTATACCAGGGTTGTCACTCCCCGCGAGGGGAGTGTGGGTTGAAACACGTTTCTACGCAGAGGGTTAATCTTAAAAAAGCGTCACTCCCCGCGAGGGGAGTGTGGGTTGAAACGCTGTACGATTGCATAATGAAAACCCTTGATATGGTCACTCCCCGCGAGGGGAGTGTGGGTTGAAACTCCTCCCGTGATTCGGTTTCGGGCGGACTGCTGCGTCACTCCCCGCGAGGGGAGTGTGGGTTGAAACATAGCATTAAGCGGCATTATTTCGGCGAGGTTCGCGTCACTCCCCGCGAGGGGAGTGTGGGTTGAAACAAAATGCATTTGGAGATATATATAGTTGTATAGAAGTCACTCCCCGCGAGGGGAGTGTGGGTTGAAACAAAAAAATACCCTACTGGCAAATTTATGCGCATTGTCACTCCCCGCGAGGGGAGTGTGGGTTGAAACACATAAAACCGTCGAATGGCAATAGTACAGATAAGTCACTCCCCGCGAGGGGAGTGTGGGTTGAAACGTCTTGACTTGCCACTAAATCATACATCGCACTAGTAGGTCACTCCCCGCGAGGGGAGTGTGGGTTGAAACCATTTAAATATGGGACAAATGATTGATAGTGTAGCGTCACTCCCCGCGAGGGGAGTGTGGGTTGAAACCGTATACTCGATATATATCGGGAGATACGTCGATGTCACTCCCCGCGAGGGGAGTGTGGGTTGAAACCCAACGGTAATGCAGTTGAACCGTCATTAATAATGTCACTCCCCGCGAGGGGAGTGTGGGTTGAAACGCTGGAATCATTAAACCAAGTGCCGTTACCGTGCCGTCACTCCCCGCGAGGGGAGTGTGGGTTGAAACGCAGCAGTATACCGATAATTTTATACAGGCGTTGGCGTCACTCCCCGCGAGGGGAGTGTGGGTTGAAACGAATACATTGAGATAGCGGGGCGTATGGTGGATATGTCACTCCCCGCGAGGGGAGTGTGGGTTGAAACGTTTGTAGCGTTAATCTGCGATGTTTCGGCAAACGTCACTCCCCGCGAGGGGAGTGTGGGTTGAAACCCAAATGCCCGTAGCGATACTTACAAATGTATCAGTCACTCCCCGCGAGGGGAGTGTGGGTTGAAACAATAGCGTACTCAAATTCGGACAATACCATAAGATGTCACTCCCCGCGAGGGGAGTGTGGGTTGAAACCCAAATGCCCGTAGCGATACTTACAAATGTATCAGTCACTCCCCGCGAGGGGAGTGTGGGTTGAAACACGTCTCTACACAGAGAGTGAATCTTAAAAAAGCGTCACTCCCCGCGAGGGGAGTGTGGGTTGAAACTGTTAGAGTCAATTTGCACCAGCGAGTATATAATGGTCACTCCCCGCGAGGGGAGTGTGGGTTGAAACATTCCAATTCCAGTGCCAATTCCGACTTATCTTGTGCGTCACTCCCCGCGAGGGGAGTGTGGGTTGAAACTCTACCGTTTGACGTTCCCAGATAACTAAAATCCGTCACTCCCCGCGAGGGGAGTGTGGGTTGAAACTACAAAACAGCCCACATCTGCCGATGTTGCCGCGACGTCACTCCCCGCGAGGGGAGTGTGGGTTGAAACGTTAGCAAAGACAAAACAACCGACATAGTTACAGGGTCACTCCCCGCGAGGGGAGTGTGGGTTGAAACGTCGCTAATTCCGAGAGTGTATGTATCGGATTTGTCACTCCCCGCGAGGGGAGTGTGGGTTGAAACCACGACGGATACGTATCGTTAAGCGGATATGAAGAGTCACTCCCCGCGAGGGGAGTGTGGGTTGAAACGCAGCAGTATACCGATAATTTTATACAGGCGTTGGGTCACTCCCCGCGAGGGGAGTGTGGGTTGAAACACGTCTCTACACAGAGAGTGAATCTTAAAAAAGCGTCACTCCCCGCGAGGGGAGTGTGGGTTGAAACCCTCGTGAGGAATGGGCAAGTACAACTCCGTTTGTCACTCCCCGCGAGGGGAGTGTGGGTTGAAACAGCAACTTGGATACGCGACGGACAGCAAATATCCGTCACTCCCCGCGAGGGGAGTGTGGGTTGAAACAAAAAATTTTGAGTTGGCTGGGATAGACGATATAGTCACTCCCCGCGAGGGGAGTGTGGGTTGAAACCGCTGTCAAATTTTTATTAGTGTCAACCAGACAAGTCACTCCCCGCGAGGGGAGTGTGGGTTGAAACATTGCGTTTTGCTTCTGCACAAATGCCCCGATTTGTCACTCCCCGCGAGGGGAGTGTGGGTTGAAACTATTGCGTTTTGCTTCTGCACAAATGCCCCGATTGTCACTCCCCGCGAGGGGAGTGTGGGTTGAAACACCGTCAACGCCAATACGAGCTTCGCCGTCCCCCAGTCACTCCCCGCGAGGGGAGTGTGGGTTGAAACGTCTGCCGCGGTAATACGCCCGTTGACATTAATAGTCACTCCCCGCGAGGGGAGTGTGGGTTGAAACGTTAACAAAGACAAAACAACCGACATAGTTACAGTCACTCCCCGCGAGGGGAGTGTGGGTTGAAACATGTCTCTACACAGAGAGTGAATCTTAAAAAAGCGTCACTCCCCGCGAGGGGAGTGTGGGTTGAAACCGCTGTCAAATTTTTATTAGTGTCAACCAGACAACAGTCACTCCCCGCGAGGGGAGTGTGGGTTGAAACCCTCGTGAGGAATGGGCAAGTACAACTCCGTTTAAGTCACTCCCCGCGAGGGGAGTGTGGGTTGAAACGTATGATAAAGCATCATCATACCCCTATCAGATGTCACTCCCCGCGAGGGGAGTGTGGGTTGAAACAGTGGATAATTGGATATTTGCGTCATCTATTTTTACGTCACTCCCCGCGAGGGGAGTGTGGGTTGAAACCTCGCCGTTGAGATTTACTTTGTCAAATACTGCCAGTCACTCCCCGCGAGGGGAGTGTGGGTTGAAACTGTGAAAAATACTTATATCGGCGATTTATTACTGTCACTCCCCGCGAGGGGAGTGTGGGTTGAAACCTCGCGAGGGAACAAACCGCACGCGTCTGTATCGTCACTCCCCGCGAGGGGAGTGTGGGTTGAAACACTGCTAGTATTATTAAAGCCAACTGATTCGTCTACGTCACTCCCCGCGAGGGGAGTGTGGGTTGAAACGCCGTGTTCGAGCGTATTACTATCTGTAATATTTGTCACTCCCCGCGAGGGGAGTGTGGGTTGAAACAGTCCAATCAGGGCAAGCGTACTGATATAGCGGTCGTCACTCCCCGCGAGGGGAGTGTGGGTTGAAACTTTATAAGGCTGTTTTGCCGAAAAAAACGTCTTGGTCACTCCCCGCGAGGGGAGTGTGGGTTGAAACTAAAAGAATTAAAAAAACTCGGGTACAACACAAACGTCACTCCCCGCGAGGGGAGTGTGGGTTGAAACCTGTTGTGTACGGTGATTCTTTCCCTATGAGCGGGTCACTCCCCGCGAGGGGAGTGTGGGTTGAAACCCCTCCATTGGCATCGTAGTCGGAATACTTTTTGTCACTCCCCGCGAGGGGAGTGTGGGTTGAAACTATGCGGTAGATTAATGCCTCAAGGGAATCATCAGTCACTCCCCGCGAGGGGAGTGTGGGTTGAAACAGTCCAATCAGGGCAAGCGTACTGATATAGCGGTGTCACTCCCCGCGAGGGGAGTGTGGGTTGAAACCCTAAAGGGACTAGTTTTGAGCGTTTAACGTCAAGTCACTCCCCGCGAGGGGAGTGTGGGTTGAAACGGTGCCGATGGCTGAGTATAAGGGGTATGACAGGGTCACTCCCCGCGAGGGGAGTGTGGGTTGAAACCTGTATGACAAATACAGTG
>JAMPDT010000030.1 GCA_023665525.1 Butyrivibrio sp. | reverse complement strand
TGTTCCCACAATCCCATGATTTGGCATTTTTTCGGGTAAACCGACATTTTTTTAGCAAATTTTTACATTTTATCCACTAAAAATTCATTTATCAATATTTACATCACTAAAACTTATGCTGTATACTAATACTACAACTACAATAATCACAGACAGGATGTGAAAAAGATGAAGATTGAAAAAATCAGCGACACTCAAATTCGCTGTACGCTCAACCGCGGCGACCTGATTTCGCGGGAGCTTAAAATAAGCGAGCTTGCATACGGAACCGAAAAAGCCAAGCTTCTTTTTCACGATATGATAGAACAGGCGTCAAACGAATTCGGCTTTGAGGCGGACGACATTCCTCTTATGATCGAAGCAATTCCCATGTCCGCAGACTGTATCGTACTCATAATTACCAAGGTTGACGACCCCGAGGAGCTTGACTCAAAGCTCGCCGATTTCGCGCCCGCCGCGGGAGCAGAGGACGGCTTTGATTACGAAGCGGGCGACGTTCAAGGGATTATGGGGCTTGAAGAGCTTGACGACGTTCCGAGCGATTACGGCGACGGCGCGGAGCAGCGGACGACGCAGCTTCCCGGCGGAGGCTTTATCCCGATGTCCGAAACCATTGCCGGGAAAGCACGCGAGGCGGCGCGCAGCGAGCTTGAGGAGGCTACCAGAATCTACTCGTTCGATTCATGGCGGAAGGTTTCCGAAGCCGCCGCTGGCACAGGCACGCGCTTTGACGGAACGAGCCGCCTTTACCGCTCTCCCGACGGGCTTTACTACCTTGCTCTCACGGGTATTCTCGACGATAACGGCGATATGTTCCGTATCTGCAATTTTTTGTCGGAATTCGGCAGCAAGCTCAAGACCAACTATGCCACAATTTCATATCTCGAAGAGCATTGCTCCGTTGTAATCGGAAACGACGCTCTGAAAATATTGACGGAATATTAAAGGAAGCCGCCCCGCGGGTCCGCTTCGACACCGTGTAAGGCGGCTTCCTTGCCTTTTCAAATATTTTCCGCTGCGCAAGGGCGCAGCCCCTGTCTGCCGCGCGCCTCTATTGCGCCGCGCTTGCAGGCTCGACCTTGGTCACGAGCATTGTCTCGGGGTCATAGGTTATTTTGACCCGCTCGGTATGCATTGCCATGCCCCTTGATAAGCCGTTTCCGTCGTTTATCTGAGAGCCGTATCCGTTAAAAATATTACCGACCTGACCGAACATTTCGTTTGCCGCGCCCTCATCTTCACTTTTCAAGGGAACAAAGCTAAAGTACGTATCAACGCTGTCGCCAAACCAACCGTTTTCATCTCTTATGTCAGCGATATATTCCAATGTTCCGTAAAAGGAACAGTCATTCTCCCATAAAGAAATTTCCGTATATTCCTCCGCAATAATATACATTTTATCCCCTGTCAGCGGAAATTGGTCGTCCAAAAGCCTGTTCATATTTTCGTCATAATGGTGCAGTTCTCCGCTATACTTCACCTTTACGCTGTCGCCTTTTTTGTAATCGGTGCCGCACTTATCCGCCACCATCTGAAATTCGGGAGAAGCGGAATTAATATTGACTGAATATTTTTCGGAATCGACGTCAGCTATTATCCCCATAACACAGCTTTCTCCGTCATCGCCCTGCCGCGCTTCCGCGCCCGTAAGGCTCTTCTGCGTACTGCTTCCCTTTGTACAGCCCGTCACTGTACATACTGCCAGACATAACATTATTATGCAAAGCTTTCTTAATACTCTCATTCCTTATACCCCCTTGCTGAAATTATAAAATGAGTAATTGCATCTTAAATAAAAAATACTGCCTCCGCCATAATAATACAAATCATTTGAACTGCTTGTGATTTGAGAATAATCCATATAATTAATAATCAATCTCGAATATTCATTAGGGTCCATATAAACATATCCATATGAAGTACTTATCTTAAACGAACCGCAAAGAACTACTACATGATTTTCTTCAGCATTATTTTTCTGTCTGTCTTCCCCATACAAGCAGCACATAACAGGCGAGCCTTTTTTGTGTTGAGCAGACACATTACTGTATGTTAATTTTCCGGCTTTCCCACTGTACTTTAACAAACAGACATCAAACATAGCCTTCATATTCAATATGGTTCCCGCAGGGGTTCCGCTTATTACAGATTCAACCCTGTCATACATAGTTTTTGCCGTATAGTTGGTTCCCATAAAATAATTGACAATGCTTGCCCCGCACGCCGCCCAACACAAACCTATACCGTTACTTAATGATTCATTCGGTACATTTTTAACCTTAACCAAATAACCTTCCGCACCGGGGGTATTCTTAATTATCATCTCAATCTCGGAAACATAAGTCGGATAATACTTAGGAAGTTTCGGAGTATTTATTTCAACCTGATACTCTCTCAGTTCAAATTCCTCCGCTTCAAGCTCCTCCTGCTCCGCACAATCATAATCCACGCTCAGCTCAACCGATTCGCCGTCAGTCGAAACTTCTATGCTACCGCTCTCATTTCCCGTAAGAACCTCGAAAACCTCCTCGTTGTTTTCCACAAGAAAGCAGGTTCTTGTTTCGTCGGCAGCCTCGCAGTAGGTTTTTACGTACTCGCCAATCATTTCCGTGTCCGTGTACACAACTGCCACTCTTGTGTCCATTCCCGATTCGGCGGAGGCTTCTGCTTTGATATAATCGGTGCAGTAAATGGTATCTTCGGAATCGTAACCCAAATAATTAAGGGAATAATTTATCTCTTCATAATCCGAAGCTTCCTCAAAAAAAGTATCTTCAGGCACATTTTCGGCTTCTGTTTCCGAAGCATATACTATGCCCGTAAAGCTCTGCATCAGCAGTGCAGATGTTACGGCAATCGCCGCAAATTTTGACATTTTTTTCATCATTTTCCTCCTTATGGTTTGTATTGGTTAATTGCTGTTTTATTATCGCATACTTTCCAATCCTTGTCAATATCTCGCAAATGTTTGATATTAAATTTTAAATCCTCACAATCTATATTTCCAAAAATATCAGTTATGATACATTCACGTCTGCGCGGAAACGCCAAAGCTCCTTTTGCGCTTGTGAAATCTCCGAGGCTGTTGTATAATCCTTTTTATGGATATTATATTGATTATCACGGACGAATTACAGGTTAAAAGATGGCAGGTTGAAGCGGCGGTCAGGCTTATCGACGAGGGAAACACAATCCCTTTTATTTCGCGTTACCGCAAGGAGGCTACGGGAGCGCTGGACGACACGCAGCTTCGCAGGCTCGGCGAAAGACTTTCATATCTGCGCGGCTTGGAGGAGCGCAAGCAGACGGTTCTTTCGGCTATTGAGGAGCAGGGCAGGCTTACGGCAGAGCTTCGCGCACAAATAGACGGGGCGAAAACACTCGTCGCGGTAGAGGATTTATACCGTCCCTACAAGCAAAAAAAGCGCACCCGCGCCACTGTCGCCAAGGAGCGCGGGCTTGAGGGACTTGCTGCCGTAATAAGGCTCCAGCAGACCGCAAAGCCGCTCGAGCTTGAAGCCGAGCCATATATAAGCGCAGAAAAAGAGGTCTGCGACGCAAAAGCCGCAATAGCGGGCGCAATGGATATTATTTCGGAGGAAATTTCCGACAACGCGGACTATCGAACCCGTATAAGGGAGCTGACCTTTAACGAGGGCTTTATTTCCTCCGCCGCCAAGGACGCGGACGCTCCATCCGTGTACGAGATGTACTACGATTTTACAAGCCCCCTTTCCAAAATGACGGGCTACCGCACGCTCGCTCTCAACCGCGGCGAGAAAGAGAAATTTTTAAATGTAAAAATAGAGGCTCCGACTGACAAAATTCTTGCCTATCTCGAAAAGCAGATTATTGTTAAGGATAACCCGAATACGGCGGCGGCGCTTAAGAACGCCGTCGCGGACAGTTACAGCCGTCTGATCGCACCCTCCGTTGAGCGCGAGCTGCGCAGCCGCCTGACCGAGGCGGCGGAGGACGGAGCAATCGACGTTTTCCGCAAAAATCTGTCCCGGCTTCTTATGCAGCCGCCGATAAGCGGACGCAATGTGCTGGGCTGGGATCCCGCGTTCAGAACGGGCTGCAAGCTCGCCGCCGTGGATTCGACGGGCAAGGTTCTGGACACCGTGGTTATCTATCCCACCGCCCCACAGAACAGGGTTGACGAGGCAAAAGCCGTTCTCAAAAGGCTTATACGCAAATATAACATATCGCTGATTTCCTGCGGCAACGGAACCGCCTCGCGTGAATCGGAGGCGATAATTGCCGAGCTTATAAAAGAAATTCCCGAAAACGTCCGGTACGTGATTGTAAACGAGGCGGGTGCCTCGGTTTATTCGGCAAGCGAGCTTGCGGCGGAGGAATTTCCGAGCTTCGATGTCGGACAAAGAAGCGCCGCCTCAATCGCGCGCCGCCTTTTGGACCCCTTGGCTGAGCTGGTTAAAATAGACCCCAAGGCGATAGGCGTCGGGCAGTACCAGCACGATATGAACCAAAAAAAGCTCGGCGCGGCGCTGGACGGCGTTGTCGAGGACTGCGTGAACCGCGTCGGAGTGGATCTGAACACCGCCTCCGCGCCGCTGCTGGAGCATATTTCAGGCGTCACCAAGCAGCTCGCGCGCAATATCGTGGCGTACCGCGAGGCAAACGGACGCTTCGTCACACGAAAGGATTTGCTCAAGGTTCCAAAGCTCGGTCCCAAGGCGTTCGAGCAGTGCGCGGGCTTTATGCGCATAAACGGCGGCGGCGATCCGCTTGACGCTACGGGCGTTCACCCCGAAAGCTACGGCAAGGCGCGCGCGCTTCTTGAAAGCATGGGCTTTTCCCCCGAAAGCATCGCGCAGGGAGGCATAGCGGGGCTTTCGCTCACGATAAAGGACTACTCAAAGCTCGCCGCCGAGCTTGACGTCGGGGAGCTTACGCTGCGCGACATCGTAAAGGAGCTTGAAAAGCCCGCGCGCGACCCGCGCGAGGAAATGCCAAAGCCGATTCTTCACAGCGACGTAATGTCGATTGAGGATTTGCGACCCGGTATGATTCTTTCGGGAACCGTCCGCAACGTTATCGACTTCGGAGCGTTCGTCGATATAGGTGTTCATCGGGACGGACTTGTGCATATATCGCAGCTTACCGACGCGAAATTCGTAAAGCACCCCTTGGAGGTCGTAAGCGTCGGCGACATTGTACAGGTCAGGGTTTTAAATGCAGACCCTGCTAAAAAAAGAATACAGCTCAGTATGATTTTATAAAACAAAAATCCCAAAGCACACGGCGCTGCCGTAAAATGCTTTGGGATTTATTTTTGTTATCCTCGGCTTCCGAATACGATTTCGCCCGTCAAATCGTCCATGCTCTCGACGATTGCGAGAGATTCAAGGCGGATCCCGCGCTCGCGTATAAGCCTGCCGCCCTGCTGAAAGCCCTTTTCAACCGCGATTCCCACGCCCTCGACTGTCGCGCCCGCCTCGTTTATAAGCTCAATAAGACCGTTGATTGCGCAGCCGTTGGCGAGGAAGTCGTCGATCACGAGTATGTGGTCGTCGGGTCCCAAAAACTTCTTGCTCACTATTACGTCGTAGGATTTTTTGTGCGTAAAGGATTCTATCTTAGTGGTATACATTTCGCCGTCAAGATTTATGCTCTGCGCTTTTTTGGCGAAAACAACGGGAACCCCGAACTGCTCCGCCGCAACGCAGGCAATCCCTATTCCCGACGCCTCTATCGTCAGGATCTTGTTGATCGGTCTGTCCGCGAAAAGCCTTTTCCATTCCAAGCCCATCTGCCTAAACAGCTCAACGTCCATACAGTGGTTAAGAAAGCTGTCCACCTTAAGCACGTTGCCCGCCTTCACAATGCCGTCGCGCCGTATCCTGTCCTCAAGTATTTTCATTCCGAATCTCCTTACCGTTCTTCTCTGAAGTATGGCAGCCCAAGGTGCGCGGGCGGCTGCTGCTCCCGTTTTTTGCGCAGGCTCGTCACAATCAGCACTATTATCGTAATCACATACGGCAGCATTCTTATAAGCTGCGCCTGATGCTGGTTAAGTCCGGGTATGTATAAAAAGAGTATGCACAGACCGCCGAATACCAGCGAACCCCAAATCGCGTTAAGCGGCTTCCACATCGCGAAAATTACCAAAGCCACCGCGAGCCAGCCGTTTTCGCCCAAGCCGTTGTTCGTCCATGTGCCTCCCGAAAAATCCATAACAAAATACAGTCCGCCCAAGCCGCTTATCATTCCGCCGATCACCGTGGCTATGTACTTGTAACGCGCCACGTTTATTCCCGCGGCGTCGGCAGTCGCGGGATTTTCCCCGACCGCGCGCAGATTCAGACCCTTACGGGTTTTTTTGAGAAAATAAGCCATAAGGACGGTAATGATAATCGAAAGGTAGAACATAAAGCCCCTCTTGAAAAACAGCTCTCCGAGCACGGGTATGTCCCGAAGAAAGGGGATCGACGCCTGATACGCGCCCGAGGTGACGGGAACCGACACCTGTCCCACGCCGCCCGCGAGCTTTGAAAGCGAGCCGCCGAAGAAATTTCCGAAGCCCACTCCGAAGGTCGTGAGCGCAAGACCCGTGACGTTTTGGTTAGCCCTCAGCGAAATTGTAAGAAAGCTGTACAAAAGCGCCGCCAAAGCAGAGCACAAAAGCGAGCAGACCACCGATATAATAAGCCCCAAAACCGCATTCGGGTGCGCCGCCGATTTCTCGTAAAGGAACGCGCCGATGAGCCCTCCGATGCCTCCCATATACATAATTCCGGGAACGCCGAGATTGAGGTTCCCCGATTTCTGCGTTAAAATCTCTCCGTCCGCGCCGTAAAGCATTATGAGCGACTGGTTAATCGCCTTCTGCAAAAAAATCAATATATAGCTCATTCCCGCGCCCCCTTTCTTCTGAACCGAACCCTGTAATTGATAAAAAATTCGCAGCCCAAAATAAAGAAAAGTATAATCCCCGTGATAACGTCCGACATACTCTCGTTCAGATTGAATTTGGACGCGATTTCAACGGAGCCCCTGCTCAAAAATATCAGCAGAAACGATATGAATATCATGGCAAAGGGATTGAGATGGGCGAGCCATGCCACTATAATCGCCGTGAAACCTCTTCCGCCCGCCGTTTCCGCCTTTATGGTGTGATCCGCGCCGCTGACCGCAAGGAAGCCCGCCGACGCCGCGATTGCGCCCGAAATCGCCATTGTTCTCACAATTACCCTTTTGACGTTGATTCCCGCGTATTTGGCAGTGTTCTCGCTCTCGCCCACGACCGCGATTTCATAGCCGTGCTTGCTGAAATTCATATACACAAAAACAAGAAGAAGCACCACCGACGTTACGGCTATGTGCCAGCCGTAGGGACCCAGCGCGTCGTTGAGCCACCCATTCTCCGTAGCAGGGTTAATGGTTCCCACGTTATTGGAGCCCTTGGGATTCTCCCAGTAGGTGACGCAGAAATTGACGATCTGAAGCGCCACATAATTCAGCATAAGCGTAAACAGGGTTTCGTTGGTATTCCAGCGTGCCTTGAAAACGGCGGGAATAACGCCCCATACAACTCCCGCGAGAAGGCTCGCCGCCGCCATCGCTATAATAAGCGCGGGCGCGGGCAGCTTGTCCCCGAAATAAATCATAACAGCCGCCGTCGCCACGCCTCCGACAAGCATTTGTCCCTCTGCTCCTATGTTCCAAAATTTCATTTTAAAGGCGGGAACAAGCGCAAGCGCCACCAAAAGCAGCGTAAAGGTTTCCTTAAGCGTGACCCATACGCGGCGCTTTGTACCCACCGCTCCGCTTATAATCGCCTTATATACCTCAAGCGGATTATATTTTGTTATTATTATTATCACCGCGGCGCAGACCAAAAGCGCAAGCAGCACTCCCGCAAGCCGTATGAGCATTGCCCTCCAAAAGGGAAGAGCGTCTCTTTTGGCAATATGTATCGGCGGTTCCCTATGCCCGTCGGCATTATGCTTTTTCACTGTCAGAAGCCTCCCTTCTCACTGTCGTCATAAGAAGACCTATTTCCTCCTTTGTTGCCGTGCGTCCGTCCACGATTCCGCTGACCCTGCCGCCGCAGAGTACAAGGATCCTGTCGCAGAGCGATACCAGCACGTCCAAATCCTCTCCAACATAGATAACCGCCGCGCCGCGCTTCTTCTGCTCGTTAAGCAGCCTGTATATGGTGTACGAGGAATTTATGTCAAGACCGCGAACCGCATACGCCGCCATAAGCACGCGGGGACGGGACGCGATTTCCCGCCCTACGAGAACCTTCTGCACATTGCCTCCCGAAAGGCGGCTGACCGGCGTTGACACGCCCGGGGTTACCACGTCCAAATCCTTTATAATCCGCTCCGCAAGGGCTTTGGGCTGCCTGCGGCTCGTAAAAAATCCGCCGCCCTGCTTATAGCTCCTTAACATCATATTGCCCGTCATTCCCATCGAGCCGACCAGTCCCATTCCCAGCCTGTCCTCGGGTACAAAGGAAAGGCGTACTCCGAGCTGCGCAATATCGTCGGGCTTGGTTTCCGTAATGTCTATGGTTTCCCTTGTTTTGGGCGTGTAAAGTATTCTGCCCGCGGCTTTGGGAATAAGCCCCGATATTGCCTCAAGAAGCTCCCTCTGTCCGCTGCCCGCAATTCCCGCTATCCCGAGAATTTCTCCGCCGTAAGCCTTGAACGATACGTTGTCCAGCGTTGTCGCGCCCTCCCTGTTTACGCAGGTAAGACCCTCGACCGCCAAGCGCTCCGCGACGTCCCTCGGCTCCTCCCTCTCGATATTCAGCTCCACTCTCCTGCCCACCATCATTTCGGTGAGCGATTCCGTGGTTGCGTCCGCCGTTTTCACTGAGGCGATGTATTTGCCTTTTCGCAGTATCGCCACGCGGTCGGAAATTTCCATAACCTCGTTCAGCTTATGCGTTATGATTATAATCGCGTGCCCATCCTTTCGCATATTGCGCAAAACGTCAAAAAGGCGCTCCGTTTCCTGAGGAGTAAGCACCGCCGTCGGCTCGTCCAAAATCAGGATATTCGCTCCCCTGTAAAGCACCTTTATTATTTCAGCCGTCTGCTTCTGCGAAACGGACATCTCGTATATTTTTTGACGCGGGTTAATGTTAAAGCCGTACTTTGACGCGATGCCGTTTATTTTGTCAGCCACCGCGTCCATATCGAGCCGTTCCCTGCCCGGCAGTCCGAGGATTATGTTTTCAGCCGCCGTAAGCACGTCAACCAGCTTAAAATGCTGGTGTATCATACCGATTCCCAAATCGAAAGCGTCCTTGGGAGAGCTTATCGTAACCTCTCTGCCGTCCACGAATATCTGCCCCTCATCGGGAAAATATATTCCCGACAGCATATTCATCAGCGTGGTTTTCCCGCTTCCGTTTTCCCCCAGAACCGCAAGAATTTCACCCTTTTTCAGCTCAAGACAAACCTTATCGTTGGCGACGACACTGCCGAAGCTTTTCGTTATGTTCCTCAGCTCTATCGCATTGTTCTCTCCCACCTGCAATCCTCCGTGATAAACGGGAACAGCCCTGTACTCGGGCTGTTCCCTGTGTATTTTGTATATGGTTTACTCGTTTGACGTAATTCCGTCTATAATAAACGCGAACGAGGGAGCCGAAGCCGATTCCGACTCGTGGTAATATCCGCCGCTTACGTTAGCCGCAAGAGCCTTCTCGTCCTCGGTCGCCTTATCGCTTGCGAGATAATCCTCAAGCGACATTCCGCCCACCGTAAAGGTTGACGTGTCGAATACGTGGAGCGTTCCCGCCTTGATCGCGTCCTCGACCTCCTTAACCTTATCCGCGGTGCCCTCGGCAACCGTCTTTTCGTTAAGCTCGGTAATCTTGTCCGCGCCCTCGCTGTATCCCTGGCACCAGTCAACGTCGATCGCCTTGCCGTCAAGCACGCATTTTACCGCGTATGTATAATAGGGCGCCCAGTCGATTGAAGCCGAGGTAAGCGCCGTATTCGGAGCCGCCTCGATCATGCTGATATTGTAGCCGACCACGGGAACGCCCGCCTTCTCGCAGGCTGTGGGCGCGCCCACCGTATCGGCGTGCTGGCTGATAAGCACACAGCCGTCCGCAATAAGCGCATCGGCGGTCTGAAGCTCCAATGCCTGATTTCCCCAGCTGCTTGTGTACTGAACCTCCATAGTGACGCTTTCGCACACGGATCTTGCGCCGAGATAAAACGCCGTGAAGCCCGACTTAACCTCCGCATAGGGGAAAGCTCCGACATAGCCTATCTTTGCCTCCTCCGCCTTGATTTTGCCGTCCTTTATCATCTCATTAAGCTTAAGTCCCGCAACAACGCCCGAAACATAGCGCGACTCGTATATCGCCGTAAAATAATTGTGCATATTGGAAAGTCCGCTTCCTGCCGCCTGATAGCCCGTCGCGTGGCAGAACTGGATGTCGGGATACTTTTTGGCTACCTGCATAACATAGGACTCATGTCCGAAGCTGTTGGCAAAAATAATATTGCAGCCCGAATCCGCAAGGTCCTCGGCAGCCTCAAGGCTCTCGTCGCCCTCGGGGATATTGTACTTGAAAGTCACCTGATCCTTTGAAATTCCGAGGCTTTCCATCATGGCGTTGGCTCCCTTCTGATGCGCCGCCGTGTAGCCCTCGTTCTCGTCGCCGATAAATATAAAGCCGATCTTAATGTCCGAAGCCGCAATGCCGCTTCCTCCCGCCGCGTCACTGTTCGCCGGCTTGTCCGCGCTGCTCTTGCTGTCAGAACTGCCCGATCCGCACGCCGTGAGTGCAAGCGCCGTAAGCACAGCCGTAAACAAACCCGCTATCTTTTTGATTTTCATTTGTAAATCCTCCTTTTTTGATACAAAGTATCATACAATTTTTTATCCGCTTTGTAAAGAAAAATTTCTGCTTTCTCTACTTTCCCATAAGCACCGTAATGACCACGCTCGCCGCAATTCCCGCCGCAGTGGAAACAAGCGCGCCCGCAAGCGTCCATCTCGTCTTAGTGACCTTTGCCGCCATGTAATATACGCTCATCGTGTAAAAAACCGTTTCGGTGCAGCTCATCATTACGCTGACCATAAAGCCCGTATAGGAATCCGTTCCGTAAAGCTTAAAAATATCAAGGCACAGCCCCGTTGCGGCGCTTGAGGAAAAAAGCCTGACTATAATTACGGGAACGACCTGTGCGGGAAGTCCCACAAAGCCGCTGAAATAGCCTATCAGCTTCCCCATAACCTCGAGAAGCCCCGACGCGCGGAGCACGCGTACCCCGACCATAAGCCCTATCAGCGTCGGCAGTATCCCGACCACCGTTTTAAGCCCGTCCTTAGCCCCGTCGATAAAGTCCTCGTACACCTTGTTTTTGCGGAGAAGGGCGTAGCCCACTATGTAAAATACGAGCAGGGGGATTATAAATTCCGACAGATAAAGAATTATTTTCATAAGCACCAAGGGCACAGAATTTTAATACATTCTATGCCCCCGCCGTTATCATTATTTCTTTTTGTGGAATTTGACGTTCTTAATGTGGAAGCGCCTCCGCTCCTTTGCCTCTGCCTTCGCCCTCTCCTCCATAGCCTGCGCCGCCTCGTACTCCTCGTACATTTCCTCCTTGTTGCGCTTGGCAAGCCCGTGGTGCATAAGGCGCTTGATTATATCGTACAGCACGGCAAACAGCGGAACTCCTATCAGCATTCCCGTAAAGCCGAACATTCCCCCGAAGAAGGTAATCGAGAAAAGCACCCAAAAGCTCGATACGCCCGTGGTATTGCCCAAAATCTTCGGTCCGAGAATATTGCCGTCAAACTGTTGAATCGCAATTATTATTATTATAAAATAAAGGCATTTCAGCGGGCTTACCATAAGCACGATAAAGGCAGACGGTATGCCGCCGATAAACGGTCCGAAGAACGGAATGATATTGGTAACTCCGACAACGACGCTTATGAGCAGAGCGTAGGGTATTTTGAATATCGAGGTTACAATAAAAGTAAGTATGCCTATTATAATGGAATCAACAAGCTTGCCGTTAATGAAGCCGCTGAACATTTTGTCGATGAATTTCATCTCGTCCATTATCTTGTCCGCCCATTTTTCTTTAAAAATACTGTACACTATAAGCTTGCCCTGCGCCGCCAACTTCTTGCGCTGCGCAAGTATATAAAGGCAGGATATGCCGCCGATAAGCAGATTTTTGAGCACCGTCAGCACACTCTTTAAGCCCACGGTCACTCCCGACATAACATTGTTGATCAGCGCGCTGCTGTCCACTTCCATAAATTTGGTAATCCAAGCCTGTATATTCGCCAGCCCGTCCTTCGCAAAATCGTCGATGGTCTGCTGTAACGCCGTATCCTTGGTTATGCTCTTGAGCCATTCGATCGTGTTGGTATACCATGTCGGCACATTTTTGATAAGCAGCTTGCCGCTGTCTATAACCTGCGGTATTACTGCCGCGAGCAGTACATAAATAAAGAGCAGGAAAAGAATCGCCGTTACCGCGATGCTTATTGTCTGTGAAAGGATTCCCGCAAATCTTCGGTTCTTCATTTTGGAGAACCATTTGCCCGTCCAGTTTTCAAAAACCGCGCAGATCGGCTTGAGCAGATACGCAAGCACCGAGCCGATTATAAACGGCGAGAGATTCGACATTATGCTTTTAAGCAGCCCGAAAAGCGTCTTGTTTTTGAAAAAGGCGAAATAATATAAAATACTGCACGCCACAACAAGAAACAGCATAACGCCTATCGCCACATATTTGTTCTCGAAACGAAACCTTTTGGAAGCCTTTCCTTCCGCTCCCTTATCGTCCATACATTCCCTCCTTAGATTTATAGCTTTATTGTATCATTTTCCTTTTCATTTACAAGTGGTATTTATAAAATTTCCCGAAATATATTTCGTCCGCGCCTGCCGCCGTCTGCGCAAAAAATCAGCCCGCGCGTCAAAACGCGCGAGCCGATTTTTAAATTAAGCGTTTTTGTTAATCGAAAAGTTTGCCGTACTTAACAAGATAATCGTATCTTGCCTTAGCGTTCTCCTCGGCTGCCGTAAAGAGCATTTCGGCTCTCTCGGGATTGGCTTTTGCAAGCCTTGCGTAGCGCGCCTCGTTCATGATGAAGTCGCGGTAGCTTCCCTTAGGCTCCTTGGAGTCAAGCCGGAACGGGTTCTTGCCCTCGTCCTTAAGAGCGGGGTTGAACCTGAACAGGTGCCAGTAGCCCGAATCAACCGCTGCCTTCTCAACGTCCTGAGCATGAGCCATTCCTGTCTTAATGCTGTGGTTGATACAAGGAGCGTATGCGATTATAAGCGAGGGTCCGGGATATGCCTCCGCCTCGGCAATCGCCTTAATGCACTGGTTACGGTCGGCGCCCATTGAAATCTGCGCAACGTATACATAGCCGTAGCTCATTGCAATGCTGGCAATATCCTTCTGCTTGACCTCCTTGCCCGCTGCGGCAAATTCCGCAACCGCGCCTGTGGGAGTAGCCTTGGACGCCTGTCCACCCGTATTGGAATATACCTCGGTATTGAATACGAAGATATTTATATCCTTCTTGCTTGCGAGAACATGGTCAACGCCGCCGAAGCCGATGTCGTAAGCCCAGCCGTCGCCGCCGAATACCCACTGCGACTTCTTGGAAAGCATATCCTTGTCGGTAAGGATTTCCTTAGCCGCGTCGGAGCTTTCACCGTCAAGAGCGGCGATAAGCTTATCGGTTGCCGCGCCGTTGGTGGTTCCGCAGTTGAACGTGTCAAGGTATTCCTTAGCCGCAGCCTTAAGCTCCGCGTTTGAGGTTGTTTCAAGAACCTCCTCAACCTTAGCCTTAAGCCTTGTCCTTATAGCCTTCTGAGCGAGCTGCATACCCATACCGAACTCCGCGTTGTCCTCGAAAAGGGAGTTGCTCCATGCGGGTCCGCGTCCCTGCTTGTTCACCGTGTAAGGCGTCGAGGGCGATGAGTTGCCCCAAATCGACGAGCAGCCCGTCGCATTCGCGATATACATTCTGTCGCCGAAAAGCTGGGTAATAAGCTTTGCGTAAGGGGTTTCGCCGCAGCCCGCGCACGCGCCCGAGAACTCGAGGAGCGGCTGCTTGAACTGGCTGCCCTTAACCGTCGTTTCTTTAAATTTATCGAATACCTCTGCCTTATCGGGCAAGCCCTGTCCGTAAGCAAAAGCGTTCTGCTCCGTCTTATCCGTGTCGTCGAAGCGCTCCATAACGAGAGCCTTCTCCTTTGCGGGACATACGTTTACGCAGACCTTGCAGTCCATGCAGTCGAACTCGGATACGGTTACGGAGAACTTCATTCCGGGCATACCCGTCATATCGGTAATCTTCATTCCCTCGGGAGCCTTAGCCGCTTCCTCCTCGGTAAGAGCCACGGGGCGGATAACCGCGTGAGGACATACATAGGAGCAGAAGTTACACTGGATACAATTCTCGGGTATCCACTTGGGAACCGTCGTAGCGACGCCGCGCTTCTCGAAGGCAGCCGCACCCGACGGAGTGGAGCCGTCAACGTAATCCTTGAAGGCGGATACGGGAAGCTTGTTGCCCTCCTGTCCGTTTACCGCGTGCTGAATGGAATTTACGAAATCAACAACATCCTGCCTTGCGCCCTCCGCGGAGGCGGAAAGAGTTTCGTCCTGCGCATTTTTCCAACTGTCGGGAACGTTGATCTCAACGACATTGGCAAGACCTGCGTCGATCGCGTTGTGGTTCTTCTTAACGACGTCCTCGCCCTTCTTCATGTAGCTGGCGGTAGCCGCGTCCTTCATATACTTAACCGCGTCGTCAATCGGAATGATGTTGGCAAGCTTAAAGAATGCCGACTGGAGAATCGTATTGATACGCGCTCCCATTCCCGTTTCTATACCGAGCTTGATTCCGTCGATCGTGTAGAACTTGATGTTGTGCTCGGCGATATATCTCTTTGCCTGTCCCGGAAGGTGGTGCTCAAGCTCCTCTGCGTTCCAACTGCAATTAAGGAGGAAGGTTCCGCCGTCCTTAAGATCCTGAACCATATTGTACTTGCGTATGTACGCGGGATTATGGCAGGCTACAAAGTCCGCCTTGTTGATAAGGTATGTGGACTTAATCTTGGAGTGTCCGAAGCGGAGGTGCGAAATCGTAACGCCGCCCGACTTCTTGGAATCGTAGTCAAAATACGCCTGCGCGTACATATCGGTGTGGTCGCCGATAATCTTGATGGAGTTCTTGTTCGCGCCCACGGTTCCGTCCGCGCCGAGTCCCCAGAACTTGCAGCTCGTGATTCCATCGGGAGCGGTAACGGGAGAAGGTCCCACCTCAAGCGAAAGGTTGGTCACATCGTCAACTATGCCGATCGTGAATTTCTTCTTATCCGTGTTGTTGTAAACGGCGATAATCTGAGCGGGCGTGGTATCCTTCGAGCCGAGTCCGTAGCGTCCCGAAAATACGGGAACATTCGCAAATTCGGTATCCTTGAGAGCCGCAACAACGTCAAGGTAAAGAGGCTCGCCGATCGAACCGGGCTCCTTTGTCCTGTCGAGAACGGAAATCTGCTTAACCGTCTTGGGCATAACGTCAAGGAGATGCTTAACGCTGAAGGGTCTGTAAAGGCGAACCTTGATAACGCCGACCTTCTCTCCCGCCTTAACGAGATAATCAATCGTTTCGTCGATGGTTTCGCATACCGAACCCATAGCGATTATAACCTTCTCGGCGTCGGGTGCGCCGTAGTAGTTGAAAAGCTTGTAATCCGTGCCAATCTTTGCGTTGACCTTGTTCATATACTCCTCGACAACCTCGGGAAGCGCCTCATAATAAGCGTTGCACGCCTCTCTTGCCTGGAAGAAGATGTCGGGGTTCTGAGCGGAGCCTCTCTGACAGGGATGCTCGGGATTGAGCGCGTGGCGGCGGAAAGCGTTGATTGCGTCCATATCCGCCATATCCTTAAGGTCCTCGTAATCCCACATCTCGATCTTCTGAATCTCGTGGGAGGTACGGAAGCCGTCGAAGAAGTTAAGGAAGGGAACCTTGCCCTTGATTGCCGAGCAGTGAGCTACGGGAGTTAAATCCATAACCTCCTGAACGCTTGACTCGCAGAGCATTGCAAAGCCTGTCTGACGGCAAGCGTACACGTCGGAATGGTCGCCGAAAATATTAAGCGCATGCGATGCAACGCAGCGTGCCGATACATCAATTACACAGGGAAGCTGCTCTCCCGCAATTTTGTACATATTGGGAATCATTAACAAAAGTCCCTGAGAGGCCGTGAAGGTCGTCGTCAGCGCGCCTGCCGAAAGCGAGCCGTGAACGGCGCCCGCCGCTCCTGCCTCCGACTGCATCTCCGTAAGCTGTACTTCCTGACCGAAAATATTTTTCCTGCCCTGAGTTGCCCATTCGTCGGCGCATTCCGCCATTACCGACGAGGGAGTGATAGGATAGATAGCCGCAACGTCCGAGTAGGCGTAGGATACGTGAGCCGCGGCGTTGTTTCCATCCATGGTTTTCATTTTTCTTGCCATTTTTGTGTTTTCCTCCTAACTTTATAGCACCTGTAATGCTAAAAAAATTTTTAACAGTTGTATTTTGTTTACAAGAAAAACCTCTGTCTGATAAGTATACAACATTTTCTCCGACAATTCCAGTAAATCTTGCTTTATTATTTAATTTTTTGTATAATAATCGCAGCAATAAACACCGATTTGAATTATCTTACAGCAGGCAGGTCTTTTATGCAGAAAATAAATACGTTCCGCAGGGCGGCGGTCGCCGTTCTGACCGCGCTCGCCGTCCTTTCCGCGTCGGGCTGCGCGGGACATACGGCGTCAACGTCCTCCAACTCCAAATACGCCTCCTTTATCACGGTTGACGTATACGATTCGCTTGCCAACGACAGCGGGATCCGGTCGGGCTGGTACGCGAAAATAATCCGCGAAAAATTCAATATGGAGCTTAACATCATTACACCCAACACCTCGGGCAGCGCCGACACCCTCTACGATACGCGCTTCGCCGCGGGCGACGTGGGCGATCTGATCATATGCAGCTCAAGCGGCGGAAGGCTCCAAAGCCTTGTAAACGCGGGACTTGTACTTAATATGGAGCCGTATCTGCACGGAACCGATCTTATGAGCCGCTACGAGGTCCCGATACGCTCCCTCAACCGCAACATCACGCAGGACGGAATATACGCCATACCAAGCTCCGTTTCGTCCGCCTCGCCGTATACGCCGAGCGAGGACTTGGCAGCCAATTACGGCGCATATCTGCGATGGGACTATTACTCCGAAATAGGCTATCCCGCGATAAGCACGCTTGAGGACTTGCTCCCCGTTCTCGCCGAAATGCAGGAAAAGCACCCGTACAGCGACAGCGGCGAGCCTGTTTACGCGTTCTCCTTTTTCAAGGACTGGGACAACAATATGATGAACGCCATCAAGCAGCCCTGCTGCTTCTACGGCTATGACGAAACGGGCTTTGTGCTCGCCAAGGCGGACGGCTCGGATTTCCAGAATATACTTGACGGCGATTCGCTTTATATGCGGGTCCTGAGATTTTACAACAGGGCGTTCCGAATGGGACTTGTCGATCCCGACTCTCCCAATCAGACCTACAACGGTCTTTCGCAGAAATTCAAGGACGGGCAGATTCTTTTTTCACCGTGGCCGTGGCTGGCGCAGCCCGCCTACAACACCACGGACAAAATGAGCCTGGGCATGGGCTATATGTTTGTCCCCATAGAGGACGAGCTTATATACTCCTACGGCTGCAAGAGCTTCGGCAACTACCAGACGGTTATCGCCGTCGGCTCGCGCGCGGAGGACCCCGAAAGGCTTGCGGACTTTATAAGCTGGCTTTACTCGCCCGAGGGCATAATGATAAGCTGCTGCTCCCCTCATCAGGGCACTCCGGGTCCCGAGGGGCTTACATGGCGTGTCACAGAGGGCGGTCCCGAGCTTACCGAATTCGGCAAAGCGGTCCTGCTCAACGGGGATTTGGAGGTCCCCGACGAATGGGGCGGCGGAATGTGGTGGGACGGCGCCTGTATGCTCAATTACACGCCCGTTTCCAAGGTCGAGCAGACGCCCGACGGCTACCCGTATTATTTTGCCGCATGGGATTCGCTTCTGCGCCAAAACCGCTCCGCTCTCGAAAAGGACTGGGCGCGGCATATGAATGCCGACACCGTAATGGAATATCTGCAAAACAGCGGTCATATGATCGTGTCGCCCGGAACCGACTATATTTCGCCCGACGAATCCACGGAGCTTTCAACAATACGTACCCAGTGCGCCGACACAATCGTTTCGTATTCGTGGAAAATGGTTTACGCGGAATCGGACGAGGAATTTGAAGGTCTGTACTCCGAGCTTCTCTCAAGGACAAAGGCTCTCGGCTACTCCCAAATATACCGCTTCGACTTGGAAAATGCGCGCGAGGAGGCAAAGGCTAAGGCGGACGCCGCCTTACCGCAATAAATTTTTTTGGAGGAAAATAAAATGAAACCGCAAAACTACAACCGCATTAAGGCGGAATACCTCAAAACCATCGACGAGGTTATCGAAAAAGGTCCCTACAAGGCTTCATGGGAATCGCTCACCGATATGGAGATTCCGAGGTGGTTCTGCCGCGACAAATTCGGAATATTCATTCACTGGGGGCTTTACAGCGTCCCCGCCTTCAACAACGAATGGTATTCCCGCAATATGTATATTCAGGGGACTCCCGAATTTGAGCACCATGTAAAAACTTACGGACCGCACAAGGATTTCGGCTACAAGGATTTTATTCCCATGTTCACGGCTCCGAGCTTCGACGCCGCCGAATGGGTTTCCCTTTTCAAGAAAGCGGGCGCGCGCTATATTGTTCCCGTCGCCGAGCACCACGACGGCTTCCAGATGTATGACAGCGAGCTTTCGGAATTTAACAGCGTAAATATGGGTCCGAAGCGCGACGTTGTGGGCGAGCTTAAGGCGGAGGCGGAAAAGCAGGGGCTTACCTTCTGCACCTCCTCGCACCGCGCGGAGCATTTATGGTTCATGGGCAACGGAAAGGATTTCGACAGCGACATCAAGGAGCCGCTGGAGGTCGGCGATTTCTACTGGCCGTCGCTTAGGGAACAGCCCAATCAGGAGGATATTTTCGCAAAGCCATATCCGACACAGGAATTTCTTGACGACTGGCTCATAAGGACCTGCGAGCTTATAGACAAATATCAGCCCAAGATACTCTATTTTGACTGGTGGATACAGCATGAGGGCTATAAGAAAACCCTCCTCAAAATAGCCGCCTACTATTACAACCGCGGGCTTGAGTGGGGCTATGAAACCGCCATATGCTACAAGCACGAGGCGATGTCCTTCGGAAGCGGGATCGTCGATGTGGAGCGCGGCAAGTTCGCGGACGTGAAGCCCTACCACTGGCAGACCGACACCGCCATCGCCCACAACTCGTGGTGCTATACCACAAGCCTCGATTACAAGAGCAGCGCCGATATTATCCGCTACCTTGCCGACGTTGTGAGCAAGAACGGAAATCTCCTGCTCAACGTGGGTCCCAAGGCGGACGGCTCCATTCCCGACAAGGACAAGGAAATCCTCTCGGACATCGGGAAATGGCTTTCCGTAAACGGCGAGGCAATTTACAACAGCAAGGTTTGGCGCTTCTGCGGCGAGGGTCCGACTGCCGAGGCGGAGGGCAAGTTTTCCGAGGGGAACGGCTCGGCTTACACCTCGGAGGACTTCCGCTTCACGGCGGGCAACGGCTGTATATACGCGATCGCCCTTAATTTTCCCGAGGACGGCAAAATATGCATAAAGAGCCTTGCCACAGGCAAAAACGCCAACAGTTCGGCATTTCAGGGCATAATAGACGGCGTAAGCGTTCTCGGCTATGACGCTCCCGTCGAATGGGAATCCCGCGAGGACGGACTTCACGTCAGCGCTCCAAACGCGGCGGACGGTTTCCCCGTCGTAATCAAAATCCATACCTTCTAAAAAACGGCGGCGGCGGTTGTCAATTCAAAAAATTTGACAAATCGCCGCCTTTTTTTTATAATCTCATAAGCAGCTTTTTTTATTGG
>JAMPDT010000002.1:25345-76334 GCA_023665525.1 Butyrivibrio sp. | reverse complement strand
CTTTCCGCGCCCCAAACGATGGCTCTGTCCCACATATTCCTCCAGCGTTTCGGGCCTAAGCCTTGCCGCAAGCGGTCTTGGCACGCTCCTGTCAAAAAAACTCATCTGCTCCATACGGCATCTCCTCGAAAATTTTTAAATCGCATTTCGCCTTTTACACAGTATAGTCCAAGAAGGCGTTGTTTTCAAGCATTGTAAGGACAATATCGGTAAGGAACAGAGCGCGACGAAACATAGGGAGAAATAAATTTAATGTGATATTGTAAAGACAGGCGTTTTTCTGTATAATTAAGGTGCAGCGAAAGTAAGCTATGTCGTATCTTTTGCCACAAATTTTTAGACATTGGAGTGATAAGGTGTCGGACGATACAAAACGCAGGCAGGAAGTTATGGCAAAGCGTACCGCCAAAAACAGCGTATTCCTTGACCTTTTTAAAAGAATATTTGCTTAACAGGGAAAAGGAGGTTGTGACGATTATGATGAGTTTGTTTGATGAAGAACAAATAATGAAGTCGTTTATCAAAAGTGAGCGCTATGAAGAAACAAAGGAAAATGCACGCAGGCTTTTGAAATTGGGAAAAATAAAAATTGATGAAGTATCCGATTGCTTTCCTGACTTAATTGATAGCGACATTAAAGAATTGGAAGCCGAAATTATGCAACCGGCATAACTTAAATGTATTTTTATGTATTTTTTTTCAAAAAAAGGTGACAAACTCCGTTTGGCGTAATATAATGTAATAGTAAAAATGGATTTTTATCAGGATTTTTAATCATAGGCAGACAAGGAGGTGACTGATGTGATTAGCAGCGTATACAATTATTATATGGCTGAGTACGGAATGCGTCCGTATTCCAAACACAACGCTCACAAAAAAAGCGAGCTCAAGGACATCTATAATAATATCGTTAAGATTAACAGATTCAGTCCCCTCTACAAAATAGCCGACCCGGAGGAGGTGCAAAAGCGCGCCATCGACATCAAGGAGAGCGCCAAGAGCCTTTCCGAGATAGCGGCGGATTTGACCGACGCCGAGAGCGGCAGCATGACCTTCAAGAGCATTGCGCAGTCGAGCAACGACGACGTGCTTTCCGTCGAATATATAGGAGACAACACCTCGGCGGGCGCGTCTAAGCAGTTCGAGCTTTCGGTAAAACAACTCGCCTCCCCGCAGGTAAATATCGGCAAGTATTTAACCCCCGGAGCGCGCAGCCTTTTCAGCGGAACATACTCCTTTGACGTCAATATTTCGTCCATTACATACGAGCTGCAATTTTCGGTAAAGGACGGCGAAAACAACCGCGATATACAGAATAAGCTTGCGAGGCTTATCAACAAATCCAATATCGGCTTAAAGGCGGCTGTCAATACCAACGCGGAGGGTCGCACCTCGCTCGCTCTCACCTCGAATATGACGGGTGTGGGTGACAAGCCCGTTATCTTTACCGTAACCGACGATTCCGAGGACAGGACGGCGTTAGCCGGAGCAGTCGAGGCATTGGGGCTTAACAATACGAGTATGTATCCGTCCAACGCGGTATTTGAGCTGAACGGCGAAACAAGAGTTTCGTCCTCCAATAATTTTACGGTTGACAGGGAATTTTCCGTCACGCTTAAGGACGTGAGCAAGGACGGCGAAAAGGTGACCGTAGGTCTGAAGCAGAATATGGATTCGCTCGTTGACGGGCTTCATGAGCTTGCCGACACCTACAACAGACTGGCTGTTCTCGCTAAGGAGGGCTCCGCCTTGGGCAGCAAACGGCTTTACGGAGATTTGACCTCCATCGCCTCCAATTACAGCGACGTGCTGAACGCCAACGGTCTTACGGTCGGCGGCGACGGTCTTATAAAGGTGGACGACGATGTTTTGAGGCGTTCCTCCGACGAGGGCGGCTTGATGAACACGCTCTCCCAGATAGGCAAATTTAAGAACGCCCTTCAGGGCAAAGCCAAATCAATTATGATTAATCCGATGGAATACATCAACAAATCCATAGTCAGCTACAAGCACCCGCTGCGCCCCGCCGTTGACCCCTACACAACGTCGATGTATACGGGAATGATGTTTAACGGGTATTGCTGAGAGACGGAGCTTCAAGGCTATACAGGATATAACAGAGAACGGCGTTAAAGCCGCTCTCTGTTTTTATTGTAAAAAAACGCCGCCTGTGGTACAATCTCCTTAAATATATAAATTTATAATGGTGCAAACCGTTTTTACAAGGAGATTCAAAATGATGCATATCGTTACCGCCGGCATCGGATATGTCGGAATTTCTTTAAGCGTGCTGCTCGCTCTGAAAAACAAGGTCACAGCCTATGATATTTCCCGCGACAAAATCGAAACGGTCAACAGAAAATGCGCGCCCATTCAGGACGAATACATAGAGGATTATTTTAAAACAAAGACGCTTGACATTACGGCAACGGACAACAAGGACTGCTTTAAACACGCCGATTACGTGATTATTGCCACCCCTACCAACTACGACGCGGAAAAGAATTTTTTTGACACAAGCTCCGTAGAGGAAATAATAGAAACCGTAAGCTCCTGCGGGAGCCGCCCCGCCGTTATCATTAAATCCACCGTCCCCGTAGGCTTCACCAAAAGAATGCAGGAAAAATACAGGGACTTGGACATCGTATTTTCTCCCGAATTTTTAAGAGAAACAAAGGCTCTGTATGATAATCTGTACCCGTCAAGAATAATACTCGGCTTTGATCCCGATAACGCAAGTCTTAAGGAAAAAGCGGTAAAATTCGGAGAATTGCTGTGTGAATCGGCATTAAAGGAAGATATAGATATTTTATATACAAGCAGCACGGAGGCGGAGGCGATAAAGCTCTTTTCAAACACATATCTCGCGCTTCGGGTTGCGTATTTCAACGAGCTTGACACCTACGCGGAACTGAAGGGCTTGGATACGCAGGCAATTATCAAGGGCGTCTGCCTGGATCCCAGAATAGGCGATTTCTACAATAATCCGTCCTTCGGCTACGGCGGCTACTGCCTCCCCAAGGACACCAAGCAGCTTCTCGCAAATTACGACAGCGTACCCAACAACCTGATCGGAGCGATCGTACAGAGCAACACGACGAGAAAGGATTTCATCGCGTCCCGCATTCTCCGAAAATCGGGCTACAATACGGGCGTTTCCGACGGCGCGTTCAGTGCGTTCAGCGAGGATTCTACGGTCATAGGAATTTACAGGCTTGTAATGAAAAGCAATTCCGATAATTTCCGCCAAAGCTCCATACAGGGCGTTATGAAGCGTCTTAAGGCAAAGGGCGTCAAAATAATCATATATGAGCCCTCCATGCCCGACGGAAGTTATTTTTTCGGCAGCAAAATCATAAACGATTTAGAGCTGTTCAAACAGCAGTCAAGCCTGATTGTCGCCAACCGATACGGCGGCGAGCTTGACGATGTGAGCAGCAAGGTCTACACAAGGGATTTATTCAAAAGAGATTAATCAGAGCGTTATTTTATATCTCTCAAGGATCGCCCGAAGCCTCCGTCTGGCTCTCACGAGCCTTTGGAGCACATTGGCTTCGCTTATCCCGATAAGGGCGGCGAGCTGCCTTGTCCCGTAATTTTCAAAATACTTCCTGCGTATCAGGAGCCTGTCGTCCGGCTCCAAAAGTGCAAGGCATTTTTCAAGACTTTGGCGGAGCTGCGCAAGCTCGATTCCGTCGGCGGATACGCCGAGCCTTTCCTTTTCATCATCATACGGCACACAGCGCCGCCCGCGTTCCCTCTTAAGATACGCCGCGCACAGTCTTTCGCAGGCGGCAGTCAGGTATCTGTCCTGCACCGAGCTCTTCTGCGCGCACCACCATCTCCTGTGCCTGAGCGCCTCCACGAAAACGTCGTTCACAATATCCTCCGCCATACAGGCGTCATGAAGCCGCGAAAGCGCGGCGCCGTATAATATTGAGCGCATACGTCTGTATGCCGCTTCTATCTTGTCCGTATTTTCCTTATCCACGTCAAAGCTCCCTTACCGTTCTGATAATATAGAGGGCTTTTTCGGCAAAAAGGTCACATATTTATTGAAATTACGGCAAAAATCTGTTATATTTACATTGTTTGGTGAGGTTTTTATGAAAAAGAAAAGTACGTTCGTTATGAAAATACTGATGATTATAGCCGGCAACATTATAGATGCAGCCGGCTTTACTCTTTTTGTCGTCCCGTCGGGGCTTATAACGGGCGGAACCTCGGGACTGGGACTGTTCGTGCACAGAGTCTGCGGGATTCCCGTTTCCGCCTTTGTGTTTATTTTCAACGTCGCGATGCTTATAGCGGGGCTGCTTCTGCTCGGCAAAAAATTTGCCGCGTCCACCGTTTTAAGCTCCCTTTGCTATCCCGCCGCAATATGGCTCATAGAGCGCGTTTCCTTTGGATATGTGATAACCGAAAACATTTTCCTCTGCACCGTAATGGGCGGACTTTTAATCGGCGCGGGCGCGGGGCTTGTCCTGCGCGCGGGCTCGTCGAGCGGCGGAATGGACGTTCCCCCGCTGATTATGCACAAATACCTGCGCGTCCCTCTATCGACAATGATATATATTTTGGACATAATCGTGCTTTTTCTCCAAGCGATATGGGATTTCGGGGACAACGTGCTTTACGGCGTGGTGCTTGTGCTGATATACTCCGTTGTAATAGATAAGTTTCAGCTCATAGGCAGCACCATGATGCAGGTTAAAATTATAAGCCCCCATACGCTTGAGATCCGCGACGCTATTTTTGCGGAGCTTGACCGCGGCGTCACGCTTGTTCAAAGCCGCACGGGATACCTTGAAAAGGACACCGAAATGCTGCTTTCCGTCGTATCGAACAGGGAAATCGTAAAAATTCACCGCATCGTCAGGGAAATAGACTCCAACGCCTTTATGATCGTGAACCGCGTCAGCGAGGTTATGGGCGAGGGCTTCACGCGCCCGCGCGTTTAAAACCCGTCAACATATTCCGCGATTTCGTCCATACGGCTCTCGTAGCCGTGAAATTCCCTAACCTTTCTGTGTCCGTTTTCGGCGATACGCCTGCGCTCGTCCTCATGCTCAAGATAATAGTCCGCCAGCTCGAAAAGCTCGCTTCGGCTCTTGAACCAAACCAGATCCTCGCCGTTTATAAAATACATCGGCAGCTCCGCCTGATAATTTGTAAGGCAGAAGCCGCCCGCGCCCAAAATATCCCACACGCGCAGCGGCACGCCGCTTCTTATGCTTCTCAGGGTCAGATTCAGATTTATTTTCGACCGTTTAAACACCCTCGGAGCGCCCTCGCGGTAATCTACCAGCCCGCAGTTTTTCGCCTTGATAAAATCGACGTCCTCGTCGTCGGTGTAAACGTTCACCGAATGCGTGCGCGACAAATCGGCTATCAGAGCGCGCCTCTCCGCCTGCGCTATTTTATAGCTTAAAACCGTCGTCGAAAAGGCAAGCGACAAATCGCTGAAGGAGCGCTCGCTCCTGTCCACGACAAAATACCTGTCCAGAACCGCAAGCGTCCCGCCGTCAAGCAGATCGTCCAAAAGATAATCGGAGTACGCGTTTTTCTGCATTCTTATCGCCGCGTCAAAATATCCCTTAAGGTATTCGGGCAGATGTCCGTATATCTCATCGTAGCTGTTTTTGTTGTACATGCTTCCCACAAAAGAAATATCAGCGTCGCAGCCCTCCGCGGGAGCCGACGCGCGGGAGGCTCTCTCCGCATTCGTGCAAAGCGGCAGATAATACACGGGCGCGCCCATATCCCGAAAGCCCATCCACTCGAGCCTGTCAAACATAAATATTTTATTTACCTTGTTGAAAACCGACTGATGGTACATCGTCGCAATCGGGCTGTCGCAGCACCATGAAATATATGTCACGCCGTATTTTTGGCACATATCCGATATAAGCGGAAAATAATTTACGGAAAATACCGAATCGTATTTTCCGCCCTCAAGAGCCGCGCCAAGCCGCTCCTCAAAGCCCGCGTCCGCCTCAAAGCTCGCAAGCTCCCCGCTTATCTCGTTAATATTATGACCCCTGTCCTCAAGACAGCCGATTATATCCCTGTGATTGTACGCCTTCCACCTGTATGCAAGAATTTTCATTGTGCCGCTCCGTTGTTTCCCATAGCCGTATCAAGGAGCCGCGAGAGCCTAAGCTCGAGCGAATGCTCCCTCTTTACTCTCTCATACCCGTTTTCGGCTATCTCTTTTCTCAAATCCTCATGCGAAAGATAGTAATCTATTTTGTATAAAAGCTCGCTTTCGTCCGCGAATGCCTCCAGCTCGCGCCCTATCTCGAAATACTCCGAAAGCTCGCTTTGGTAATTGGTAAGCACAAAGCCGCCCGCTCCCATAATGTCCCAAATCCGTTGGGGAAGCCCCGTCCTTATCGGCTTCGAGGTAAAATTAAGGTTTATTTTGGACAGCTTAAAAATCTTGGGCATCTCCGTCATTGTTTTGGCAAGACCCCTGTGCCTTGCCTTGGGAAGCCCCGATACGTCGCTGCCCGTATACAAATCCAACTTAAAATTATCCGATACCGCCCCGAGCAGACGCAGGCGCTCCTGCTCCGTCACCTTATTGCCGAGGTAAAGATGCGCCATAGCCGCCCGATCGTTATGCTCCGACTTCTCCGGGAACGCGTAAAAGGGGACCTCGCGCTTGAACGCCTCCACCTGCTCGCCGCTTAAGCATTCCTCAAGAAAATTGTAGCCGTAAACCCTAAGCTGCGCCTCGATAAGCCCGTCAAGATAGCCCTTTAAGTACCTGTCCCTGCCCTCAAAACGGTTGTAGGGACACTTTTCCGTATAAAGCGAGCCGATAAAGGAAACCTCCGCGCCGAATCGCTCCCGCTCCCCGTCCGTTATCGAGGCGATTACCCCGTCAAGCCTCTCCGTGTCCGACGCAAGCGGCAGATAAAAGATCCCGTCGGGATTCTCGCCGCGAAACTCCTCGTACAACGCTCTGTCAAACATAAAAAGCCTGTTGCAGCGGTTGCGGATCGAGTGCGAATAAAGCTCCATAACGGGGCTGTCAACTATCCAGCCCGCATACGGAACGCGCACTATATTGCACACCTCCGACACCACGGGGAAAAAATTAATCGAAAAAACCAAGTCGTAGCGAACCTCCCCCATCAGCGCCGCCTGCACGATCCTGACCTGCTGTCCGGGCGTAAGCGTCTTGTCGGTCATCTCGTCCGTGACCTCGTCCACGCTGTGCCCCAGCCTCCTAAGCACCGAAATAACGTCCGGCTCGCATATGCTGTTATAACGGTAAAATAATATGTTCATGCTTATCCTTTACGCAAAATCAGGAAAAATCCGCGATAATCTGAGCCTTGTATTCGGGCGAATCCAAGGGCAGAGGCTCCTGTCCGCCCGGAAGCTCGTTGTTGTACTTGCCGCCGACCTCGGTACGCCTGCCCTCTCCCGCAAGGAACCATTCATACTCCAAATCCACATGACCGACGTCCACAGCCTGATAGCCCGCCCTGCACAAATCATAAGCCAGAACCGTAGCCGTAGGTCCGAGCGCAAGCAGAAAAAGGCTGTCTTTATCCTGCTCCGTACAGCACTCGAGTATTTTGTCGTACGCCAAAAAAGCGTCCTGCACAGGTCCGAGGATCCTGTGTATTTTTGCCGCGTTGTCAAACAAATCGTTGCCTACGCCAAGCCCCGTGCAGCTCCCCTCGACAAATACGCATTTCCTTTTGTCCCATATCCTTTTGAGCTGCTCGAACCGCTTTGCGGGCGCGTCCGTCTTATTGTCCGCATACATAACGTAGGGTCTTGTCACATAAGCGTCGTAATACTGCTTATCCGTATTGAGGAGCAGCATATGCTCCTTTCGGATTTCGGGCCTCATATACGAGCGGATTTCGCGCTTCGCCTGCTCCGTGTACTTGTCAAGACTTCCGTAATTATTGGCAAGCCCGATCAGCAGCCGCCCGTCGTCCGAATTAAGAACCTCCCGAAGCCTCGACGCCAGCCTTTCGTCCTCCACTGTCTGAAAGCGGTGTCTTATCCTTCCCGCGATAACCGAAAATTCGCCGTCGCCGAATCTTGCCATCGAACAGCCCTCGTTCACAATGCGCTCGATAGCCTCCTGCCCCGACATTATTTTCGGGAAAAAATACGTCCGCGCAAGCTCGCTGTTATCCGTAAGCTCGAATATGACGTTATCGCGAAAATTCTCCGCGTCGCTTTGGTTCATCTGCACATACTCCAAAAGCTGACCGTGTGCGCGCACAATCGCCGCGTTGTCCTGCTCCAGCCGCCTGACCTTCTTCTGCAAATCCTCGACAATATTCAAAAGATTAACCAAGATTTGTTCCTGTTCCATGTTCATTCCTTCCGCACCCGTATGCACCATCTCCTATTTCATAAATCCAAGAACAATCCTCCTACTCCCCGAAATAACGGCGCGAATATGTGTACCCGCTCCTGCGGATCCGTACAAAATTCATAATTGTCGAATCGTGAAGCTCATATACCTTATAGCATTCAAAGTCATTAAAAATACGGCTCATATCCTCCTGCGTAAAATCCCACAAATGATATTTATTGTAATGCGTTGTCTTTTTATGCGGAAACGAAATAATCACCTCGTCAATTTTGCATCTGTCCGCCATCTCCTTTAAAACCTTGGGATTCGGCAAATGCTCGACGGTTTCAAGACAGACCAGAATATCAAAATCACCTGTTACCGTTTCGGGGGAGCCGAGAATAAACCTTACGTTTTCCTTGTCAAAGCTCTTTCTTGCGTTTTCAAGAGCGTGCTCGCTCTTATCCACGCCCGTCACTGTTTTTACATCGGGATTTTTTGACATAAGATAGCTTCCGTAGCCAACGCCGCTTGCAATATCCAAAACATTCCCGTAAACAAACTGCCGCGCATACATATAACGCTCTATTCCGCGCCTTATTATAATGTCCTCCTCAATGGCGTAATGCTTTCCTTATCAATAATAATTCTTTCCATTTCCTTGTATTTTGTCATTTCTGCTCCTCCTTATATTCCTTATACCAGCCGTAAAACTCGCGGATCCCGTCCTCCAAGGAGGTGCGCGGAGCATATCCGCACAGTGCCTTCAGCGCTGATATATCGGCATAGGTTCCCGTAACGTCGCCCGTCCGCCTCTCAATCAGCACCTTTTTCGCCGCCTTTCCGACGACGCGCTCGATTATTTCAATAAAATCCATAAGCTTTACGGGATTTCCGTTTCCTATGTTAAAGATTCTGTAATCCCCCGCGTTTTTCTCCAAGGAGGATTGATAATCGTATATCCCCATTATTCCGACCAGCAAATCGTCAATATATGTAAAATCCCTGTGCTGCTCACCAAAATTATAAACCTCAATAGGCTCGTCCCGCAATATCTTTTCCGTAAAACCGAAATACGCCATATCGGGTCTGCCGTAAGGACCGTACACGGTAAAAAATCTCATTCCGACGGCGTTTATTTTGTAATTGTCGGAATACGCGTAAGCCAAAACCTCATCGCTCTTCTTCGTGGCGGCATACAGGCTTATCGGCTTATCCGTCCTTAAGTCGGTATGCAGAAGCTCCTGCTCCGAGTCGCCGTAAACCGAGCTTGAGGAGGCGTACATAAGACTGCCGATTCCGTGCCTGCGGCAAAGCTCCAAAATACGAAAGGTCCCCACAATGTTGCTTTCGATATATTTTTCGGGACAAATCAGACTGTAACGCACCCCCGCCTGCGCCGCGAGATGAATAACACGGTTAATGTCCGTATGCCTTCTCATTACCTCCTCCAGCGCATTTTCGTCGCACAAATCAGCCCGATAAAAGTAAAAATCCGAATATCCCCTTAATATATTAAGACGGGTTTCTTTAATTTTTACATCATAGTAATCGTTGATATTATCGTATCCAATAACTTTATGTCCGCGCTTCAGCAGCTCCCTTGCCACGTGAAAACCGATAAAGCCCGCGCTTCCCGTTAATAATACGGTGTCCATCACAACCACAGCCCTCCTCAGTCGTTTAATATTTTATCCAAGGCTTCCCTTTGCGTCGAAGCTATGCCGCTCAACCGCTCGGCGCGCTTAAGTCCGCGGCGCCTTTGTTCTTCTCTGTACTCGCAATCCGTAATATAACGGAACGCCGTTTCCGCAAAATCCTCGCTGTCCTCAACCGCAAATTCGTCGCCGCAGGTATAATACACATCTCCGTACGCAAACGTAATAACGGGCACGCCCTGTGCCAAAGCCTCAAAGCTTGAGCGTCCTCCGCCGTTTCTGTGCGGATTGAGGTATACGTCAAACAGCCCGACCGCCAATGCCGCGTCCGACAGTCTGCCCGTAAAATGAATTTTCTCGGGCTTGGAAACCGCGTTCAGTATGCGCTCGGTATTCCGCAAGTTGCCGATAATCAAAAAATGAGCGTCGGAATCGGACAGGATACGATTTATCAGGTCTGTAAACGCTTCATCTATTTCGTCATCAAGCCGATTGCCGACCATGCCAAAAACAAAATCGGAATCGGAAATATTCCAGTCGCTTCTCTTGTAGGGATTCCCGCCGTACTGAGGAAGCTGATAGTTTACAACCGTTTCTACCGTCCGTTGGTAATCCTCAAGACGGCTTAAGCGCTCGGAATCAAAGCTCTGTAATTTTCTTCCCACCAGAAGATAACGGCTCATCGTTATCGGAATGTTTGTACTGCACGGGAAACAGCAGGTTTTGGTAAACATTTGGCACAAATCCGCAAGAATTTCGGAACCGCCTATATTGTATACAAGCTCGGGCTGCAAGCTGTATATCTCATCCAAGGCTTCTCTTATGCAATATAAGTCGGGCATTTTCGCGTCAATCTGCATAAACGGAAACTCTATACCCTTATAGTTTATATGCTTGACATTATTCAATTCCTCCAAAAAATTAAATTCCCTGCTGTATATCAAGCTATGGCACTTATGGAAATTCAGGTCCGCGCCGTTTACAATCATAACGGCTTTCCCCAAGCCGCTGACAATAGCGTACGCATAATCCAAAACGCGCCGCGTGGGAGCATGCCCGATTCTGAGAAACTGATCCGTTGTTATAACTATAAGATTGCTTGACGTATTTGTATAAGGCACATAAAGGTCTGACAGCGGCTCCTTAATTTTCAGGAAAATAAAACGATAGAGCTTATCCAAATAGCCCCTAAACGGAATATTGGCGTCAATAAATAAATTATCGTTCAATATGATATAAATATTCCACAATTCTTTTATATCCAAATCCATATGAAAACAGCATTCATAAAGCAGACTGTAACATTTTCCCTTTATTTCCGTTTGGTTTGTACTCTCGGCAGTCATGCAGGCAAGCATCAGTATGTCCTTACAGTCCTGTCGGGAAAGCGTATCCAAAGAGTTTGGGCTTTCCAGAAAAAAGTCAATAAGCCTCATTGATTTCTGTTCTTCGTTATCCATACAGCTTCTCCTTTAAAAAATTACAGCAGGGCTTCCGTCTCCTGTCTTACGGCGTCCGCAATAAAGCGCATATCCTCGCCCGTATATCTTTGGTCGCACGGTACCGCCAGTACGGTATCGTATATTTTTCCGACCTCCTCCGAAACCGTCTTTTCAAGCATGGGCGGAATCGGCCAAATAACGGGAAGAAAAATCCCTCTTTGCCTCATGCGGAGCCTCAGTCCGTCCCTATCCGCTCTCACGTATATCGGAAAATAAAGCGGAACGGCGTTTTGGGACAGCTTCGGATATACGGCTTCAATTCCGCAAACGTCCGCAAGCTCCTCGGCAAGCACGCCGTAGTTGCGCCTTCTGCTCAAAACAAGCTCCTCGACATCAAGCGCTCCGAGCCTCTCACGCGTATATTCGGACATCGTATAACATCCCTTCTGCGCGTCAAGCCTCGCCTCGCTGCCGTCATATAAGGCGATAAAATCCTTGGGCGCCCCCTCGCTGCCTCTCGCGAAATACTCGCGCTTACGTTTTTGCGCCTCAAGCCGCTCCCTTATAAAGTCGGTATTTTCCCGCAAACGACCCGCGCGCATCCGCAATTTGTCCCTTGCGCCGAGCAGAACCCCGCCGTCAGGCAGAGCGCACCATTTCCTTATGCTTCCGAATCTGTAATCAGCGCATTCCCGCATACCCGATACAAACATACTGTGAGTAATATCCTCGGCTATTATTACGCCCTTCTCTCTGAGCTCCGCGAAAAAAGCCCGCTCCTCTGCCAGCGTATCCACGCCGAAATACGCCTGCACCAATATAAGCTGCGGCTTTTTCTCCGCGGCGAGCCGCCTCAGCGCTTCGCCGCAGGGTCTGAAATATCTGTCAACGGGATAGTACGAAATCTCATATTTTCTTTCAACAAACGGCTCCAGCACGCTCTCGCAGTCGTACTGCGGCAGAAGCACACGTTGTATATCCTCTCCCGGCAAATCCAGCAGACAGCGGAGCGCGCTTCTTCCCGAATCAAAAAACAGCCTTCCGTCCGAATCCTCAAGCCGCTCACCGCTTATTTGTAATTCCTCGCAAAAATTGCTTCCGTATTCCTTTTGCATCGCTCCTACTCCCGAACGTGATATTGCAGTAAAATCTTAGCCTTTTTATTATGCTCCCTCTCCCATTTGTCAATAAGCGTCTGATAAATTTCTCTGTTATGCACGCGCTTTCCTATGTAAAAATCAGCGCAGCCGGAGGAAAATCTGCTCTTGAACCGAAAAAGGCTGTCCTCCTTTGAATCCGTCAGACCGCCGCCGAAATGCATAACGGTACAGCCAAGGCTTTGAGCGTATTTTATTGCCTCCCACAGCAGGATATTGTTGGGCGACAGCTTTAAAAACTCGCTCCTGCTTCCCGACAAATGATAGTGGAAATAATTCCCGCAGTGCATAAAAATCGCGCACGCAAGCGTTTCGCCGTCCAATCGCACCCGAAGCAGCTTATAAGCCGAATCGTCCATTATCGCCTCATAGTAGCTTTCGGGGAAAAAATAAAATTCCTCCGCGTCAACACGCTCCATGGTTCTATTGTAAATTTGCGCAAACTCGCCGTAGTCGCCGCTCGGCTCGACCGTAAGCCCGCTTTTTTCGCATTTGCGTATGATATTCCTGTTCTTGACGGAAATATCGTTCATCCAAATTTCCTCGCGGCTTTTGCTAAGATCCAAGCATACCGTAACGCGGTTATGCAGAACCTCGATTCCGTCCCTGAATAACGCCTCGTTTTTTAAAAGAGGATGAAAACGGACAAATTCCGCTATTATATTTTCCGACGCGCAGTGCGCCAAAAACGCCCTTTCAAAACTATCCGCCAGTGCGCGCGAGTCTGTATCGGCAATGGGACCGCCGTAGCCGTAGGGCGTTTCTATATCGTAATACCGCTCGCCGTCAGAGCCGTAGGGAGCCTTTCTTTTAATGTACGGATACATGACGAAGCCGCCGTCCTCCTCATATACGAAAAGCTCCGCCTCTCCGCCAAGAAGCCGTTCGCCCAAACGGCAGTATTTTCTTGTAAAATAAATGTCCTGCTTTTCTTTCGGAAGTCTTTCAAAATATTCGTCCCAAAGCCCGTCGCTGCTTCCAATGATCATACCTCGGCTCCTTTATACATCTTCCCATGTTATCGGTTCTTCCTTGGCTATATTTCTCTTTAAGCTTCTGCCCGTCACAATATCAATAAAATCGGGCGCGATTCCCGTTCCGGGGCGCTTCACGCAGAGCATTTCCTCCGTCAGAACCGTACCCGCCGCCAAATCGCGCGACGCAAGGATACTGCGGCGGACCTGCCGCATCATGACCCTTTCCTTCGGGGTGGGCTTCTTTTTGCCGTCGCCTAACAGACATTCCGTGTTCCTTATAAGGCGGACATACTCCGCAAATTCCTCGGGAGGCATGGACGCCCTGTGGTCGGGTCCCTGCATTTCCCTGTCGAGAGTAATGTGCTTTTCTATGACCGACGCGCCCATCGCCGTCGCCGCTATCGCCGCCTCAAAGCCCGCCGTATGGTCGGAATAGCCCGAGGGAAGATTAAAGGCGTTTCTCAGGGTAAGCATCGCCCTTAGGTTCACGTCCTCAAGCGCGGTCGGATAGTCCGTCGTACAGTGCATAAGCTCAAGCTCCTCAACCCCGTTGTCAAGAAGAATATCAACCGCCTTCTCCACCTCTCCGAGCGTGCTCATTCCCGTGGATAAAATAACGGGCTTGCCGGAGCGCGCGATTTCCTTAAGGAAAGGCGCGTTCGTAACCTCGGTCGAGCCTATCTTGATTCTCGATACGTTAATATCGAGCAGACAGGCAAGGCTTGCCGAGCCGTCGGGCGTAGAAATAAAATCAATTTGCTTTTCCGCGCAGTATTTTTTTAATAAGGCAAAATCCCCAAAGGGAAGCTCCAGCCTTTTAATCATATCAAACTGGGATTCGCGCGCCCCGTCGTTTTCCTTCTGATATTCCGCCTTGTCCGCCCGCACTCCCGTGCTTTCCTCCGCCTTGAAGGTTTGGAACTTAACGGCGTCAGCGCCGCATTCCTTCGCCATATCCACCAATCTTTTGGCGGTTTCGAGGCTGCCGTTATGGTTCACGCCCGCCTCCGCTATGATATACACGCCCATATTTATTCACCCCAGCAAAGTTTTTTCTTTAAAAGCCTTTCGCCCGTTTCTGTATTCTCAAGAGCCTTTACTATTTCGGCGCTCGTGCTCCCATCTCCGTACAGGCTTTTTGATGCCGCCGTTATTTCGGCAAATTCTCCGCTCAGCGCCCTCTCTATCGCAGCCTCGATTTCCGCGCGCCCATAGCCGCAGCATATTATACTGTCAGCCATAAGCCTGCCCTTTTGACGGTTGCCTATATTCACCACCGGCACCTTCAAAAAGGGAGCCTCCACAATCGCGCTGGACGAGTTCCCGACCACTGCGCCGCAATAGTGCATTACGCTTAAGTAGCGCAGGCTTCCGAGGCTTTCCGTCAGGCACACCTCCGGCTTATCCTCGGCAAATTTTTTCCATTTGTCTATGATAAGTCCGCTGCCGTCGTCCGAATTGGGATAGGTTATTATAAGCGTTCCCTTATAGTCGGACAGCGCTCCGAGCAGGTTGTCCATCTGTCCCTCAAGCTCCGCCCGCTCCAGCGTCACGGGATGATAAGTCACAAGCAGCGTCCGTTTGTCGATTTTAACTCCGAGCTGCCCTTCAAGCTCGGCTTTCGGCAAAGGCTCCGTGAGTCTGATATTTTCTATTCCGGGATCCCCGACGTCATATATCCGTCGGCTCTCCTCGCCCATTTTTCTGATATTGTCCGCGTATACCGACGCTCCCGGGAAATGGATATGCGCCATTTTGGTAATTGCGTGGCGGATCTGCTCGTCCATCGCCCCCTCGGTGCTTTCTCCGCCCGAAATATGAGCGATGGGAATATGCATAGCCGTTGCCGTCGCCGCGGCGGCAAGCATTTCATATCTGTCCCCCAGCAAAAGCATAATATCGGGCTTATTTTTCGCGAGCGCAGCCGACAGACGGAGCATTAGATTACCCATTTCCGCGGGGATCCTCGTTTCGTCCTCGGGAGCGTCGTCCAAGGGGAGCTCCGCCCATATTTCAAAGCCGTCGTCCTTTATTTCCTTTACGGCGTATCCGTAGCGTTCGGACAAAAGCGCGCCCGTAACCGCGATATAAAGCTCCAGCTTATCCGAATTTTGAATTGCCCGAAAGGTATTTTTAAGCAGTCCGTATTCCGCCCTGCTGTCCAAAACAGCCGTTATCTTTTTACGCATAATCATTTTTCTCCGTTCAAGGCAAATATTGCCTCGACAAGCATAAAGTCAAATTCGTCGTCAATATCTATTGATTTCTTCTTATCCATTATAAAAGCGTAGCAGCCGTTTTTGTAGATGTTTCGGCTGTTGTAAAGGTGCTTCGTCCGCAGAATATAGATCGCCCCGTTTTCCCTGTAATAGGTGGGAAGCGTCTGTCTCGGCATATAGGCAAGCTCCTCCTTCTCGAAATCCTCCATTGACAGATCCTTCGGCAGGACGTTCGACCAAAGCGGAGAGTGATCCATTTCGCAGACCGAGGAAATCATATTGGCGTTTTTTTCTTCAAAAAAGCGAAACGCCTCCGTTATGTCGTCGGCAGTCCTTAGCGGAGAGGTTGGCTGAAGCACCGCAACGATATCAAAATCCTTGCCCGCTCTGCGGTATTCCTCCAGCACATACTTTATTGCGTCCCATGTAGTCGCGCTGTCCGAGGAAAGCTCGCCGGTCCGCAGAAACGGGACGTCCGCGCCGTAGCCCTTGGCTATATCCGCATATTCGGCGGAATCGGTCGATACATGAACCGTGTCGAACAGGCCCGTTTTCAGCGCCGCCTCGACGGAATACGCCAAGAGCGGCTTGCCCCCAAGTCCGCGTATATTTTTGTCCTTCAAGCCCTTTGAACCGCTTCTGGCGGGAATAACCGCAATATTCATAGCTCTCTTGCTCCCTTACCAGTTATTTTCCGAGCAGCGTTTTTGAAATTCATTGATTATCTTAACAAATTCATGCTCTCCGTCCAAAAGCACCTCGGAACGCGCTTTTGCCTTATCGGACTGTTCCTTGCAGAAAGCGCCGTCGTTTTTGTATTTCATTATCATTTCAGACATCTCGTCATATGATCCGACCGTAAAATCCGCTCCTGCATTTACTGCCACGTCGCCGTAATCGACAGTCAGCACGGGCACGCCCATATGCAGCGCCTCGACACCCGAGGTCCCGCCGCCCTTTCTGTACGGATTTACATACAAATCGCATACCTCCAAGCACGCCAAAACGTCAGTTCTCCTCCCCAAGCATATCAGCTTATCCTTAAGCTTCGGGTTATCCCGCACAATTTCCTCATACCGCGAAAAAGGTCCTATAAGGACAAGGCATATGTCCTCGGCTTCGATTTTATTAAGCATGGCGATGAACGCGTCGTCTATCTCCACGTCCAAACGCCCTCCGACCGACACAAGCACAAACTTGTCTTTCGGAAGCCCCAACTCCTCGCGGCTCACCTTCTCGGTTTGGCTTCGCAGCTCGCTTGTGAACACGCTGCGAATAACGTTCTTTTCCGTTTTACCGAATAAATTCAGCAGCTTAATATCCTCTGTCTTAAGCTCGCGGCTCAAAACCTGACATATCTCCGTCGTCGGAGCCATATCCGACGGACAAAGCCCGACCGACAGCACGGGTATCATACGGTTTATCAGATTGGACACGATACCGCTGCCGCCGATGTCTATCACAAGCGACGGCCTCCTGTCCCGCACCAGCTTAAGAAGCACAGCTATATCCCGATAATTCGGCATATTATTGTCGCACTGGAAAAAGGGTACGGAGCAGCCGTTCCAAACGATTTTATCCTCCTGTCTGTACGACTCGAGATAAGAGCTTCTTTTCACGTCGTAAAAGGGTATCCCCCCCCTCTGCGACAGGCACTCGGCGGTATTAATCAAAAGCACCTGCTTTTTAAGCTGCGTAATAACGGTTTTGGCGCGCTCCAGCGCGGTTTTTGTCGGTCCGTGGTTCAGCCCTATAAACTGATCCGTCAATATAAGCGCAAAATTACCGTCGCGGCGCTCTGACGGAATATACTCGAGCATATCGGCAAGTTCACGCTCAAACTGCCGCACCGTGTTCTCCAGCAGCTTCCAAATAAGTCTTTTATTGCTGTCAGACTCAAGCTGAACCGAATACATGAACATAGCTGTCTGAAGCTGACAGAAAAGAAAATATCTTGTATTGGCGCCAAAGCCTTTCGTATCGGTCACATACCGCGCAAGCTCTCCGAATATCTCCTTACTGTGATTAACCGCCAGCGCCGCCGAATATAAAAACACTGTCTGATAAGGCTTTTCTTTATCTATTAAACTTAGGATAAATCTCTCAATCTCAATGCGATACTCCGTCGGCATTGTACGGGAGGACACAACAAGCGAGTCTGTATTTGCTTTAAGACCGTCGCTGACATAATCCCCGTACATACTCAGCTCATCGTTGATATTGCAGTATTTTCCCGCTATCCATTCCACCGCCTCGGTTTCCAAACTTCCCATATCCGCCTTCCCTCCGATATATAAAATGCGCTTTCAGCCCACTACCTGCTCTCCATTCTCTGCCTCATCTTGTCCAGCTCCTCGAGCTGACCCATATCCATCCACGAATCGGCGATCACGGGATAAACCCCGACCTTAAGCCCCTTGTCTATACAGCTCTGTATTACGTCCGTGATGTGTATAAAGGTATCGGGAATTTCGTCGAGAAATTCGGGTTCAATCACATAGAAGCCCGTATTGGTAAGAAAATCAAAGGAGGGCTTTTCCTTGAGCCTTATGATTTCGCCGTTTTCCCTTGTTTCGATGATCCCGTAGGGTATGGTTTCTTTTTTGAGGGCGCAGACAAGCGTGATTATGTTGCCGCGCTGTCTGTGATATTTGAGAATTTCAAAATAATTGTCCTCGATAAGTATATCGCAGTTGGTCATAAAAAAGGTTTCGTTTATATGCCCCTTAAGCAGGCGCAGTCCGCCCGCGGTCCCTCTGAATTCGTCCTCGTCGTAATATGTGATCTGCCTCCTGCTCTCCGTGAAGTACGCCTTTATGAAATCCCTTTTGTAATTGACTATCATTGAGAAATTGTTGCAGCCGAATTCCTCGAAATGCTCGAAAATATGCTCCGTTATGGTTTTTTCCCCGACGGGAATCAGGGGCTTGGGAAGTATCTGGGTATACGGGTAGAGCCGCGTTCCCTTTCCGCCCGCCATAATGACGACGGGAACGTCAAGACCCGCGCTCTTGTAGTAGCGCTCGCCGTCCGCGAACTCAATCGAATCCAGCCTTCCGTCGGCGTCCACTATCGGAACGGAGGTAATGCGGTTCGCCTGCATAAAGGTCTTTGCGCGGTAAGCCTCCTCCTTCGCGATGAACTTATAGCCGGTGTGCATAACCTCCGACGCCGTGCAGGACATATTCACATTGCGCAGAATGTAGCGTCTTACGTCGCCGTCGGTGATCGTGCCCTTAAGCACGCCCTCGGCGTCCACGACATAGACGATTCCCTTGGCGTTCTCGTCTATTTTTTTCATAACGTCAAGCAGAGCCGCGTTTGCATCAATCGTAAACTGTTCCAGCTTCATATGCCTTACCCCGTTTTATTATAAATTCAGCTCAAAATAGCCCTTACGGCGTCGAGCACCCTGTCGGCGTCCGCCTCGGAAAGATTGGTGCTGCAAGGTATGTTCACCACTCTTTCGTAATATTTGGCGCAGACCTCAAGCCGATAGCAGATACTGCCCGCATAGGGCTTCTGCTCGTTTATAAGCCCCCATATCGGTCTTGACTGTATTTTTCTTTGCGCCAAGCCGTCGATTACGGTCTGCTTGTCAGCCGCGCCGTCCTCCAAATAAAGCGAATAGAACCAGTAATTGGGTCTTATGTCCTCCCTGAAGCCGAGAAGCCTTGCGCCGCTTATCCGCTCCGTTCCCGCCTTATAGTGCAGGTAGTTGCGCCTTTTTATCCCGATAAATTCCTCGAGGCGCTCAAGCTGCGCCACGCCGATTGCCGCCTGTACGTTGGTCATTCGGTAATTGTAGCCCACCTCGTTATGTACGAAATTGGCGGCGTCGTCCTTCGCCTGAGTTGAGAGGTACTTGATTTTGTCAAGTGCCCTTTTGTCGCGCGCCACAACCATACCGCCGCCGCCCGTGGTAATTATTTTGTTCCCGTTAAAGGAATAAATGCCTATATCTCCTATTGTTCCCGCAAAGCGTCCCTTGTATCTGCCCTCGGTATACCGCGTGCCGAGCGCCTCGGTCGCGTCCTCGACTACGGGCAGCCCGTAGCTTTCGGCGAGGCTGATTATTTTATCCATATCCGCCATATTGCCGAATATGTGTACAACGATGAGCGCGCGTATTCTCCTGCCGCTGTCCTTATGGTACAGCGCGCCGTCCGCCCTTTGCTCGCATTCGTTTTCCAAAAATTCACCGAGCTTGACGGGGTCCATGCAGAGCGAGTCGTCGCAGTCCATAAAAATCGGCTCCGCTCCCTCGTACCTGACAGGATTCACTGCCGCAATAAAGGTAAGCGCGGGTACGATTACCGCGTCGCCCGCCTCCACGCCGAGATAATGCAGAGCCAAATGGATCCCCGCCGTTCCCGACTGGCACGCCGCCGCGCCGTCTGCGCGGACATATTCCGCAATATCCCGCTCGAAGCGGTTTATCATCTCTCCGCCCGTGGATACCCATTCAGCCTCCAGCGCCGAGGTCACGTATTTTATTTCATTTCCTTTTATATTGGGAACCGACAGCGGAATGAATTTCTCCTCCATGGCAGCTTCTCCTTTAAATATTATAAATGTCCACCTTGTATTTGTCGAGGTTATGCCTCAAAAATTCTATGGTTTCGGCAAGCCCCTGTTCAAGGGTGTACTTAGGCTCCCAGTCGGTCAGCTCCTTTATTTTGGCGTTGCAGCCCAAAAGCCTGTTGACCTCGCTCTTTTCGGGGCGGAGGCGCTGCTCGTCGCAGACAATGCGCGCCTTGGGGTTAATCTGCCTTATAAGCTCCTCGGCGAGCTGTCCTATTGATATTTCGCGCTGAGTGGCGATATTTATCTCCTCGCCGATTGTCCTGTCGGATTTGTAAATCCGGATAAAGCCGTTCGCCGTGTCCTTCACGTAGTTAAAGTCCCTTGTCGGAGTAAGCGAGCCGAGTTTGATTTCTTCCTTGCCTGCCAAAAGCTGCGTGATCACGGTCGGGATCACCGCCCGCGCGGACTGTCTCGGTCCGTAGGTGTTGAACGGGCGCACAATGGTAACGGGCAGGGCAAATGAGCGGTAAAAGGACTCCGCTAGCCTGTCCGCGCCGATTTTGGTCGCGGAATACGGCGACTGTCCCTGGTACGGGTGCTTTTCGTCGATCGGCACATACTTAGCCGTGCCGTACACCTCCGAGGTGGAGGTCACAAGCAGCCTTGAGGTCCCAAGCTCCCTCGCCGCCTGCAAAACATTGAGGGTTCCTTTTATATTGGTGTCAACATAGGTATCGGGCGAATGATAGCTGAAGGGTATGGCAATCAGCGCGGCGAGATGGAAAACCGCGCCGCACCCCTTCATAGCTTCCTTAACCCCGTTGGGGTCCCTCACGTCTCCCTGAAAGACCTCGACGTTTTCCATAATGTCGGCGGGAAGCGTATCAAGCCACCCCCATGTGTTAAACGAATTGTAATATACAAACGCCTTTACCGCATAGCCCTGCTTCACCAGCTCCTCGGTAAGGTGGCTCCCGATAAAGCCGTCGGAGCCTGTCACCAAAATCTTGTCCATATCCGTACCTCCGCGTTCCTCTATTCAATGCTTAAGAGGGTTTCCCTCGCATAATCCTCAAGTATCTTCGCGCACTGCTGCATAAGCTTGGCGTATTTCATGCCCTGCTTCGATACCGCGTCGATTTCCTTTTCGGAGTCCTCGTACTCGTTAAGGCTGGCGCCCCTGATAATGGAATCCGCAAGTCCCATGGTCGAGGAAATCAGCGGATACGAGCTGTTGCCCATACACTTCTCGGAGAGCTTATTTACCTTCTTAAGATATGACGCGTATTCCTGATCATTGATGTGCCCCGACTTGTTTAACTGATTAATTTTACGGTAGGCACTGTAAAGCTTTTTTGCGTCGTTATATATTGTCTTGAAGTCGTCGGGGACGCTGTGCAGGAAATCAACCGCCTTTTTTCTTTCCTCGGCGGTAAAATCGGATTCCATTTTGTTCAGGCATTCGGTAAAGTCCACCTCCTCGACGTCATCGCCGCAGGTTTGTTCAAGCGCCTCCTTTAAGGTCATTACCTCCGTACCCGCAATATACGCTCCCCCCTCGGTGGCGTTGATTACGCGAAGCTTGTCGTCGTGCTTTTTGGCGCCGTCAATATATACCTCAAACCATTCGATATACAGCTTGAAATCGCCCCTTGTCGGGACCCATTCCTCGCAGTTGCCCTTTACCTTGAGCATTCCCGAGGTATCTTCCTGCGGCATAACCTCCTCGAAAGTCCCGTCCGCGTGCGTCTTATTACCCGTAAGCGCCAAATCCTGTCCCACAAGTATGATGGTTTCAAAGCCGCACATATACATGAGCGCGAACGCGCTTGTGGCGACGGAGCCGCCGCATGCCAGGGCGGGGAATACCTTTCCCGCCTTCATATACGCGCGCGTCGGCAGCAAACTGCTTAGATTAAAAAATATCTTTAAGCCCCTCTGCTCCCGTATTACCTCGTAATTCGCGTCTATAAGCGCGACCACGGGCACATCCTTTATTCCGTCAATATCGAAAAGGCTTAACGGCTTTTCGGCGTCTATCATCAGGAACGCGTCGGGGACAATCCCCTCCTTGAACAAGGGCTTAAGCGCGGTGTCAACCGCTATTATGAACGCCTTATTCTTGGCTTTTTTAAGCTCCTGTATATTTTTATTGAGGGACGGTCCCGCAGATACGAGAACCGCCGCTCTGTCCTTGTAGGGAAGCACCTTTGACATTCCCTTCGTATTGTAGCCGTCGCAGACAAAGCGCATATTCTGCATTTGGTTCACCGCAAGCACGCGCGAAAAGTTTACTCCCGTATTCATATTCGACAGCACAAATCGGTATCTTTGGTATATTATTCTGACCGCCGCGAAAACATCGTCGGCAAAAAGCTCTCTGTAATTGGGATGTACGGCAAGCTTCATATATTCCACGGATTCCAGCGACATCAGCATATTTGTGACCGCGCTCAGCTCGTTATCGTTGATTCCCTTGACCACAAAGGCTATCGGCCGATTCTCTATCTGCTCGGAAAGGTCGATTTCCTCAAGCATTTTGAGGAATACCGACACGGACGGCTCATAGGCTATCACATTGACGCTCTCGTCGGTTCCGTCAACCAACGCCCTGAGGTACGCGCCGCTTCCCAGCCCGACCAAAAATACGGGAGCGTACTTATGAACCTCGCCCAAGCTCTCAAGCCATGTATTTACGGGTCCCGAAGCGTTCCGTCTGCCGTTAAGCCAAAGCGTTCTTTCACCCTGCCTTATCCTGAATACGCTCATACCGTCCCACGACTGCTCCGCCGATACCTCGGTATCGTCCTTTTCGTATTTTTCGTTTCGTATCATATCCGCAAAGGAGGCATACCACTTGTCCATTGCCGCCAGATTCTTTTCAAAAATCTCACTGCCCATTATTTTCAGCGCCCTCCTCTTCGTCAATATAAATCATCAGTATATCTCTTAAGCCGTAGTCCAGCGTATCCAGCATCAAGACCTCGTCCCTCTGCTTAACCGCCTCAATATAATCGTTCAGCACTCCGACCGTATAGGAGCGAAGCTCCTCCGATTCGCTGTCATTCCCGAGCGCCGCAAACAGCCCTCCCGCGAGCTTCTCTATATCCTCTCTGAGCGCCAGTGCCTTGTCCACCGCATTCCCGTTTTTTAAATTATAATAATATTCTATACATATTTCGTTTATAGCGTCGCAAAGCTTTCTCGCAAGAGCCTCCATATATCTCCAAAGCCTCCGTAATTCCGTATTTAACAAAACAGAGGTACGAGTAAACGCTCGTACCTCTGAAATTTTGTGATCTCCTAGGAAATCCTGTAATTAATTGCTTATTAGCCGAGCAAGGAGAGAACTCCCTGTGTTGACTGGTTAGCCTGAGCAAGCATTGACTGTCCTGCCTGAGCAAGAATGTTGTTCTTGCTGTACTCAACCATCTCGTCAGCCATATCTGTATCACGGATACGAGACTCGGCTGCTGCCGTGTTCTCGGATACGTTGTCAAGGTTGGCTACGGTATGCTCAAGTCTGTTCTGGATAGCACCGAGAGCTGACCTCTGAGTAGATACCTTATTAATAGCCTCCTGAATAGCCGTGATGGAGTTGTTGGCTGTCGTGTAGTTATCAACAGCTACGATTCCGGTAGCGGAGGTTGCGCTCGTAGGCTTAGCTATATCCGTATCAGTGGTGATGTACTTGGTGAAGTTAGTCTTATCCATAACCACATTTGATATAGCAGCCTGCTGGCAAGAAATTTCTGCTGCCCTAGCGGAAGCGGCGGTAGAATATCTTCCTGTCTGCAATACAGTGCCGCCCGTGGCAAGACCGTCAGGAATCTCCTTCGTATCTCTCATGGTATAAAATGCGCTGCCCGTGGTCGTATCAACCTGCTGTGCATACAAGCTGTTATCGGCATAAATCTGTGCTACACTTCCCTGGAACTGAGCATTTATAGCTGAAAGATTCGTCAGTTGGTCATTTGTTGCTATATAGGATTTCGTCATTCCGTTATAGCTGTATGACTTGATTTCCATACCTGTCTGAACCTTATCCTCAGTCATATGCACTACGCTTCTGAGACCGAGCGACTGAGCGTTCATGTTGTCGATGCTGATAGCAATCTTCTGGTTTGCGTTAGCGCCAACCTGAAGGTTCTTATCTGTGAAACCGCCGTCCAACAGGTTCTGCTTGTTGAACTGAGTGGTCTGAGAGATTCTGTCAAGCTCTGCGGTAAGAGCGGAAAGCTCCTCGTTGATAGCGTCACGGTCGATGTTCTCGTTCGTGTCGTTAGCGCCCTGTACAGCCAGCTCGTTCATTCTCTGGAGAATGCTGTGCGCCTCGTTAAGGGCACCTTCTGCTGTCTGGATAAGGGAGATACCGTCCTGAGCGTTATCGGAAGCTCTGTTAAGACCTCTAACCTGGCTTCTCATCTTCTCTGAAATTTTAAGACCTGCTGCGTCATCGCCTGCACGGTTAATTTTGTATCCGGAAGAAAGCTTCTCGGATGATTTTGCCTGACCCGATGTCGTTACTCCCAACTGTCTGTTGGAGTTCATTGCTGTAATGTTGTGCTGTACTACCATTGCCATAATATTGTCCTCCTTGTTTTTAAAATTCGCAAATCCTTTTGCGTTGTTATGGCTTGCGTCCGACGCTGTCGGAGCAATTTGATGTCTTTACCTCTTGACCTATGTCAAAAGGTGTCGCTCTCTCCTGACATAAGTCAAGAGGTAAATGTATGTATAAGCTTGCGCCCCTAGGATTGCGTTTGCTTAATACCTTTGTTGTGCCGCTGTTTTTCCTCAGCTATGATATATATCGGAACGACTTTTCAATACTTAACCCCTTTTGGAAAATTTTTTGAAATTTTTAAAAAATATTCCAAAACGTCCCGAATACGGGGCTTTGAGAGCCGTTCCGCCTCTCGGCTTACTTTTTGCTGTCGTAAAAATACGCCTCCGAGGAGATGTTGTTCATGTTCTTGTAATAGCTTGCCGCCATATCCCTGCTCTTTTTGATCTGGTACACTTCCTTCTTAAGAGAAGCAAAGCGCGACGCAATGAGCTTTCGGTCATTCTCCTCCTCAACGAGAAGCGCGGCGTTCTTATCAAGAATCATACTTATTTTGGCTTGAAGGGCTTCGATCTCCTGTCTGTAAAGCTCCTTATTGCCCGTAATCTGAGCCTTGATGTTATCGTACAATATCTGAAAGCCGCTGTCAAGCTTCTCAAGTTCGGCGATAAGCTTTGCCTTGGCGTCCGTATTCGCGTCAAAGGCGTCGTCGTCAAACTCCTCCGCCCGGGCAATTTCCTTTTGCTGCAAGGTAAGCGCCTCAAGCTTATCAAGAATCGCTGTTTTTTTGTCAAGACTCTCGGAGAGAACCTGAAGGTAATTCTTCGTATTTTCCATGTGTCTGCCTTTTCCCTGTGCTTGCTATGCCTTTGCCGCGGCATTGGGCTTGTTGAGGTTCATAACCTCTTTCCATGTTTCGCGCATCGTTCTCAGATGCGTAAGGCACTCCTCGAGAATCTCCGTGTCCTTCTTCATATTGGCTTCCATGAGCCTCCGAAGAAGGTACTCGTACACCGTATCAAAATCCTTGGCGACGGGATATTTGAAGTCCAAAGTGGCTCTGAATTCCTCGATGATCTTCTCCGTCTTGACGATATTGATATGAGCGTCTTCAATTCTGTTTTTCTGTATTGCCATAACGGCCTTGTTCGCAAACTTGATTGCGCCTTCATACAGCATAAGAGTAAGTTCCGCAGGGGACGCCGTCATTATCTTGCTTTTCAGATATGTGTTATAGCCCTCTGTGTTATTAACCATAGCTAAACCTCCGTGTTATCTGCTATCGTTTACGCCGTACCAAGCATTTGCGCAAGCGAGGACTGTTTTGCGTTGAGCTGCTCAAGAGCCTTCTCCATAGCCGCAAACTGCTTTGCGTATTTCTCCTCGATTTCATCAAGACGCGTATCCCAGTCGCTGAGTTTTTTCTTGTACTCGCTGTACTGGCTCGACATCTGCTTGTCGTTATATATGGTAAACGCACTGCTGAGAGTGGTTGACTTCATCTTGTCGTCGAGAGTGCTGTAAAGCTTGTCGGCAAGCTTGCTGAAAAACTCCGAAACGCCCTCGGGATCCGCCGCGATAGCCGCCATCAGCTTATCCGTCGCAGACGATGTGGACTCGTCGTCCTTGTCGCCGTCAATATGGAACTTGCCGCGGTCCTTGTCGTCGGTGCTGAAATAATTGCCTGTTCCTATTCCGAGCGAGGCAATGTTATAGGTCTTGCCCGACTCGGTCGTATACGACATACCGAGGAACACGTTCTTGAGCGACGACGAAATGCTGCCGAGGGTGGAATCCTTCCTGAGAAGCGCATCCTTAACCTTCTGCTCCCATTCCTCAACCTCTTTGTCGGTCAGCGCGTCCTTTTCCTCGGTCGTAAGAGGCTCGTAGCCCTTTGCCGAATCCGCGTAATACAGGCTGTCTATATGACCTATCATTTCATTGTACGCGCTTAAGAAGCTCTTTATCTTGTCGTAAATGCCCTGACTGTCAACGGCGGTCGTTATCGTAACGGGTTCGTCCTTAATCGTAACGGAGCCGTCCGCATTCTCTATTTCCTTGGTCGTAACGGCAGTCGCCTCAATCGTAAGTCCGTTAATCGAAAACGAATTGGTGCTTGAGGTAAAGGTCGCGCCGTTCAGCTTGATTATTGCGTCCTGCGCCGAAATCCTTGCCGATTCGGAGGAATTTTCAAGTTCGCCCGCGTCGTACATTTCAACGATCCTGCGCGCCGCCTGCGCTTCCTTGGAATTATCTCCCGAAGCCGCAAGCGCTCTGTACTTAGCCATTTCGGCGGTTTCGTCGCCGTTTGTGTCGGTAACGGACATAAGCCCGAGCGACATAAGCGCGCCGATTCCGTCCTCGTCGCCCGCCGTAACCGTAAACTCGCCGTCCGCGCCCGACGCAGACGAGCTTACGAAAAATCTTCCGCTCGACGCATCGAAATTCGCCTCGACGCCCGCGTTCTTCATCTGGGCGGCAAGCTTCGACATCGTCATATTGCCGTCAAGCTTGATTTCCGTATCGTTTACCTTTATCGTACCGTTTGTAACGCCCAAATCGGCAAGCTTCGTATCCGCCTCCGCCTTTGCGCCGCTCTTTGTCCTAATCTCTCCGCCCGTCATATAGCCCGAGGTCGCAAGCTGCATTACCGACAGCTTATGCGTTCCCGTGGGCGCTGCATTCGACGCCGTTATGGTAGCAACCGAGGAGTTGGATATTGTCGCCTTTCTCAGGCTGCCCAGCTTGGAGAACTTCATTGAGGAAAGCGCTCCCGTATAAAAGCTGTAAACCTTGCTGTTGGTCTCCTTCCATGCCGCCATGGTCCACTCATGCTTGGTGGACGCCTTAACGTCCTTATCCTTTTTGGTGGAATAAGCCGACATCAGCTCCTTGATCATAGAATCGGTATCAAGTCCCGACGCCATACCTGTAAGTCTTATTGACATATCTGCTCCTCCTATCTTCTCTCGTCAACGAACATTCCCGCAAGCTCCCACACCTTGGCGATCATATCCAAGGTTTCCTCGGCGGGAAATTCTCTTATCGTTTTGTCCGTATTTTTATCGACGAGCTTAATCGTCACCCTGTGGGTTTTCTCATGATACCCGAACTCGGCAACCGTATCGGAATTAATTTTCTTGTTGATGTCGGAAATCGCCTGCTTAATGGTGTTTTCCGAGGGGGGATTGCCGTTCTTGAGATTTTCCTCCGAATATTTCTCATCGGAGCCGCCCGAATCCTTTGCGTCCGTCTGCACCGGCTCGGCTGTCTGAAAGTCGGGCTTGGCAATCGGAGCGCTGACGTCCATTGTCTCGTAAGGCTTCGCGCTGTTTACTGATACTGCGTCAATTTTCATAATAACACCTCCGTGTGTCTGATTTCCCTCAGCCTTGGGGCATACGGGTTTTGTGCAAAAATATATCTACTGTAACTTATTTCGGCTTCCTTTCCGAAATAGTTAATATCAGCCGAGAAAATTTTTGAGCGCTTCGATACCCTCCGACGTTACCGCCGCCTTGTTTGCCTCCTGAATCTGAAGGTAAACCTCCCTGCGGTATATCGGCACCGATTTGGGCGCGGCGATTCCGAGCTTTACCTGATCGCCCTTTATGTCGAGGATCGTAACCTCTATGTCGCCGTTAATTACTATCGCTTCGTTTTTCTTTCTTGATAAAGCTAACATTATTCCGCCTCCTTTTTCTTAAGAGACTGAACATAATCGTATATATTATATTTTATCTCGTATTCTTCGTTATTCACAATGGTCTGACACGCTTTTCTCGTTATCATATTGATGATGACGGGCGCCTTAAGGTTCGCCGTTACTTTCGTTATGTCCGACGGAACGGTCAGTATGCTCAAAAGGAAAATGTCCTCCGCGTCGTTAAACTCTCCTATCGACGCGAGCCACTCGTCCTCAACCACGGGATTGTAGCCGGGATAAATATGAAGCGGGTCCGCCACGGGAAACGCAAGCTCCGGCTCATCCATACACTGGAGCCACATTATGCCGCCCTTGGCGTCCTTTCTTTTTTCCTCGTCGTAAATCAGAGCGTAATTATGATATTCCTCGAATCCGATAACCCCGTCCTCAAAGCGGATAATTTTATCGTCGTCAATATCAATCTCTCCGAATACTCTTGAATCAATATGCATTTTGTTTTCTCCTTTACATTCCGCCTTGGAGGGCTTGTTTTATCTTGTTATCTTATATAATCGAGCAGCGACTGCTGGATAACCGTTGACGCCGCGCCGAGAGCCGCCTGATAAAGCGCCTTTGCGGAGGAAACGTTCACGACGGTTTCTTCAAGCTCCGCGTCCTCGTTTGCCGATTTGAGATCGTCAAAGGTCGTGTACTGCTCCGTGAGCCTGCTTTTCGTAAGGGTGAGGCGTTTTTTCCTCGCTCCGAGGTCCGCCATTTGGAGGTCAACGGTCTCCTGGTACTGCTTAACCCTGCCCATTTCCCTCTGGAAAAGCTTTTTCATATTATCTATGGCGTAATCCAGCTCCTTTTGAGCCGCCGTCTGCATCGACGCTATATCCTCCTTCTGCGCGTCGGTATATACGTCGCTGTTTTTCATTTCCTTAAGCTTCGCTACCTTTGCCTCCGCGTCGGCAACCGCCTGAAGCGAATTGCACATATCGTCGAGGTCCCTGCCCACGTCGTGGCTGAGCGTCTGATTGCCGAGCGTATTCACCTGCAAGCTCTGTCCGAAGTTTATCGCGTAATATATAAGCTGTCCGTCGTCGCCCTGGAGATAGTCGTGCGGATTCGCGGGATCCGTTATGTCCGTGCAGTCAAAATACATCTCCGGCTTCACATCCTCCTTGCGGAAGCCCTCCTTTTCGTATATGAAGGAAATCTCCTTGGCGTCCTTAACGGTGTCGTACAGGTCGTCGGTCATCACCAGCTCGCCCGTATCATATATATAATAAAACGAATTGGACGCGCCGTCAAATGTTCCGTCCGTAACCATGGCTTCAAACTGCTCGTGCGAAACCGCCTGCGGCGTGTAGGCAGTCCCGTCAACGGTCACGTCGCCCGCTCCCGTCTGCGCGCAGTTGGGATAAGCAAGCCTCAATCGGTACGCAGTCCGCGTTTCGGGCGTTTCATCGGCGGGAATATTCGTTATTACGGTGGGGTCAACCCCGCCCTTCATAACATTAACCGTGTCAATTTCGCTGTTTTTAAAGGTCTGCGTAATGCGGTATTTTTTCTGCGCGTAATCCGCTTTGTCCTGAAAGGTAAAGGTGCTGTCGGTCCTGTAACCCGTAAAGCAGTACCTGCCCGCGTAATCCGTGTTGGTTTCGGCGTAAAGTCCGTCCTTGTATTTTTGAAGCGTTTCTATTATCGAGCTTCTGTCGTCCTCGGTAAACTGGTCGGACGAGCCCTGCGTAGCGTACTGGTATATATCGGACAAAAGACCGTCCATATTGTCGAGCGCGCCCTCCGTAACGTTGAGCCACGCCTCGCCCTCGGGAATATTGTCCTTAAGGTACATCGTTATCTCCGAAAGAGTGGATCGCAGTGAAAGCGCCCTGATCGCAACAATCGGATCGTCCGACGGTCTGGTTATTTTCTTCTCGGAGGACATCTGGTTCTCCGCCTCATGCAGATTCGTCTTTGACCTGTTCACGTTGCGCATTGTCGTGTTCGTTCTGATCGTATTGGTAATTCTCATGCTCTACACTCCTTTAATCCTTATACTCCGGTCTGCTCGATAAGCTTGTCGTAAATTTCCTGCATAACGGAAACAATCTTGGACGCCAGATTGTACGCCTCCTTGAATTTAACAAGGTCAACCGCCTCCTCGTCCTCGTCCACGCCGCTGACGGAAAGCCTCTGATTGTTAATCGTTTCCTTTATGTTCTCGTAGTTGGAGGAAAAGCTTCTCGCCCTCCTCGTATCTATCGCCACTACCGACACCATCGACTGCAAGTATTCGAGATATGTGCCGTTGTTTATGGTATCCTTTTCCTTAAGGGCGTACAGCTCGACCGCCATATCCCTGTTCGCGGCTCCCTTGCTGTCGTCAAAGGAATAGGGCAGAAGCGAGGGATCCCTTATCATATTGGGATTAACCGAAATGTTCGTCGCCGTAACGTAGTCATCCCCGAACTTCGACATAAAGAAATCCTGCACCTTCTCGCCGCCCAAATCGCCCCTCGAAATAATCGAATTGAAATCGCGGGCAATCGTCTTGACAAATTCGTTAATCTGCGACTGGTAATACGGTATTCCCTTGTAATCGGTATTCCTGTGCGTATCAATATAGATAACGGTATCTCTTACATAGCCCGCCGCCTTGTACGCCTCGTACTCGTCGCTTGTGAGGTCCTGCACGTCCACGGGATTGCCCTTGGCGTCCTTGAGGAAATTGCCGTCGGCATCCTTAAGCCCCAGCACCTCGTAACAGTCGTTGCAGCCGTCCCTTATGTCCAAAGCCGCCTTCAAAGTGCCGGACAGGGTGCTTCTGTACATATTAAATTCCATTCCGCTGCTCCACGAAAGCTCGTAAAGACCGTCAATATCGCTGGCGTTGCGCCTGTCGCCCGTTTCCCTCGCGGTGCAGATTATGGTGTTGTACTCGTAGCCGTCAACAAGCTCGTAGCCGTCAACATACACATAGAAGTCGGTAACTCCGTTGCCTATCTCCTCTTCCTTTACGGTAGTGTTTATATATTTGGAAAGCTCGTCAATGAGCAGCGCCCTCGCGTCCCTCAGATCATTCGCCTCTCCGCCGTTTACCTCGATAATGTTAATCTGCTTATTAAGCGCGGCGACCTGCTTGGCAACGGTATTTATCGCGTCCACGGTGCTTTTTACCTCGTCGTTGGCAGACTTCTGCACGCTGGAGCGATTGGCGGAAATGGTGTTGAAATAATCCGCTATGCTCTGCGAATAATTAAGGAGCTGGTTCCTTGCCACGCCGCTTGAGGGGTCGTTCGTAAGGTCGTTTATCGCCTTGAAAAGGTTCTCGTACTCCGTCGTAAAGCCCTCGAGGTTAAACTCGTCAAGATAATCCTCGATAAGCAGCGAATACGATTCCAGCGTTGAATAATTCCCGTAATTGGCGTTGTTGTTCCAATACTTGGTGTCGTAATAGGAGCTTCTGAGCTGCGTTATCTCCGTAACGCTTACTCCCGTTCCGACCGTTCCGTAATCGGAATAAACCCTTATTGCGGAGGACGGCTTCTGCACCGTCTGCTGCCTGCTGTAACCCTTCGTGTTCACATTGGAAACATTGTGGGCGGTCGTGTTGATCGCAAGGCTGCTGGCGTTAAGTCCCGTTGATGCGATTGTCAGTCCGAAAAAAGTATTAGGCATAATTATCTAACTCCTGTATTGTGAATTAAGGTTTCTATCATTTCACTTACAACATTGATATATCTCGAAGCGGCATTGTATGCCTGCTGATATTTAATCATATTGCCAAGCTCCTCGTCCGAGGAAACCCCCATAATCTCCTGCCGCCTGTTGTCAAGCCCCGCCGCGAGCTGCGCCTCGTTGTTCGCCATGCTCTTGTAGATCTTGCCGGTGGTGGCAGAATCCGCGGTCATTGTGCTGAAAAATTCCTCAAAGGTAAGTCCGTCCAGCCCTCCGTTGTAGGTAAGGGTATCCTTGGAAAATACGGCGAGCAGCTCCGCAGCCGTCTTATAATCGTCCGCTCCGTCAGCCCTCGTCAGCGCCATCTGCGAATAATCCTTACGGATCACCGAGTTGACCGTTACGTTCATAACCGAATATTCCGCAAGATTCCCGAAGGTGTTTCTGTCGTTGCGCACATACATCGTCTGCCCGTCGATTACCTGCTCCTTATATCTGTCGGTAAAATTGCGGGTAAAAAGCTCCGTGCCGTATACTCCGTCCTTGGAGGTCGGGGCAATCGACGTATCAAGCACCGTGTAGGCCGTGCCGTCCGCCGCCGTATAGGTGGTTTCGGGGCAGAAAACATTGTTGAGGTTCTCGACAATGCTGCAAAACAGCTTATCAAAATTCGCCATTGTATTGACGATGGCGGAGGTTTCATAAGACCTCTCGTATCTTTGGTATTCCGCAAGCATATCAATATATTCGGGATCCGCCGCTCCGCCGGGATAATTCGCCGGATCCGGCTCCGTCATATTGCCCGCGGTGGGGGCAAGCTCGCCTCTCGCGATCAGAAGCCCCTTAAGCCCTCCTATATCCGTGTTGTCCTCGGTGGAAATATCCGCCGTGAGCGTATACACGGGCTGGTTCGCAAGCTGCGTCCATATGGGCTTTGCGAAATTGTCGCCCTCTATAAGCTCATAGCCCATATAATTGACGGAATATTCGTCGGCAAAGGGAACTCCCTCAACGCTTACCTCGACAACTCCGTTGGTTTCTTCTTTATATGAAATCTTGCAGTAGGTAGCCAACTCGTCCAAAAGCAGATCCCTTTGGTCCCTCAAATCCGCCGCGACCTCGACGCCCGGCGCCTCGACTCTGGCTATTCTCCTGTTCAAATCCTTTATTTCGTCGCCTATCTGATTTATTCTGTTTACCGTGGACACCACCTCGTCGTCGAGCGTCCTCTGGTACTTCGCAAGCCCCGAATAAACGAGCTGCGCCTTATCCACAAATTCAACCGCTCTCTGCACAAGCGTGGCGCGGAACTCCAGCTCTCCGGGAGCCTCCGTAAGCTTATTTACCGCCTCGCGCAGATCCGTGAGCGCGCTTTGAAATCCGATTCCGTCGATTCCGTCCTTGGACATTCCCATCTGAACCTCTATCTCGTAAATCGAATCGTATAATTTATCGTAAAAATTCTGCCTGCCCGCTTCTCTCCTGTATGCGACGTCAAGGAAAATGTCCCTGACATGATTTATAGTCTGAACCGCCACGCCGAGACCGCTCTGACCTCTGTTGACGCCCGAGGAGGTATTGACAAAGTTATAAATCATATCCCTGTTAATAACCTGCTGTCTTACATAGCCCTGCGTCTGCGCGTTGGTAAGGTTATTAGCCGTCGTATTCAGCGCGTTGTTGCTGGTCTGCAAGCCCGAAAGCCCAACATATAAACCTGTCATCATGCTGCCCATAGTTACTGCTCCTTTATGCCATCAGGCGAAATTATTGTTTTGCGTCAAAAGAACCCGTCGGTCCGTAAGAATCGTTGGTGTAGCTGTTGCCCGAATAATTGGCTGTGGTCGGTGCCTGCTTCAGGCTCTGCGCCAAATTCAGCTCGAAATCCACCATCTCAATCGACTCCTGCAAAAGCACCTTGTTGCTCTCGTTTACCCTGACCATTCGTTCAAGAGTGCTTTTAAGCCTGTCGTGCACATCCTTAATCGCGTCGCTTTCCGCTTTTCTTGAGGATAAAAGCTCCGCGAGGCTCCCGAGCGTCAGCTCCTCGGGCTTCCTGTTAAGCACTATGGCAATATCGCCCGTCGCCTCAATTCTTTTTTTCTCGAGCTTATTAATACGCTCAACGATGCTCTGCTCCCTCGCAACAAGCTCGTTAAGCGCATTCACGTCGCCGCCGACTATGGTATCGGTTTTCTCCATTGATACCGCAAGCAGCGTTTCGTATTCCGAATTTTCCTCGTTAAGAACCGTAATAAGATTTTCGATTAAGCTTGCCACTTGCCTTACTCCTAAAATACAGTCGTTCCGTACTTCTCGGCAAGCTTTGCCGCGAAATCATCGGCGCTCACGTCATAAGTACCTGCTTCAATGCGGGCTTTCATATCCGCAACCTTGTCTTCCCTGACGTCTGATGCGGCGGCTACTGCCTGCTTTGCAACCTGATAATCCCTGCCAAACTGCGAAATCTCAACCTTGTCGGCTCCCTTCGCCGCGCCCTTTTTGGTAACTGCGGGCTTGTTTTTGGTCTGATATATCCTGCTGACCTGATTATACGCATCGATTCTCATAGCTATCTCTCCTTCCATGGATATAAATCTCTACTTTATGTATCGGTGCATTTTGCAAAATCATTAGGGCAAAATTACAAAAAATCGGGCGGTAAGCCCGATTTTCAGCAAATTTTATAAATATCAAACACAGCGCAGACTAATTGTCAAGGAAGCGCATCTTCGCCTTATCCTTAACGGTCTTGGTCGGCTGATAGACGCTTTTTTCCTTGTACAGCTCCCCGAAGCCCTTTGCCACGCTGTCCTTGCACTTGGCGCAGAAGCGCCCGGATTTTATGGTTGCTCCGCAGTTCTCGCATTCAATGCCGATAGGCGAATCGTCCGCGAACGTAAGCCTTTCCTCCCTTATCCATCTCTCAATCTGAGGGATCGAAACATCGTTGTGCTCGGAGATTTCATGCATCGACGCCTTGGGATTCTCGTATATGTACTGTTTAACGGTCTTGAACTTCTTGTCAAGCTCCTCCATGCATACGGGGCAGAGAAGATAGCCTCCCCCGATATAATTAAAAAGCCTTCCGCAGCCTCTGCAATTTTTAACATCCATCGCGTATCCTCCTAAAATCCGTTGCCGATACAGACGCTCATAAAATATACCCTGTCGGCGCCGCCCGCTTTCAGCGTAAGCGCGCATTCGTCGATTGTAGCGCCCGTGGTATATATATCGTCCACTATTATGATACTTTTATATTTTACAACACTTTTTGCGATTTGAAAAGCATTTTCTATATTAATATTGCGTTCCCTGCCGCTAAGCTCCTTCTGCGGCGTGGTTTTCTTGGTTCTGACAAGCGTTCCCGCGTCAACCGCGATCCCCGTCAGCCGTCCTATTTCGCGCGCCAGAACCTCCGCCTGATTGTAGCCCCTCGACCTGTAACGCGACGGGTGCAGAGGTACGGGAACGACCGCCTGCGCGTTCCAGCCCCGGACAATACCGCCGTACCGCTCCAGCAAGGTTTTCGCGTAAAAGGCGGCGTACTCCCTCCTGTTGCCGTACTTGAACGCGTACATCGACTTTTTCATCGCGTCGCTGTACCCGAACGCCGCCACTCCCCTGTCGAAATTATGCTTTTTCACGGTGCAGTCGCGGCAGAGCTCGCGTTCCTCACTGTCAAGCTGTTTGCCGCACTTAAAGCACATCGGCTGCCGTATGTATGTTATTTTGTCCCCGCAGCCCTCGCAGAGCCACGTCCTGCCGTCCCTTTTCTGCAAAAGCGCCTCGTCGCAGACGGGACACCTGTACGGATAAAGAAGCCCGTGCAGCGCTTCGGTTATCTCAGTTAATTTTATTGCTCCTCAACCTCCTCTATTCTTTGCGCGAGCGAGGAAAACCGCTTGGTTTCGTTTACGTTTTCAATCATTCTGTAAAAGGTGTTCTCGCTTCCGACAATGCAGATGCACCTGCGCGCCCTCGTCACCGCCGTGTACAAAATATTGCGGTTCATCAGCATACGAGGCCCGTCGAGAAGCGGCAGCACCACCGCAGGGTACTCGCTGCCCTGCGACTTGTGGACCGTGACCGCATAGGCGTGCTCCAGCTCCTCCGCCTCCTTAAAGCTGTACGTGACGTATTTGTCCTCGTCGAAGCGGACGGTAAGCTCGGACACGGCGGTATTAATTTCGTCGATTATTCCCATATCCCCGTTAAAAATTCCCGTTCCGCTCTCGATCGCTATGCCGTGCCTGCCCCTTATTTCCCACGAAATCTTATAGTTGTTGCGCGTCTGCATTACCTTGTCGCCCTCGCGGAAAATAACGCCGCCCAGCCCCTTCTGCGCCTTGTCGGGGTGCGGTGGGTTCAGAAATTCCTGCAAAACCGCGTTCAGCCTTTCAACTCCGAGCATTCCCTTTCTCGTGGGCGTAAGCACCTGAACCTCCTGCGCCGTACAGCCCGTATACGCGGGGAGCTTGGTTTTCACTAAGGTAACAGCCGCGTTTATTATGGAATTGGCATCGTTTCTTTTGATAAAGGGAAAGTCCTTGCTCGACGGACCTATTTCAAACATTTCGCCCTCGTTTATCTTGTGGGCGTTCACAATTATGTCGCCTGCCTCCGACTGCCTGAAAATCTTGTTCAGCTTAACCACCCTGAAACGCCCCGACGCGATTATGTCCTCAAGAACATTGCCCGGTCCGACGGACGGTAGCTGGTCCGAGTCGCCCACCAGTATGAGCCTCGTCCCCGCGCTTACCGCCTTAAGCAGACTGTTCATCAGGAAAATATCAACCATGGACATTTCGTCTATAATTATCACGTCCGCCTCAAGCGGATTGTCCTCGTTGCGCTCAAAGGCGGCTTCTTTGCCGTCCTCGGAAAGATTTCCCGAAAGCTCCAAAAGCCTGTGTACCGTCTGCGCCTCGCGCCCCGTCGCCTCGGTCATTCTTTTGGCGGCTCTCCCCGTGGGCGCGGCGAGCTGTATTTCCTTTCCGAAATTCTCAAAATATCTTATTATGGCATTGATCGTCGTTGTTTTGCCCGTGCCCGGTCCGCCCGTTATTACGAGGACCCCGTTCACGGCGGCAGCCTTTACCGCCTCTCTCTGCATAGGCTCAAGCTCTATCTGCCCGCTTCGCTCTATCGCCTTTATGTCACGCTCGAGCGCCTCCGAATCCGCCGCGCCCTCCCTTGCAAGCTCCGCAAGCCTGTGCGCGACCGAAAGCTCCGTGCGGTACAGCGACGCAAGGTAAACCGCCTTGCCGCCGCCCGCGTCGCGCACCGTTATTTTGCGCTCTATCATAAGCTCCGTCAGCACGTCCTCGCCCTCGGATACCTGCACGCCCAAAAGCTCCTCGGCGCAGCGCATAAGCATATCGACGGGCAGATAAATATGCCCGCCCGCCGTCGCCCTCGAGAGCGTGTACAAAATCCCGCTTTTTATCCTGTACGGGGAATCCGCCTCCACTCCCGCGCTGCGCGCTATCTCGTCGGCGATTTTAAAGCCTACGCCCTCCATATCGTCCGCAAGCTTATACGGATTCTCGCGTATTATGTCGTAAAGCCCCTCGCCATACTCCTTATATATTTTGACCGCAAGGTTCATGCCTATTCCAAGCTTTCCCAAATAGAGCATCGCGCGGCGCATATCCCTTTTCTCGACAAGCTGGTCGGCAATCTCCATCGCCATTCGCTCGCTTATGCCCTTAATACCCGCAAGCTCCTCGGGGTTCTGCTCGATTACCCTGAACGTGTCCGCCTTGAAATGCCTGACGATTCTCGCCGCGAGAGCGGGTCCCACGCCCTTTATCGCGCCCGACCCGAGGTATCTTTCCATGGAGTCAATGTCCTCGGGCGGCGATTCCTCGTAGCCCGTGACCTTAAATTGCAGTCCGTAGCTCGGGTGCACGGTAAAATCCCCCTTAAAAACGGCATATTCCCCCGTGTTAAGCAGACAAAGCGTCCCCACGCACACCATGCTTTCCTCTATATCCTTGGCAAAATCGGGGTTCTCGCCGCGAAGCCTCTGCGCCTCGCCGTCGGAGAGCGCGACCTCCATTATCGTATGCCCGTTATCGCTGTTCGTATATATTATTCTTTCGACATAGCCCTTAAGTTCCAATTTTTTCTCCCGTATAAATATCTGCAAGATTTTACGAAAAAAAGCCGCACGGGTCCCAAAGGTCCCCGAACGGCTATTTTATTGTTGTGGTTCGTTCTATTCTATTCCGTAATTGCGCTTCATCTGTTCAAAAAGCTGCTTTGCCAAGCCGATTCCGTCGCCGCGCTCCGTGGCGCTTTTGGCGTATTCCTGATACAGATTGTCCTTAAACATATCGACGTGGTTCATTCCCGAATCGTCGTCCTCGTCCTTGGGAATCATTTTTTCCATGCCCTTGAACACCTGCTCGAGAAAATACGCCTCAAAGGACTTGCAGACCTCCATCAGCTCCTCCTCGGACGCCTTGGAATAATCGGTGTTCTTAAGCTTATCCTCAAGCTGCGACGCCGCCTGTGAATAATCGGTGTTGGCGTACATATTGGAAATGCCGCTAAGCATATCGCTCATATCGTTTACCTCCCAAAATTCCCGCAAAACGCCCGCGTCCTGCGGAGCTTACTCCCAACGCTAACGTCTGAGGCTGTTCGCCTGACCGAGCATTTCGTCCGACGCCTGAATAGCCTTGGAGTTCATCTCGTATGCCCTCTGCGCGACGATGAGATTAACCACCTCGTCGGCGACCTGTACGTTGGAGCCTTCGACGCGCCCCTGTCTTATAACGCTTCTCTTAAGCGCGGGGTTATCCATTTCCTCGACCGCCTCGCCCGAAGCGTCCGTCACCTTGAACATCGTGCTGCCCACGCTGTCAAAGCCCGCGGGGTTCGTAACCTGATGTATGCCGAGCCTTATTCCGAGGCTTTGCAGATTGTTTTCCTCGTCGGGATACCAAAACGTACCGTCCGAAGCCACGACCAGCTTGGAAACAACATATGTATCGTCAAATTCAATCGTCATGCCGTCCGAGTCAAGCACGGGATAGCCCTCGGAGGTGCAGAGCATAAAGCCGTCCGTGGAAATTGCCATCTGAAAATTGCCGTTGCGCGTATAGTAGGTTTCCCCGTTCGCTCCCAGCACCGAGAAAAAGCCGTCGCCCTCAATACCGAAGCCGAAGGGATTGGAGGTTTCAAGCAGAGGTCCCTGCGTAAAATGCGTTGTAATCGAAGCGGTGCGCGTTCCCGTACCCACCTGCGCGCCTATGGGCTTCAAATCGCCGTTGGCGCTCGTGGATCTTGTCTGGAGCGTCTGATAAAGCAGCGACTTAAATTCCGCCGTGGAGGTTTTATAGCCCGTCGAATTAACGTTCGCGAGGTTATTTGAAATAACGTCCACGTTGGTCTGCTGCGCCTTCATTCCCGACGCGGCAGTATATAATGCTCTCATCATAAGTCAATCATTCCCCTTCCTATGTCATTTTTCCCAATCCTACGGATCTTTCAAGAGTAGAGTCGATGGACTGTATCACCTTTTGGTTACTCTCGTAATCTCTGGCAATCGCAATCAGCTCCACCATCTCGGATACGGCATTGACATTGGACGCCTCAAGGTATCCCTGAAATACCTTGCAGGCAGGTTCCGTATTGGTCGCACCGTCGATGGCGATGTACATATTTTCGCCGAATTTCTTAAGATAATCGTAGTCCTCAAAATCGACAAGCTTAAATCTGCCTATCTCCTGACCCTCGCCCGTTATTCTTCCGGTTTCGTCCACCGAAATCTTAACGCCCTCGGGTACCACTATGAGCCCGTTATCCTCACCCAAAACGAAATCGCCATCCTTGGTCATCAAAATCCCTTCGGAATTGACGGTAAAATTACCGTCCCTTGTGTATCGAATTGATTCATTTCCGTTTCTGTCGGCGTAAGAAATTGCAAAGAATCCTTTCCCGCCAAGAGCTATATCGTAGATATTGCCGGTTTCCTCAAGATTGCCGTCCGTGTAGTCGGTATATGTTTCACCGACCTTAACGCCGAGGCTCATCCTCCCTATGGGCTGATGAATATAATGCACCGAGCAGTCGTTAATCTTGATTCCCATTACCGCATCGAATGTCTGCGATGTACACCCTTCTCTTTTATAAGCCGTAGTGTCGGAATTTGCCATATTGTTGGTTATTACGTCAAGACGGTTCATCTGATGCACCATGCCCATATGCGCCGTATACAAGCTTCTAACCATAGCCTTTAACTCCTTACCGCCCCTTAAAGGGACTGCTTATAATTTATCTAAAGGGAAATCCCTTAGATTGCATAATATAAATTCCCGGGATCTGCGCCCGCTTCGCGGCAGCTTAACGCTCTCCCGCCAAAAATTCGATGAACTTGCCCGTTCCGATCGCGACCGCCGTCATAGGATCCTCCGCGGTCATCGTATTGATCCCCGTCTTATCCTCGATAAGCTCCTCAAGTCCCTGCAAAAGGCTTCCGCCTCCCGTAAGCACCATGCCCCTGTCGGCGATGTCCGCCGCAAGCTCGGGCGGCGTCTTTTCAAGGACGCTGTGAATCGCCTCAACTATCTGCGAGGTCGCCTCCTTAAGCGCCTCCTCGGTTTCCGCCGAGGTGACCGTAACGGTCTTGGGAAGTCCCGTCACAAGGTTTCGTCCCCTTATATCCATGGAAACAACCTCCGCCCTCGGATACGCGCTGCCTATTTTAATCTTAATATCCTCGGCAGTTCTCTCTCCGATAAGGAGATTGTGCTTTTTGCGCATATAACGCACGATTGCCTCGTCAAAATCGTCTCCGGCAATCTTGATCGACGTGCTGACAACCGTGCCGCCCAGCGATATAACCGCGATGTCGGTGGTTCCTCCGCCTATATCAACAATCATATTGCCGCAGGGTCTCGAAATATCAATTCCCGCGCCGATAGCCGCGGCGATGGGCTCCTCGATAATCGCGACCTCGCGCGCGCCCGCCTGATACGTCGCGTCCTCAACCGCCTTTTTCTCGACCTCCGTGACGCCGCTCGGCACACAGACGCTGATTCTGGGCTTCTTGATAACCTTCTTGCCCAGCGCCTTCTCGATAAAATATTTGAGCATCTTCTCGGTTACGGTGTAATCCGATATAACGCCCTGACGAAGCGGTCTGACCGCAACGATATTGCCCGGAGTTCTTCCGAGCATAAGCCTCGCCTCTTCGCCAATCGCCTTAATTTTATTGGTATCTCTATCAAATGCCACAACCGACGGCTCTTTCAAAACAACTCCCTTGCCCTTAATATAAACAAGGATGCTGGCTGTTCCCAAATCAATTCCTATATCCGTACCTATCATCTTATTCCCCTTTCGCTTGGATAAAGTATATTTCATCTGCCCGTAAAAAAATTGCAGAATTCCATACTAAACACACATACATTGACATTATATACAATATCCCGCAAATTTAAAAGAGGTAATTTTGAAAAATACAAAAAAAGGAAACTCTGCATACAGTATCGGCAGATTTTCCTTTTTTGTTAATACCCGTGTCAATGTTTATGCAAATATTTTTCTCTTGTGGCAAGCCCGCCTCGGATATGCCTCTCCGATTTGTTCACATCCAGCACCTTCCTCGCCTCCTGCGCCAAGGTCGGATTCACTCCCCTAAGACGCTCGGTGATGTCTTTATGTACCGTGGATTTGCTTATCCCGAATTCCTTTGCGGTCTGTCTGACGGTCGCTTTATTTTCCACAATGTATTCCGCCATTCTGACGGCGCGTTCTTCGATATATCCCTTCAAAGGTGTCCCCTGCATGGTTGTTTGTACATTCTATGCGGGAGAGGCGGGTTATAGCACAGCAATAAGCGGTACGCAGGCAACGCTCCGCCAAGCTGACAAATTTTTAAAAATAAACCGTATTGCGCCAAATCAGCTCTTGCCTACAAATAGGGTAAGTAGTATAATCAGAGTGCGCTCAAGTGCGCTTTTACATTATTTTAAAGAAAATAAACGGCAGCTCCGCGCATAACGCGATTAATATAAAAACCTACGAAAGGAACAGTCATATTTATGAGTAATACCTCCGAAAAAAAGCAAAAATCCAAGACCTCTCCGTCGATTAAAAATAAAATTCTGCATATATCGGGATTCGCGGTATTTGCGGTACAGCTTATTGTAACAATTACATTTTTAGTTTTTTTACAATATGTCAATATTCTACCAACCTCGTTCAAAATGCTGATAGGAGTGCTTTTGGTTCTGTTTTGCCTTGTAACGCTGATTACACAGTATTGGAAAATACCGGGAATAATAACCAAAATATTCTCCGTTCTGTTTTCCGTTATACTGGTAGTCGGGTGCGTCTATATTAATTCCACAAGAAAGGCAATCAGCAATATATCGGGGAGCCGAACACAAGAAACGCAAATGGGCGTATATGTACTGGCGGACAATCCCGCAAACAGCATTGCCGAAATTAAAGACGCGCCTTTCGGTATAATCGCCAACATAGACAGAAAAACCACGGATAAAACCATTGACAATATTGAAAAAGAAATTTCCGCACAAATTACAATCGTGGAGTATGACGGAACCGCGCAGGTAATAGACGCGCTGCTCGGCGGAAATGTAACGGCTATTATAATAAACCAAAGCTATATAAATATTTTGTCGGAGCATGACGATTACAAGGACCTTGATACAAAGGTAAAGCTGCTTTCCACATATAAGCAGATAAACGAAGTAAACAATAACAATGTACCCGACAACGCTCCTTCAAAGGAGGGCGTATTTACCGTATATGTAAGCGGCATAGATACAAAAGGCGCTCCCACGGTCAACCAAAACAGCGATGTGAATATTCTCATAACAGTCAATACAAACACGCATCAAATTCTTATGATAAATACTCCGAGAGATTTCTATGTCCCGCTATCCATATCAAACGGAGTAAACGATAAGCTTACTCATGCGGGCTGTTACGGAATAGACTGCTCTGTGGATACTGTTGAAATGCTGTACGGAATTAATATAGATCACTACCTTAAGGTTAATTTCACCGGCTTTGTAAATATCATTGACGCTCTTAACGGAGTCGATATATATTCGGAATATGAATTCACAACAATACACGGCGGATACCATTATGTACAAGGTTATAACCACCTTAACGGGATTCAGGCACTGGGCTTTGCGCGCGAAAGATATTCCTTCGGTTCCGGCGACAGACAAAGAGGCAAGAACCAAATGGCTGTCATTAAGGCAACCTTAAATAAAATGATGACCTCCGATATGCTTATGAATTACACAAGCGTACTGAACGCCGTGTCGGCGAGCATGGCGACCGATATGTCTTATGATGAAATAAGCAGTTTGGTTAAAATGCAGCTCGAAACAATGCCCGAATGGGATATTCAGAGCTTCAGCGTAGACGGAACGGGAGATAATCTTCCCTGCTTCTCACTGAGCTCTCCGAACTATGTTATGATTCCCAATGAGGAAACCGTAAACCGGGCAAAAGCATATTTAAGGGATATATATAATGACATTATAATAAACACTGCTTCTTAAAGCCGGCAAAAGCCGGAATATCGGATTCCCGATATTCCGGCTTGCCTTTCTCATAAAACCTGCTCATAGCCGACCTTATCGTGAACAGTTATTTCCTCTCCCTCCTGAACCTCAATTATATTAAGCTCGGTTATGGCTCGAACCGTATGTTTGCACCCTTTTGGCAGCAAAACTACATCTCCGGCGCTTATCATTCTATGTACTCCGTCAACCACCGACTCTCCATCGCCCGACAAAACCGTCCATACCTCGTTGCGATAATTATGGCTGTGGTAGTTCAGCCTTTTCCCGGCTTTTATTGAAATCTTAACCGTCATCGCCCTCTCCTGAACGTCCAGTATTACGAAAGTTCCCCAAGACTTTTCGGCATATCGCGCTCTTGAATCAAGCTGTTCCACATAAGGCTTTATCCTGCTGCTTTGTTCCTTATCCGCCACAAGGATTCCGTCGTTCCCCGCAACAACTACGGTATCTTTAAGACCCATACAAAGAATGGGTATATTAAGCTCGTTGACCACGTGAATATCCCTGCAAGTATCGTCAAGGACTGCCTGTCCAATAATAGATTCCGACATTGCTTCGACAAAAGTGTTCCACGTTCCGATGTCCTTCCATGCACCGCCGAACCTAAGCACGCGGATCCCCTTTTCATGCTCCAAAATAGCGTAATCAAAGCTGACATTCGGCAGCTTCGCGTATTGCCTGACAAGACTGTCATATCCGTCGAAACCAATCATTGCGCGTACCTTTTCCAACAGATAGTCAAGCCTAAAGCCCAATACACCGCAATTCCACAGCGCCCCCCTTTCAATATATTCTTCCGCCGTTTTTATATCGGGCTTTTCCTTGAACTCTATGACAAGGCTTAGCTCCGCATTATCAGCGGGAATAATATAACCATACTTTTCGCTAGGGTGAACAGGCTCGGCTCCCATCAATACGATTCCTTCTCCGTTATGTCGGACAATCTGCTCCAAGCGCAGTATCGACATAAAATAATCGTTATCGACATACGGGTCAACCGGACACACTATAACAGGCTCGTCTTTATTAATCCCCACAATATCCGCCAAATAAGAAACTGCCAGCGTAATCGCCGGGAAAGTATTTCTCCGCTCCGGCTCCACACAGACAGCCACTCCGCCGCCAAGCTGATTATAAATTTCGCTCACTTGAGATTTGCCGGTCGCAATCACGATATTTGCCTCAGAATCGACCTCATAAATCTGACGGCACACTCTTTGCAGCATGGATTCGCAGTTACCGTCGCCGTTTCTGAATAGCTTGATAAACTGCTTTGACCTTATATTATTTGAGAGCGGCCACAGTCTCTGACCGCTCCCTCCCGACAGAAGAATAATATTCATAAAAAGCCTCTGTTTTCAATGCATTCTCACTCTCATTTTATTCTATAATTCAACGCTCGCTATTCGCGGCTCAAAGCAGCAGCAAGGTCTTACGCAAACAATACGAACTCCGCTGGCCCGCTGCGGACCGACCTTCATAAATGTTGCAAGAACTGTCGTTTTCCCATGCAGTCCAAGCGGTCCCACATCTGCCTCGTTCACCCTTTGCGTAATCTCCTCTTCCATCTCACTCTGTTGATTATATTTACCGTCCACCAATGCCTGCATCATCATAGAGGCAGCCTCAAAATGGGATCTTCCCACTCCCACGGCAAGCGTACAGGGTGTACAGCCCAGCTGTGACGTCGCTTCTTTAGACCAGTTTACAATTTCATTCAATACATTTTGCGTATTATGCTTATGAAAGACTCTATATGTTTTCGCCCTAATAGCCGGTCCTCCTCCAAGCATAAGTATATGCAGTCTAATCACATTTTCTTCAATCTGCCTGATTAGGATAGGAGAAGACTCTACTCCGGCAGAATCAGGATTCAGACCTCCCGATTGATCCATTCTGTCGCTGTCACCTCCCATAATTCCCATCGGTCGTCCCGGCAAAGCGCGCAGCCCTTCCTGCACGCCTTTTTTTATTGCTGACAGCAGCTCTCCTGTAACGGCAGCCTTCGGTCCCACCTCAAGTAACAGATGCGGAATTCCGGAATCGTCGCATAACGGGCTGAGATTCCTTTCCGCCACTTCAGCGTTTTCCAAAATCGTCTGCAAAACCCATCTTGCCTGCTCATTTTTTTCCGCATTAATAGCATTTATATAGGCATCTTTCTTGTCCCGTTTAAAGGTTGAACCGGCTGTAATAAGCGTGTTTTTTACAAGTTCCGCAATCTTCTTATCATCCATCAGTAAATACTCCTTCCATGTGCTGCTGCAATAATAGCCGGGTATTTATCAACCTTTAATCGATAAAAAGCCTCCATACCCAATTCGGGGAACGCAATCAATTCCTGATCAATAGTTTTATCCCCAAGGAGAGCGGTCACAGGCGGAATAATTGCATATACCGCATTATTTTCATCCAATGCCCTTACGGTTTCCGTACGAATGGCGCCTTTTCCAAGATGTAATTTTATTCCCGCTTCAGATAACGGCTCCATACTTGATTCTATTTCAAGCTTATTGCTTGAAGTCGGCCCTACTCCTGCCGGGCTGACCGCTGTATGAAATATCACGCCGCCATACAAATCCACTCCCGGGCCAAGACATATTCCCTCCTGCGCCATTCTTACAATTTTGGGCAAAACTGCATCTCTTCCGCAAAAAATATACCCCGAAATATAAATCATATCTCCGATATTCAGGTTATTTATCGTTTCTTCGGGTATCGGCGTCCGAATCTCAATCATTACAATCTCCTTATTCGTTTACAGCAAATAACTTGGTATATGCCGCCTCATTTTCAATAACCCCGTATGCTCTTGCCCGCATATGTACTCTGACTGCCCAGTTTGTATGCGGCTTAATTTCATTCATCTTATTGCTGCCTTTTCCTTTAACGACTCCCCCCTCATTGTGTCCGAGAATCATTTCTGCATCATCATACTCTTCTCTTGTTACTGCCATTAACGCATTTACAAATTTAACATGAGTGGGGTGAATAACTGTTCTTCCTATAAATCCGTTTGCCTTGTCAAGAATAACCTCTCTGAGCAAACCGTCAATCTCATTGTTCACGATTGGCAGACGCTTCATAAGGTAATCCTCTAATCCATGCTTCGGCAAATTTTCAAACATAAGTCTCTTGGGCGCCCGAAAATATTCCCAAACGGGTCCGGAAATAATGTAATCATTATTTCTGCCGCAGATATTGATAATATCCGACAAACACTCGCGAACCGTCATAATGTCATAAATCGAATAATCAACACCTCTGCGAACACCAAAAACAGAAGAAAAATCAGTACCTCCCACACGAACCTGCAAAACCAAATCATGATATTTGTCAAGGATTTTCTTTATTCCCATCAATTCCTGCATTCTGGTTTCCTTATAGGCAACCTCCGCATCTTCAATAATAGGCATCCCATATATAATTTCACCGAATTTATCGTTCAAATCCTTTAAATAAGCATAATATTCATAACCGTTCTCCGCGTTAAACTTCGGAAAATTTATACCGCATAAAGATTTTACTTCGCGTTTCGTTAATTTTTGGGCGAAATGCTTAAACTGCTCCAAATTTCTGACACGGACAAAAAGCAACGGAATCCTATCCTCAGATAAGACTCCTTCCTCAACGGCAGTGGTGACCGTCTCAAGAATCTTATGTACATTTTCCTCAGCCGCAGGCACATCTTTCTCGGGACATGCGTCTTCAAAGCAAAAAACAGTCGTCGTAAGTCCCGGAAGTGCTTCCGATAAAATCTTTGGAGCAAAATCTTTGGTTCCCGGCATATACATAGTTGCGCCCAAACAATATTGAAGAAATTCCCTATCAGTATACTTGTTAAAACTCTCCGGTTCCACTACAAACCGAAAATTCGGATTATAAAGATGATGCTTCATATTATTCCTCCTCTGCTTCATCCGCTAATTTTATATTATTATCTTATACTTCCCTTCGGAGATTGAATCGCATTCGGATAATATTCGTCAATCATTCTCTTTACCAAGCTGACCTGCTTAGCGCGGTTTCTGGCATCCTCCTCTGTTGAATTCCAACTGTGCATGGCTGCCACGGAACCGCCTGTCTTAAGATAAATAGGCGCCGCTATGCGAATCATCTCCGGGACTTCATAGTGACGAATAAATCCACCGGTAGATTTCGGATTTTCCGTATGAATATCAATCGGTATGTCAATAGCCCTACGCATGGCGGCAAGCATCTGGAGCTGAATGTCACGTACAGGATTAACAGAATTTGCGCCAAGAAGCTCCAATACTTTTGCGGAACAGGGATTGCCATGTCCGGCATGCGCAGACACCTTAAAATGACAATCCGCCGGAAGTTCTCCTGCCTTACGCATCTCATTCAACGCCCACAGACAGCCTTCATCATAAACAAGAAACGAACGGCAGCCAAGCCGCGCGGCTCTCTTTACATCTTCAATTGCACGTACAATCTGTTCCTGACCGCGCAGACGGTATCCCATACGGACACCTTCATCGGTATGAACAGAAGCAGACGTATCTGTGGTCGCCCTGGGTCCTATTGCAAGAATCAAATCGGTTTCCCATTTATGAGCATACTCTACCATCTGCGCAATCTCTTTATCTGTCAATCGCATAATTCCCTGCGTTTGGGTAACTCGGTGCAAGCAAATTCCATAGCCATCCATAGCCTCCATCAATGCTTTCATTACTTTCGGTTCCTGAATTCCCGGAACTTCAAAGCGATATTGTCCGCCATCGGCAAATCGTTTCTCAGAGCTCGGAAGATCATATGCGTCTCCTTCCGGCTGTCCGATAGACTTCAAAAAAGCCCTTGTCTGTTCCATACTGTTCATTTTAATATTCCTCCTGATTTAATTCGTTCATTAAATTATCAACGGCTTCTCTGTGTACAAAATCAAGCGGCGGCAATTTGCCGCTAAGTCCTTTATGAATCCTCACATCAATAAAACCGGCTTTATTACTTTTTTTTAACAGTTTCAAGGCATTAACCAGATCTTCCTCATTTTCCGCGGCTTTCCCCGCCGTTGCATAGCCGCACGCTTCCGCTATCGACGTAAAATCAATCAAATGTCCTGCCGACGGCTGCCCGCCAACCGATTCGTGCGCTCCATTGTTCAAGACGATATGAATAAAATTCGGCACATCCAATTTGCTTACCATAGTCATAGCGCCCATATGCATTATCGCCGCAGAATCTCCGTCAAGACATACAACATTGCGTTTCGGTCTTGATAGCGCAATACCAAGCGCCACGGAAGAAGCATGTCCCATAGAACCTACATTCAAAAAATCATATTTTTTTTCTTCGTTTCTTCTCTCTCTGAGGAAGAAAAGCTCTCTGGTAGCCCGACCGGTCGTTGCGGAATAAACAGTATTTTCAGGCATATTGTCAAGAATAACTTCTATCGCTCTCTCGCGGCTCATAGAATACGACTCATCCTTATTGTTATCTTTTTCTCCTGACATAACGCCCTTCGGCGCAATAAAAGCATATGGCTTTCTTGTTCTTCCGGCTTCGGTCACAGCTTTCTTTATCAACTCTGCCGCTTTATAATCGTCATCTTCCAAAATCGCATACGGTATATGCATTATATCCAACAATTCAGTTGTGACTTCCCCCTGAAGCTCATGCTGCGGCCAATCTCCCGTACCCGGCTGACCCCGCCATCCGATAAGGAGCAGCATCGGAACCGCATACACATGCTCATCCGCCAATGATGCCAAGGGATTAATTGCATTTCCGATGCCGGAATTCTGCATATAGACAAGCGGTATCTCCCGGGTAGCAAAATAATGTCCCGATACAATACCAATTGCATTTCCCTCATTTGCCGCAATAACATTCCTGTCCTTCGGCACATTTTTTAAAATATAATTACAGAATCCATTCAGATAAGAATCCGGCACACCCGAAAAGAAAGTTACGCCATGCTTTGCCAATTCATCTACTACCAGCTTCTGATTTAACATTGTATCCTCCTATTTTGCTCCGCCGACCGAACCCGGTCCGCTATACAAAGTAAAATACTCCGGGCAGTCCGCCTTGCAAATATTCCATGCGTTTTCAAACACGTTTAATACATCTGCGGGCAGCTCTCCCGCACGTATCGCCAAAATGTTCTGTTTTAAGTGATCAAGCTTTGATGCTCCTATAATTATTGCGTCTCCCCTCTCTCCGTTCAGCATTGAGTGATATGCCATCCAGCGATATGTCGCTTCAATTATTGTAATATCGTATTTTTCACAAATACTTTTAATTGTTTCAACGGCATCAAAATAACGCTTTTTCCAGTAACGCTTCTGATAATTGGGTCTATGCGTAAACCGTCCGTCTGTCGGAGAATCCTCAAAATTACCGTACCTTCCCGATAACAAACCGCCTGCCAGCGGATTGTAAGCATAAAATCGCATACCAAAATTATCAAGACAAGCGTTAAGTTCCGTTTCGGCTCTTCGAGTTAGCGGATTGTATATCCCTTCATAGACCGTAGGCTTAATCCATCCGTTTTTATCGCATTTGTGCCATATGTCCGATACCATCCATGCCGGAAAATTAGAAAGTCCAAGTTCTTTGAATTTGCCCTGCTTATATAAATTCTCGCATGCCTCAAGGACGCTTTCAACAGGGGTTGCCGGGTCGGGAAAATGCAAATAAAACGTATCGACACAGGAAATCTTCAATCTATCAAGGCTTTCGTTAAGCTGCATATATGCTGCGTCCGCGTCAAGCCTGCCTGAGATTCTCGGATTTACCTTGGTTGCAATTTTATACGGTCTTTCAATGGCAGAAAGCGCTTCACCCAAAAGCTTTTCAGACTGTCCGTCGTTGTAGACATATGCGGTGTCAAGCTCCGAATATCCCGCATCAAAAAAAGTATTTATAAATTCTTCAACATTCGGGGAAAACACCGATTCTCCGAATGTCATAGTACCAAGAACAAGCCCCGCCTTTTTCATAACAGCACCTTACAGTTGGCTAACGATTTCCTTAGCCATTACTCCTCTCTTATAAACTAAATCATAAATCTCACTGCTCTTTTTGGGACTTATTCCCGCATATGCCATAAGTCCGTTATACCGTTCTCTAAATTCTTCGTCGGACAAAGGATTCTCAGGTTCTCCTTTGGGATAATCAACCCTGTCCTCCACTATTCTTCCGTCTTTTGTCGTTACTCTGACAACAGCCGCCT
>JAMPDT010000002.1:0-25245 GCA_023665525.1 Butyrivibrio sp. | reverse complement strand
TGCGCCTCCTTATTGGTTTCCTCGAAGCCAAGATATTCGGCGGCAAGGCTTATCGGCTTCGCATATTTCTCATAGTCAACCGCCATATCCTGCCACAAAAGACCTCCGTGCTCCGTCGCCATAATCAGCCTGTCCACCGAAACGCCGCTCGGGGTAACTCCGTATAAATCGGCGGCGTCCGAAAAATAAAGCTCACAGTCCGTATCGAGATTGTAGCGCATATAATCCCCGAGCTTTCCTGCCAATGCCTCCTTTGACACCTCCTTCTGTCCCAGCCTTCCGTCAAAAAGCAGGATCCCGAATTCGGAAAACAACCGACGGTTATATTCCGCAAAAACGGAGTCAAGCGCCATTGACGCGGCGGTGCGCACCATAACCCTCGCACCCTGAATGCGTGCGGACCTTATCGTCGCGGTAATAACGGACGCAACCAGCAAAAAAATCATTGCGCAAAACAGCGATACGCTTCCTTTTAATCTTTTCAGTTGTTTTCCTCCCTTCGGGTTCTCCCGCTCTGCCTAAATCTGTCCGGCATTCTTACTGATGGTGCTGAAAATGTTTTTCACGATAGCGGTAAGCTGAGTTTTAAAGATAAGAACAAGACCGATTAAGACAACGATAATAAGAATAATTTCGACAACTCCCATTCCGTCCTCCTCGCGAAAAAAGGTTTTAAGATTTCTCAAGCGCATCACCTCCTTTCCCTGCGCATTTTTCTAAAAGGACATAAACGCAGGCACGATGATTATTACCAATACCACGCAAAGCATCATAATCATAGGCATTAACAGCTTCGTCCCCGCCTCCTCGCCCTTGGTGCGCGCAAGAGCCTTTCTCTCGGCGAACGCCTCCGTAACCTCTCCGCGAAGAAGCATATTAAAGCCCTCCGTTCCTTTTATCACGTTCTGCGTCATAAGGCTCGCCAGCTTAATATAGCTGTGGCTGCGGCACGCCCTCCCGAACGCCGCGTATGCTTCCGCCTCCGAAGTCCCCGACGCTATTCTGTTGCTTGCCGCCGATATTTCCTCGTAGCCGTATCTTATCCGCTCGCCCTTTTCTTTTTTGGCGTCGGCATAATCACGGCTGATTCTTGCAAAGGCGTTGGCGCCGCTCATTCCGGCTCCCATTAAAAGCGACAGCTTTGACACAATCTCCGAATAGTCCAAACGAAGCTGCGTTTCCCTTTCGCTTTCCGCCCTTTTTTTAACCACAAAGCGCTTATAATACCAAAGCACAAGCGCGGCGAGCGGCAAAAGCAGAAGAAACGAAGCCCTGCTTTGCGTTTTACGGGTAAAGGCTATATCCCTGCCGTCCACGCTTTCGGGCAGCCTCACAGCCTCGCCCTCGCTCGTTTTGTCCGCCTCGGCAAGCTCCGAAAGGATCCTGTTGATTTCCCGCTCCTCGTCGCTGTATACGGGAGGCAGAACCGTTATGGGAATTTCGTAGCTCTGTGAAAGCGCGCCGTATGTGATTTGCGCGTATACAGTATAATTTTCGCCCTCCTGCGCCGTTTCCCCGTTATCTACCTCTCCGAAGCAGTTTACCGCCGAATAGTCGTCTAACGTATAATCGACGCTCATTCCGTACTCGGGCACGGTCGCAGGGAAAACAAGATTGCTCCGCACCTCGTTAAGCGACGGATTTTCTCCCGTCATTTTTTCGCAAATATACTCGAACGCCGAATCAAACGCCGCCTGAAGCTTTGAGTCGTCAGGTTTTTGGGCGCTTATCGGGACCTCCACCGTATAGCTCTTATCGCCGTAAACGGCGTTCAGGCTGTATATGTAATCCTCCTGTCCGTAATCGGGACGCTTAAGCTCGGTCAGCGCTTCCTGCGGCGCTTCGTTCGCGCTCCGCATAATCAACAGCGCGCATACAACGGCTCCCGACGCCGATACGGCAAGCAGTATTCCTTTGCTCCTTTTGTTAAGCCTCATAATTCCTCCCTGTCAGACCTTTATATCCACAATCCTGTCGGCTATTATTTTGGCGGCGCAGTAGACTGCCAGACAAACGCTCATTATTGCGATTCCCGCCGCGCTTTTGTACAGCTTGTCAAACATTTCGGCGGAGGATACGCGCATATACAAAATAATCCCCATAGGCACAAGATTCATAATATTCTGCTCCAGCTTCTTGGCGCTTATAATTGTACTTATTTCCCTTTTGACCTCGATTTTCTCGCTGATCGACTCCGTGGCGTCCCTTATTATCGCGATAAGGTTGCCTCCGCTTTGCTTCGCGTACTCCAGCACCTGCGCGAACGCCGTTATCTCCTCCACGCCGCTCTCCCGCGCAAAATCCGCGAACGCCTCCTCGATATTCACATTCAGGTTAAGCTTGTTTACTATCCTTGCAAAGCCCGCGTATATATCCGATTTGCGCCCGTATAAAAGCTCCAGCTCAAAAAGAGATTCGCGGAACGCGTTTTCAGCCGAATAGCCCGCCGTAAGAGCGGCGACCACAGCCTGCATTCCGTCCCTAAAGGCGGCGGCAAGCTTTTCTCTCGCTTTCTTATCGTAGCGCTCCATACTCTTTTTCATATAAATCAATATGTACGGGAAAAAAATCAGTCCGAGCGCCGCCTTGTCGTAAAACAAATAACCCGTCAGCAAAAGCAGTCCAACCGCCTCAGCCGCCGATTTCACAAGCCAAGCCCGCCTCTCTGAGCTTTTTCGTGCCGCAAAAAATATTTCCCGTAGGCATAAGCGTTCCGATAATCCGATTTTTTTCATCAACTCCCTCCTCCCTGAACTCATACAGACAATTAAGCTTCACCGCTCCGTTTTCGATACCCGTAATCTCATTTATGCTGAGGACTCTCCTTGTCCTGTCTCTAAGCCTCCCGAGATGCACAACTATATCTATCGCCGACGCAATTTGACCTCTGATTGCCGCCACCGGCATATCCAAGCCCATAAGCACCATTGTTTCCAAGCGCAGCATCATATCCTCGGGTCCGTTCGCATGACCTGTCGAAAGAGAGCCCGCGTGTCCCGTATTCATCGCCTGAAGCATATCCACCGCCTCGCTTCCCCTGACCTCCCCCACAATAATCCTGTCGGGCCGCATTCTTAGCGCCGATTTGATGAGCGCGCGTATTGTTATCTCATTGCCGCCCTCAATATTGGCGCTGCGCGCCTCAAGCCTCACAAGATTGTCAATATCGGACAGCTTTAATTCCGCCGAATCCTCAATAGTGATTACCCTTTCGTCGCGGGGTATGTAATTGGAAAGCGCGTTCAGAAAGGTCGTTTTGCCCGAGCCTGTTCCTCCGCTGATAAAAATATTGTATTTGGCAGCCACCAGCTTTTGCAGGAAATCCGCCGTTTCGCGGCTTAACGAGCCCAACTCGATCATTCGCTCCATTGACAGCGGCGTATCGTAGAATTTACGGATAGTGACGATCGGTCCGTTTATGGCAATCGGATTCATAACGATATTCACTCTGGAGCCGTCGGCAAGGCGCGTATCCGATATTGGCACTGCCTCGTTCACTATTTTATTTGACGCCGCCGCGATTCTCTGAACGATGTCCGTCAGACGCTTCGGGCTTTCAAAATGCTTGTCCCACAGGCTTATTCTGCCGTCGCGTTCAATAAAAATCCTCTCCCAGCCGTTTATCATTATCTCCGTAATCCCGTCGTCCTCTATAAGCTCCTGCAAAATATCGAGCCTTTTTATATCGTTGAAAATTTTACGGCGGTACAGCGCCTTATTGCCCGCGCTCAGCATAACCCCCGCCGTGCATTCCTTTATCGCGCCGTCGATTATTTCGTAAAGCTCCTCCTCTCCCGTTTCCTTGGCAGGCTCTATACGGCGCATAACGCTCTCTTTTATACTGCTGAAAATATCACCCATTAAGACACCTTTCCGACGCCCTGCGAATCGCTTCGCTCTGCACGCTTTCCGCGGTTATTTCGTAGCCCGCAAGCGCCTCGTCGTAGGGCACGTCTATTTTGAAAATATTTCTCTCAACCTCGCTTCTTCCGCTTAACAGCAGATAATTTTCAAATTCCGACGCCTTTTTGCGCCCCATATAATCCAACGGCGCGGGCATTATTATTCTTTCGCTCGCTTCAAGCAGCCGCCACGGCTTGTTAAACACACAGCCCACGTCCGCGATTATTCGGGCATAATCCCCGCGCTCTGCCAGCAGGTAAACAAAATCCGTCATTTCCCCGTCGCTTTGCTCCGCTATGTCGTCGGCGCATACTGCGGGAGCAAAAAAATCAAAGCCCAATATGCTGTCGGCGCAGGATAAAATTTTCCCGAACGCCGCCTCTTTTCCCGATTTGTAATAATAGAGCGCATCGGACAGCCCTCCTCTCGCGCCCGACAGCAGCCTTCCCAAGCCCGAAAACTGCTCCAAGCTTATAAAAAGAGTGCGCCCGCGCTTGGCTGCCTCCGCCGCGATACCCAATGCCAGCGTCGTCTTAAAGCACTTGGTGGCGGGAGAATAAACGCTTATTATTTCCGCCGTCCGCTTTTGGGAATATTTGCGGGAAAAGCCCGAAATATGCGACGCCAAATCCTTAATTATCCGTTCCGCCGACTGATAGCGGTACACCTGATTCTCCCCGATATTTTCCTCCTCGGAAAGCCTTATGTACACCTCGGGATTTATAAGCTCCAAATCCGCTTTGCCGTCGCCGCCCTCCAGCAAAAGCTTTATTTCATATTTATCACGGCACGCCTCGAGCGCCGCGCCCGAGGAAAACGCCAGCGCCTTATACGGCAGCGCCTTGCGCTCGTTAATATAATCCGTCAGACGAACCGCGTAATTTTCGTCCGAATCAAGAATACAGCACACTTTTTCCTTCAAACAGCTCCTCCTTTTGAAACCAGCAGAATCAAATACCCTATGAGTATCGGTATACTGAACCGAATGCTCGTTCTTGACCCCTGCGTTTTGTTTTTCCGCGAAATCCCGACTGCGGTATCCGCCAGCATTTTGACTATGCCCGCGAACGCCCCGATAAAAAGCACCAAAACCGTATATATAAGCCCTTCCCGCACGCCGAGAGCCGCGCCCATAATACCCATTAGCTTTACGTCCCCCGCCCCGATTCCTCCGATAAGGTATACGGTAAAAAGCGGAAGTCCGACCGCAAGCACTCCCGCAAGCGCCCTGCCAAGTCCGCCCCAGCCCAGCCTTATGCAGATAAGCGGGAGCAGTCCCGCATAGCCCGCAATTAAAAGACGGTTGGGAATTTTTCTGAAATACAGATCATACACAAAAGCAGTTCCGACTATAACTCCTACAAAAATACCGATTATCGCTCCACCTCCCCATATATTATTTTGAAAAATGAATTATCCGAGCACTTCCGGGAAAAAAGATAACTCCGAATCCAGACACACAACGATGTTTTGTGTAACGCCAACGATAAACCAATTCGGAGGATTAGTCAATAGCTTTTGAAATTAATTTTTAAAGGTTTTATTTATGACACGGAAATCTTACATATTTTGGAATTTTTCTGAATAGAATAAGGTAATTATGACAATAATCCAATTATTGATAGAAAGGACATGACCTAATAATATGAAAAAAAACAAATCCTTTATGACATATGAGGAAAAGTATCTGCTTTCCGAGCTTGAGCAGACAAGGAACGCCCTGGCGGCGGCATACTCGAATTTTGAATATGTTACGGATCCCGATTTGATAGACTCATGCATTTATCAGGTCAATTCCGCTCAAAAACGCTATAAATTTCTTTTGGAACGCGCGCGAGAGGCAAACATTGAGGTTAAATGCGAGATAATAAGCGTTGATAAATAAACAGGGGCTTACACCGTGAAGCCCCTGTTGCCGTTTGAATACATATTTTCGTTAAGCGATGATTTGGAATAGGTAAGTCCCGCGTATACCTGCTGGGTATTTTCCATCAGCGGACCCGAAGCGTCCTCCTTGCCCGCCTCGGCAAAGGCGGCTTGCAGTTTTTGGAGCATACCGATAATTCTTTCCGTTTCGGATATGTCCCTGCGTATATCCGCCCGCACCAGCGCATTGTTCATAAACATATACAACGCCAGCAAATTTCCCGAAACGGGATAGCTCATATCCAAGGAGCCCGAAAGCTCGTTGATGAAAGCCTTTGCTTTCCGCAGATTAAAACGGAATTCGTCCGTGTCCCCCGCCCTAAAGCATTCGCAGGCGTCCGAGAGATATTTTACCGTAATCTCATACATAAGAACTATAAGTCCCGTTCTGCTTGCCTGAGTAACCTTCACTCCGTAATCGTTCAATTCCTGCTTTGTCACAATCCGCCTCCCGTTACTGCAAAAGCTGAAGGACCATCTGAGGTCTTTCATTCGCCTGCGCCAGCACCGATGTCGCCGCCTGTGTAACGACGTTTCTTGACGTGTACTCCGTCATTTCCTCCGCCATATCGCAGTCCTCAACGCTTGAAAGCGCCGCGGTAATGTTTTCCTCATATGCCTCAAGACTGCTGATTGACGATTCCAAACGGTTCTGATATGCGCCCAGGCTTGTTCGCGCGCTTGAAACCAGTGCTATCGCCTTGTCAATTTTGGTAATCGACTCGGTCGCGCATTTGGAGGTTCCGAGATTAACCTGATCCATACCCAATACGTGCGAATTTATTTTGGGAATATCAATAATCAGTTGCTGTCCCTGATTGGCTCCGATTTGGATTCCCATCGTCCCTATATCCGTAACGTTGAGGTTGCAGGGAGTGCCCGTCGGCATATCGTCGGTAATTTCCATTTTCATTTCAAAGTTGTTGATGTCCTTAACCGTGACCCACTGTCCCTCGGCGGTTGCCTTTGCGGTCTGCGAAAAGCCGTCTCCGAGGCTGACCTCACAGTCGGTTCCCACTGCGGTCTGCTGCTGCGCAAGACCGAAAAGCGCTGCGGTGTCGGCGTTGCTGAACTTAATCACAAGCTCCTCGGAGCTGCCGTAGTTGCCGTTTGTAAAGGTTATGGGGGTCGTCGTTCCGTCCATGCTCACATTCGCCCTTAAACAGCCCTCGTGAAGCTTCGCGTAAACGTCGTCAAAGGTATCTCCCTCGGCGATTTCAATAAGAGCGTCGTTTATTTTCATAAAGCCCGCCTGCTCCTCCGTCACCGTTCCCGCAAAATCCGTACAGGAGATTGACGCCTGTGTTGCGGGAGCCGTCAGAGAAATCTCGTATTTTCTTGCCAGTACCGCAGATGTGGTCGAAACAACGTCTATGCCGTCCACATCGGGATATATCCTCCTGCTGAGGGTTCCGTCCAAAAGAGGCATTGTATTGTATTCGGTATCCGTGGAAATTCTGTCTATTTCGTCGTTCAGCTTCTGCAATTCCTCGCGTATCGCGTCCTTATCGTCTCCGCTGTAAGCGTCGCTTCCCGCCTGAACCGCAAGCTCCCTTGCTCTTTGAAGCATACTTTCCAGCTCGTTGAGCGCGCTCTCCGCGGTCTGCACGACCGACACGCCCGCCGTGCCGTTGTCGTTCGCCTTTTTAAGCGCCTTTATCTGCGTATGCATTTTTTTGGCTATGGCAAGTCCCGCCGCGTCGTCCTCCGCATGGTTTATTTTAAGTCCCGACGAAAGCCTTTCAATGGCCTTGTTCGCCGCGGTCTGTCCCTTGCCGAGCTGATTGTTCGCTATAATCGCGGAAATATTACAATTTACTCTCATTTAATCAATCACCACTTTCTTTTTATTCAAAACGTACCTGTATTATATATCGGCAGTACGCTTATTTTAATTAGCCAAACCTTTAACAAAAATTTTGGCGGCTCCGAAAAGCGCCTCTGTCGAAACGCCCTCTTTTACGGCGGATTTTCCGTCGGGCTGCGCCTTCGTGCGGCTGACGCTTATTCTGACCTCTTTTACGCCGCGCTGCTTAAGCGCCTCGGAAATTTCCCGTGATTTTACGCCAAGAAGCTCCTCCCCCTCGGGATTTGTACACATAATCTGCGCGCGCACCGACTGCGAATCCGCTTTTGCCTCAACGGTAAGCTCTCCGAACCTTTCGTCGGTCATTTTAATAACAAAGCTTCCCGTATTTTCACCCGTTTCTATTATTTTAAGATTTATTATTCCCGTGCCGTCCCCTGTTTCATAGGGTATCTGGTAATTGTTTTTGCGGGCGAGCGTGCCGATAAGCTCCATATTGTTGCCGAGCAGCCTCATAGTCTCCATATCTATATACGAATCGACCGTTCCCACGGCGTCCCCGACAAGCCTTCGCGCCTGCTCCATAAGCGAATCGTACTCGCTTTGGGCGCTGTCCCTGCTTTCAAGAGCTTCAAGCAGACGCTCCTCCGCTTCCTCGTCGCCGGTACGTTTTTTGTATTCGTCAAAAATATCTCCCGCATTGGAGGAAACCGCCTGCGCCGCCATAAGATTATTGTAGGTCGCGGGGATTTCGTTGTAGGTTATGAGCTTAAGCACCTCGTCCGCCAGCTTAGCCGCGTCGCGCGCCGTTTCCGTATATTTTGCGTAAACCGCGTCGTCGCGCGCCGTTTCGCTCTCCCTGACCGCCTGCGCGAACTGCTCGGGCGTCATTTCGTCAAGCCCCTCCATCGACTCGAAAGCCTCGGGCGTAAGCCTGCCGCTTATTCCGCCCAAAAGATTTTTGTAATATGTAACCTTATCCTTATGCTCAGCCGAATAGACCGTATCGTCTGCCGTCAAATCCATGTTACGGTCCTTACGCGACATATACGCGGTCAGCAGATTGCCCATTGTAAGCTCAAGCCTTTGGCTCATCAGCGCGCCCGCCGCCCTCATTCCGTCCTTTTGGAACCTGCTTATAAGGCTGTAAATCCCGACGAACTTCTCGCGCTCCTCCTTTGTTATTTCACCGCTTTTTTCCATGCGGTAAAGGAACTCGCTGTACTTTTCCGCCTCGGGTCTTATATTTTCACTCATATTTATAAAATAAGCATTCAGCTCCTCAACATTTGTTTCCAAAGGATTATAGCCTTCTCTTATCATATTGAGGACCCTCTGCGGCGTCATATTTTTGAACAGCTCGTTGACGGAATAATCAATGCTCTTAACCCTGTCAACATTTCGGCGGCTGATTTCCATGCCGTTGTAGGCAAGAATCCTGACTGCCCGCCTGTTGGCTTCACTGTCCTCATAGCCCATACCGGAAAGAATATCGCCCGTGCTTGCCTTTATCGCCTTGCTTACGGAATCTCCCAAATCGCTGCGCACCTCGGTGCTTAACGCCTCGTACGCGTTGCCCGCCGCTTCCGCTTTTGCCGTTACCGCGGGGGCATGGTAGGTCAGTGCGTTGACTGTCGGCTCCTCCTTTGCCTCGACAACGCTTCCGATTACGGCGCTCGGAACAAAACGCAGGCTGTCGATTGCCGACATCGCCATGCCGACCTGCTCGACCTCCATAAGCGTTACCTCGCCGTCGCCCTGCTCCCTGTTAAGATTAAAAATATTCAGCTCATATTTTTTCAGCTCGTCAACCAAAACGGAAATATCCGAGGTATTCACGGAAATGCCGTTTCTTTCCATTGTCCAAGCCGCCTCAAGCGTCATCATCAGCCTTATTTCCTGAAGCTCTCTCGACGCCTTTACATACTTGTAGTCGTTTTTATCGGGCTCAGCCGTTTCACCCTTGACAATGATCTCGGCAAGAGCCTCCAGCGTATATTCGCCCTCCGAGGCTGCAAGCGCCGCCACAGCTCCGTCCGCAGCCTTTTCGACGGTCCTCACCGCCGTGACCGCCTCCTCCCACGGAAGCGGCTTTCCGCTTATCAGAGCGTCCTTCGCGGCTTTCCCCTCGGTCATGGACGCGGCAATCCTGTCGATAAGCTCCTCCGTACCGAGAAGCCCCTCCGCCTCGTCCAGCGCCTCAAGGCGTTCAAAGCTTTCCGCCGTTACCTGAATGTCGTTATCCAACATCCATCTCACTCTCGTCAGATTTTCGTCCGTAGCGTCGCGACCCGCTTCACGCAGTATTTTCTGCGCCTGAACCGAAAGCTCACGCCACTCCGAATCCGAAATCACGCCCGATTTGTTTACATAGCCCGCGTTGGCGGAAATATACACGTTGCCTACGGTCGGCGCCATATTGTTCTGCATAAGGTACGCCTTCATACCGTCGTCAATCGAGCCTATGCGCTCCGCCATTTCAAGAGCGCCCATCAGCTCGGAAACATTGTCCTTCGTGGGTTTTATCCCGTTCTTTTTCAGCTCTCCCGCAATTTTAAACGCCGCCGCACCGTCTCCGATAACCTGCTTCACCGCCTCCGCGTCAATATCAACGCTCGCCTCGAAATCCTCGCAGTACATCGCAAGCTTAATCTGAATCTGCTCAACCACGGTGACTATTTTCTCCGCGTCGGTGTTATTGATGTCAATTCCGTCCTCGTCCATCTGCACCGCCGCGCCCGTATCCATTTTGTTAAAAATAGCGGACAAATTATCCTTAAGTATTTCCGCCTGCTGCTTAAGCGACTCCATCGAGCCGTCCCCCGCGCTCAAAAACGAGGTTTTTTCGCCGCTGCCGCCGAAAATGCTGTCCTCCGAGCTTCCAAAGGATACCGCGTCCGCCATAAACGCGGCGCTTACGCTTCCCGAAGCCTTTTCGGTTTTCGTTTCCATAGCGCTGTACTGCTGATTTATAATTCCGTCTATTCTCATACGAACCTCCGTCCCTGTGCGCAAATCAAAAAACCTGTGTACGGCTGTCCCGTACACAGGTATATTTCGGCTGTTTGTATGAATTATTTTATCTTTTTGACGTAATTAAATTTCAAAACAGCGGTTCCGAACGCCGCCAGGGGAAGCGCAACCGAATACTCGCGTCCGTCGCATTCCGACTCCTCCGCCTCAAGCGCCCTGCTCGTTTCGCCGTCCTGATTCAGTATGAGCGTGTACTTGCCCTCACAGGGAACGCCAACTCTGTAATCGGGTCTTTCGACGGGAGTAAAATTGCATATGAACAAAAGGCTGTCCTTTCCCGTCTTGTCCTTTCTCACAAAGCTGTAAATGCTTCTGAAATTATCGTCCGCATTAATCCATTCCATTCCGCCGGGATACTGGTCAAGCTCGCTACACGCCTTGTATTTGCGGTAAATTCCGAGCAGTGCCCTCATATAATCGTTCATCTGCCTGTGCGTCGGCTCCTCCATAAGGTGCCAGTCAAGCGAGCGCGCCTCGCTCCATTCCGAAAGCTGCGCAAAATCCTGCCCCATAAACAGAAGCTTCTTGCCCGGATGTCCCATCATAAAGGTGTACGCCGCCTTAAGATTGGCAAACTTGGCGTCGTAATCTCCGGGCATTTTGTTAATCATGGAGCATTTCAAATGCACAACCTCGTCGTGGGAAAGCACCAAAATATAATTCTCGCTGTACACATAGCTTGAAGCAAAGGTCATCTTATGGTGGTTATCCTTGCGAAAATACGGGTCAAGCTTCATATATTCAAGGAAATCGTGCATCCACCCCATATTCCATTTAAACGAAAAGCCCAAGCCGTCCTTGTCGGGTCCCGCGGTAATCCCGGGCCACGCCGTTGATTCCTCGGCTATCGTTATCGCCCTCGGGTTGCGGTATTTCATTATGCTGTTAAGGTGACGGAAAAATTCCATCACCTCAAGATTGCCGTTGCCGCCGTAGCGGTTGGGAACCCAGTTGCCGCCGCTGCGCCCGTAATCAAGATAAAGCATTGAAGCAACCGCGTCTACACGGAGCCCGTCCACATGGAATTTCTCGACCCAAAAAAGCGCGTTGGCAATGAGGAAGTTGGACACCTCGTGCTTTCCGTAATCGAAAACCATGGTTCCCCAGTCGGGGTGCATTCCCTTTCTCGGATCCGCGTATTCGTAGGTGCAGGTTCCGTCAAACTCCATAAGACCGTGTGCGTCCCTCGGAAAATGCGCCGGAACCCAGTCAAGAATTACGCCTATGCCCTCCTTATGCATATAATTGACAAAGTACATAAAATCCTTTGGCGTTCCGTATCTCGAGGTCGGAGCGTAATAGCCCGTCACCTGATAGCCCCACGAGCCGTCAAACGGATACTCCGCAATGCCCATAAGCTCAATATGCGTATAGCCCATATCCTTGACGTATGCCGCAAGCTCATGAGCAAGCTCGCGGTAATTGTAAAATCCGTCCTCGGTTCCGTCGTCCTTTTTCTTCCACGAGCCGGGGTGCACCTCATACACCGCCATCGGCTCCTTCCATGACTCCTTGTCGCCGCACTCCTCAATCCACTTGCCGTCGCTCCATTCAAAGCCGTTTAAGTCCGTAATAACAGAGGCTGTCCCGGGTCTTAACTCGGCGTAATTGGCATAGGGATCCGCCTTATAAATCCACCGTCCGTCCCCTGCGATTATAAGGTACTTGTACATATCCCCTACGGACGCCTTATCGGTAAAAAGCTCGTATATTCCCGAGCTTCCGAGCCTTGTCATTTCAAATCCGCCGCCGTCCCAGCCGTTGAAGCTCCCGACCACAAACACCTGCGCCGCGTTCGGTGCCCAAACCGCAAAATATATCCCCTCTCTGCCGTCCTCGCCATGCGCCTTATGCGCCCCGAGCTTCTCATAAATTTCATAATGAGTCCCCATTCCGAATAAATATCGATCGCCCTCGGTAATAAAAACCTTATCTTTTGACATAATTTTCTCCATTTTGCCGAATAATTTTCTTAATGCTGAAATTATAGCACATTTCTTTGCATATTTCTATAATGATGTGCTATAATCTCGATAGTAAATTTTATAATTTTTCCCGACGGAGGACGATATGATTTTTGAACTGATTGACAGCGCCTACATAAACGAAATTACCTTCATAAGCATAATTATTGCGTTTGCCGCCACCTGCATTGTGATAAGCCTATGCAAAAACATTCTGCCGAGGGACCAAGGACGCGCATTTGCCGTCAACGGTCAGAAATCGGAGGGAAAGCCCCGCGGCGCGGGAATAATTTTTGTGCTTGTGTTTGCGCTTTGCTCAATCCTTTTTATACCGTACTCCAACGAAATGCTGATTTATCTTATGCTTGTAATCGGCGCTATGCTGAGCGGCTACCTCGACGACCGCTCAAGCTCCCCGTGGGGCGAGTACAAAAAGGCTGTAATTGATTTGATTTTGGCTGTTATATGCGCGCTTACCTATGTCAATTACAACGGTACGCGTATCGATCTTTTTTACTCCGACGCCATAAGCTTCACAATGCCCGCGGTTCCCTTCGTAATACTTGCCGTTATTCTCATATGGGCAAGCATTAACGTTACCAACTGCTCCGACGGCGTGGACGGTCTTTGCGGAACGCTTTCAATCATTTCGATGATAACGATTTACGGTATCTGCCAGATTAAGGGAATCGACGCTTCGGTAAAGCATATGATTCTTATTTTCGCGGTGTGCCTTTTGGGCTATCTTTGGTTCAACGCCGCGCCGAGCCGTCTGCTTATGGGCGACGCCGGCTCGCGCGCAATCGGTTTTTTTATGGCGATAGCCATACTTAAAACGGGCAGCCCGTTCCTGTTCATTCCCTCCGCGATACTTCTGATTGTTGACGGCGGACTTGGACTTGTAAAGGTGTTCCTGCTCAGATTTTTCAAAATAAAGATACTCACCAAGGTAAGAACTCCCATTCACGATCATATGCGCAAAAGCAAAGGCTGGTCGGACACGCAGGTGGTTTTCCGCTTCTCGATTATGCAGATTGTCGTATCGCTCGCACTGCTTTTCGCACATTTATAAAACGCTGACGCTGAAGGTAACGCTGCCCGTATAGTCGCCCGCACGTTCCATTGTCGCGGAGGGCTTAAGACGGTAATACACGGTCGCGGATTCCTTTGTATTGGCAAGATAGCCTGTGCTTTGCAGCTTCTTGAAGCCCGAATTGTAATTGCTTGAGGCTTCTGCCAAAACACTGTACTTTACGTCGGCGTCTCCCGCGCGCACCAGCTCCACCGTGTCCTCGGTATCGACAATCACGCTTTTTCTTCCGCTCATCTGCGGAGTCCCGTTATTGTAAATGTTTATTTTGATCGCATAAGCCTCGTTGAGCGTGCAGTATGCGGGAACCGATACCTCAAAGCCCATTACGTAGACCTTGCACACGGCGGACGCACCGCCTAAAGCCTCCGCCTTTATCTCGGCAACTCCCGTGTTTTTCGCGGTAACAACTCCGTCGGCGCTTACCTCCGCAATTTTCGTATCGCTGCTGCTCCACGAAACCGATTTATTCACGGTTTCCTCGGGCAGAACCGAAGCCGTAAGTTTGGTTTTTTCTTTTGAGTTCTGCTCAAGAATCAGATACGGCTTATCCAACTTAACCTCTCCCGCCTGATTTTCCCTCCAAACCGCCGTGAATTTGCAATCCTTAAACAGCTCCTTGTCATACCTGACAGGCAGCGTCCCGTCATAGGTTCCGCCGTTCTCCAGCCGCCACCCCTCAAAGGTATATCCCGCCTTCACGGGTACGGGTAAATTCATCTTCTCAACACCCCATCTTTCCGCTTTATAGCTGCTTTTTCCGTTATAGCTGCCTCCGTTCATATCAAAGGAATATGTAAACGGACTGAGAATCAGATAGCGAAGCGGCGAATTTTGAATCGCCTCCACCGAAAGCTCGGTGTCCTGCCCCGCTCCCGACTCCAAATCCCCGTTTACCTGCCTGAAAACAAGCATAATCCATTCCGTATTCTTGTTAAGCTGTAAAACGTCGCCCGTCGTGTTCCAGTCGCCCGCCTTGATAAGCTTAAAGGACGAATCATATTCCGCGCAGTAAACATAATACTCGCCCGAAAAAACAAACGACAGCTTCTGACCCTTTCCTACCTGTATAAGCTTCACATAGGCAAGTCTTGATTTATTATGCCAGTGAAAGCTGTTTTCTATATAATTTCCCTCATATGAATAATCGTTCGACAAATACGCCGAATATTTGTACAAATCCGTAATTTCGTACACGCTGCCCGGATTTTCCGCCTTTTCTATGCTTTCCTGCGCCACGTTCCACATTTTCCCGAACTGTGTCGGAATATATACTCCGCTGCCCGACCATGTCCCCGCCGCGCTGACCCTTAACGGCAGCGCAAGCGCGGCAATGATACAAAAAACAATAATACTGAACTTTTTCATACTCACCTGCTCTTAAGCTTCACCTTAAATTCAACCGTTGTCATATAATCGCCCGCCTCTGTCGCCGCGTCCACCTTAAGCGCGCTCATGGACACCGCTCCGAGAAGATTTTTTCGGCTGTCCGCTCCGTCCTCAAAGCTCCCCACAAGAAAGCCGTTTGCCCCTATATTTTGTCCTCCCACGGAAAAAACGGTGCTCAGGCTTGCCACAGGCTTTCCCTCGGGAACGTTTTGACGCTTAAGCGTGACCGTTCCGTCCTCCCCGCAGCCCGATGAAACGCTGACCTCGATATACTGCTCGGGACGCAGGTTCATCTCCGACGCGCCGATCTCGAAGCTCGCGCCCTCCGCGCCCGGAGAAATTACCGCGGGAAGCGTTATCACGAACGCGGTGCTGTTCACGGTGTATTTCACGGGTACACTCGCCGTCTGTCCGTCCGCATTCAAATTCGCCGCATAAACCTTTTCTCCCGTCACCATAATAAAAATTGCCGCCAAAATCCCCATAAGTATTTTTTTGCCCATAAATTTTCCTCCTCTATTCAGATAAAAGTGTTACTTGCTGTGATACGCTGTTAAAGCGCGTTTTTCCGTCCGTCGAATACGCCTCCGCGACCAGCCGTGCGGTGTAGCCTCCCGCCGCCAGTCTGTCATAAAAATCCAGCTCCGCCGTTTCTCCCGCCGCCAGCATTTCCGTAGCTGCGACAAGCTCGTCCCGTATATAAATACAGTACCTGAGAACGCATTCGTTGCTTGGCGGATTATACAGGCAGACCGACCTTTCACTCGCGTTTACCCTGAAATCCGTATAGCCCGGCACGCTGATATAAAGCCCGGCGTACTCATTTTGCAGAACCTCCGCCGTCGCAGGCTCGGTCTGCGGCTCGATGATATGCTCCGACGCCGGCTCTTCCGTAACCAGCGCCTTTGTGGAAACGGAGCGCAAAATTCCGAAAATCAGAAGAAACGCCGCCAAGGGTATGAGAAACGGCAGCAGACGAAGCCTTACCACCGCGGCATAGCCGCCGTCCTCCAACGGTCTGCCCGCAATAATTTTGGAAAGGTGCAGAGCAGCCCTGTTTTCGGCAGCCTTGTAGCCCTTGCAGGGCTTTACCCTTTTAAACCTGACATATCCGCCGACACAGCCGTCGCCGAGGACCTTCACAAGCTTTTCGAGGTCGTCCGCCGAAATGTCCTTATTTTTTTTGGATAAAAAAATGTGTAACCACCTCCGTTGGAAAAATATGAATGTGAACAATCCGAATTGTACCGATACGCTTGAATGCGATGAACTCGCAAAAAATGATTCAGATGTGAAATAAAAATAACGCCAAACCCGACCGATGTCAATAGGTTTGGCGCAATTTATATATTCTTAATTTTGGTTATAAAAATTTAATGAATTATACTGTCATATTGTAAATTTCTCTTTTGGGAACACCTCTGTCCTTAGCCACAAGCCTGACCGCCTCCCTGCGCTCTATCCCTCGGTTCACGTAAAGCGCAAGATGCTCCTCGACACTCATTTCCTGCCATACCTCGCGCTCCTGCCTCGCAAGCTCCCGCCTGTCCAAGCCCTCGAGCACAAGCACATATTCGCCTCTCGGCTCGTTATCCGCATAATACCGCGCCGCCTCCGAGAGCGTGGCTCTGTACACTGTCTCGTGCTTCTTGGTAAGCTCCTTGCAGACCGCAACGCGCCGTTCTCCGCCAAGCAGCTCCTTAAGCTCCTCCAGCGTTTTCAAAAGACGGTGCGGCGCCTCATATATTATCATCGTGCGCGTTTCGCGCTTAAGCTCCTCAAACACCTCTCGGCGCTCTTTTTTATCGGCGGGAAGAAACGCCTCGAAAGCAAAGCGCCTCGTAGAAAGTCCCGAAACAATCAGTGCGTTTATGCACGCCGCAGGTCCCGGTACGGGAATGACCTCTATTCTCGCCTCCGCCGCCCGACGCACCAGCTCCTCGCCGGGGTCGGATATTCCCGGCGTGCCCGCGTCGGTTATCAACGCTACGGTTTGTCCCGCCAGCATTTTATCCACAAGGACAGCCGCTTTATCCGCCTTATTGTACTCATGATAGCTTGTCATCGGGGTTTTTATTTCAAAATGATTGAGAAGCTTTATGCTGTTGCGCGTATCCTCCGCCGCAATCAAATCCGCCTCCCTCATAAGCCTTACCGCGCGCACGGGCATATCCTCAAGATTGCCAATCGGCGTCGCGCACAGATATAATTTTCCGACCGCCATATTTTAAGGTTCCTTTGCCGTTTTCAATCGTCGTACAGCCTGCGCACCTCGTCGGTGTACACGCCCTTTTTCTCGTAAATTATAAGCGGCGGCTCTGTTTTAAGCATGGGACGCGCGCCGCGTATGCCCTCGATAAGCACCATATTTGCCTCCCTGTCCCCAAAGGGATACACAAGCCGCATTCTTTTCGGCTCTGTGCGGTATTTTTGCATAAGGGAAAAAATCTCGGTAAGCCGCTGCGGTCTGTGCACCATGTAAAAGCGTCCCGACGGCTTCAATACCCTCGCCGCCTCGCGTATCACGTCCTCCAAGGTGCATAAAATCTCATGCCTCGCTATTGCCTTGTGGCTGTCGGGATTCGTAAGCCCGTGGTTTTCGTTCATATACGGCGGGTTTACCGTCACAACGTCAAAGGAAGCCCCTCCGAAAATGGCGGAAGCCTCCTTAACATCTCCGCAAACAATGTCAACGTCATCTTCTATACCATTGTAGCTCACGCTGCGGCGCGCCATATCCACGTTTATTTCCTGAATCTCAAGCCCCGTAAAATGCCCGCCCCTCGTTCTTCCCTTTAAAAGAATGGGAATAACGCCGTTGCCGCTGCACAGATCCAGCACGCGTTCGCCCTCCTCGACACGGCAGAAGGCGCAAAGCAGAACCGCGTCCATTCCGAAGCAGAAAATTTCCGTATTCTGAATCAGCTTATAGCCGTTGCGCATAAGATTGTCAAGCCGTTCCTGCGGCTCAAGCTTAATTGTCATCGAGTTTTGACTTTCCCTCCCTACGCTCAAGCTCCTCGAGCGCCCTTACGTCGGCGTCCGAAATATCATCCCTGTTGCTGCTCCTGCGTCTTTTCGGCTTAAACTTAATATCCGCAATCTTATATTCCTTAATGTCCTTCTCGTCCTTTCCGACGGTGACTATCACCTTTACAAGCTGACGGAGGACATTTACGCTCGTAACCTCTCCCGATAAGCCGTCCGAGGTCGTCACTCTGTCCCCCACGTCGGGAAGATTGCTGTTAAGGTACTCGTAGGTGTCCTCCTCGTTCTTAAGACAGCACATAAGCCGTCCGCACACGCCCGAAATCTTGGTCGGATTGAGGGAAAGATTCTGATCCTTAGCCATTTTGATCGACACGGGGGCAAACTCCGCAAGATATGACTTGCAGCAAAGCTCGCGCCCGCAGATCCCCAAGCCTCCGCGTATCTTGGTTTCGTCCCTCACGCCGATTTGGCGAAGCTCTATCCTTGTCCTGAAAACCGAAGCCAAATCCTTTACAAGCTCGCGGAAATCAATACGCCCGTCCGCCGTAAAATAAAACAGAACCTTATTGTTGTCAAAGGTGTACTCCGCCTCTATGAGCTTCATCTCAAGACCGTGCTTCTGTATTTTTTCAAGGCAAATCTTAAACGCCTCTTTTTCTTTATCACGGTTGCCCCGCTCCCTCGCGTCGTCCTCCTCCGTCGCAATGCGGATCACAGGCTTGAGCGGCAAAACCACCTTATCGTCCTCAACCTCGCGTATGCCCAGCACGACGCTGCCGTATTCTATGCCTCTTGCCGTTTCAACGATAACGTGCTGTCCCTTTTCGATGTTCATATCCAGAGGATCGAAAAAGTAAACCTTTCCCGCCTGTCTGAATCTTACTCCTATGACCTTTATCATTCTAATTCTCCTTAATATTCAAAAGCATAAGCTCCATCGCCAGCTCAAAATTCACATTCGCCTTAAGGCGCGTTTTGGCAATGTCGCAGCCCCTCAGAATATTCTCGATACCCTCGTAGGAGCTTCTGCTCGCCGCCTTCCTTATCGCGTTTATTTCGTCGGAAAAAATAAGGTTGTTGGCATCCTTTGTCACCTTGAACAAAAGCACGTCCCGATACCACATCTGAATTATATCAATATAATCCGAAATGCTCACCTTATACTCGGACACGCGCCTTACCGCGTCAATCAGATCCGCAATATCGTAATTGTATACGTTTTTTACTAAATTTACCGCCTCGTCCTTAATTTTGGAAAAATCGCCCGAATTTACAAGATTAACCGCCTTGCCTATGCGCCCCTGCGAATATGCCGCGCACATTTTCGCCTCGTATTCGGGAATTTTGTATTCTTTAATCAGATATTCCGTTATCGCGTTGTCCCTGAGCGGTCTGAAGTTAAGGGTAATGCACCTTGAAATTATTGTGGGCAGAAAGACCTCGTCGTTATTTGTGAGAAAAATAATAACCCCGTATGACGGAGGCTCCTCAACCGTCTTAAGAATCGCGTTCTGCGCCTGCGGCGTAAGCTTCTCCGCCTCGTCGATGATATACACCTTGTATTTGCCGTTATACGGCTTAATCTGAATATCCTCGACAAGCTGCGTCCTCACGTCGTCAACGCCGATGCCTGCGGGCTTCTCATGCCTTACCCATACAAGGTCGGGATTGTTTTCGGAGCGCGTCTGCCTGCAAAAATGACATTCACCGCAGCCCTCCTCGCCGCCCTTTTCGCACAAAAGCGCCTCCGCGAAGGCCTTTGCGACAAGAGTTTTGCCCGAGCCGTCCTCGCCGTTAAAAATATACGCGTGGTTCACTCTTTTGTTTGCCGCCGCGCCCTTAAGCTGGCTTATTATATTTTCATGACCGAGTATTTTATTGTACATCGACATAATACGCACCTCCAAAAGCTACGCCACAATATCCAAAAGAAGTCCCCTTATTTCATCGACCTTATTAAGAATGGTCAGATTGTCCTTTTCGTCCTTGACAAGCTCCTGCGCCAAATCGTCAAGATTTTTGTCCACAAGCCTCACGATCCCGTACACACGGTGCCTTCCGCGCCTGTCCAAAAAATTTTCCCTCGAAAATTCATGGGAGTGGGTAACAACCTCGTTCATAAATTCCTTGACAAGCGAGCGGTATTTTTTCATATCCGCAACGTCCATATGCTTGGCTATACGCTCGCCCTGCTCGGTAATCTGGTCCATAAGCGAGCCGAGCTTGTTCTGCAAGTCCTTCTCTTCTATATTGCTCACGAGCATAAACTTGAAGGAGCCGTCCGCCTGCTTTGCGGCAGTCTTGTTTTCCACGGGTGCCGCGTTTGAAACCTCGTTTACTTTTATTGCCATAGTACGCCTCCCTGATAAATAAGTGTATCACATTTTCGGCATTTTGCCTAGTACATACGCCCTTGCAAAGCATTGGAAATTTTATCAATGCCTTTACAGTCCTTTATATATATCGGAATTAAGAGCTTTTTTATGTAGGTCGGTTAATATTTTAATGCCGCCATCCTTTTCGACGCCCCGCACCTCGATATTTCGGTCCATATATTCTTCAATTCTGCGTACCGCGTTTTCGTCAATTATCTCTCCCGGAACAAGCCAAGGAACGCCCGGAGGATAGACGTACACGTAGTCAGCCGACACGCCTCCCGCCGCCTCCGAAAGCGGCGTCCGCACGTATTCCATACCCTCGGCTTCCCATGCCTCGCAAAGCTTTTGCACGCGCGTCGGTACGGGCATTGCTTCTGCGTTTCCCGAAAGCCCCGCCTCTCCGCATTCCGAATCAATTTCCTTAAGCGCAAAAAGAAGCCTTTCATAGCACTCGTGCCCGTCCATGCAAGAGGTCATCGCAAGCACGTAAGCGGCGGACGCAAGCTCGACCTCAAGCCCGTAACGCTCCCGCAAAAGCTCCGAAAGCCGCTGCCCCGAAAGACTGCTTTTGTCCGTGCATATGACGAGCTTTCCGAAATCATAGGTCCCGTCGTATTTCCACAGATAAAGATGCTTTAGCGCCTCGCATTCGCTGCGGAAGCGGCAGAGCCGCTCGCGGTATTTTGCAAATGCCGCCTCGCCCTCCGAATCCAAAAAATCCATACAGCGCTCCGCCGACGCCATAAGCAGGTACGACGGGCTTGTACTGACGTAAATATCAAAATAACGTCTGAGCTTCTCCGCGCTCACGCGTCCGCCCTTAAGACATATTACCGCGGTCTGCGTAAATACGGGCAGGGTTTTATGCAGGCTCATCACAACAACGTCCGCCCCCTCGCTCAGCGGATTGTCGGGAAAGCCGCGGTACAGCCCCAAATGCGCGCCGTGCGCCGCGTCCACGATAAGCGGCAGACCGTACGCGTGAACCGTTTCGGCTATTTTCTTGATGTCCAAAACAACGCCCTCATAGGTGGGCGAGGTAACGTAAACCGCCTGAATGCCGGGTTTTTCACGAAGGATTTTTCCCACCTGCGCGTGCGAATATCCCTCAGCAATCCCCGTTTTGCAGTCGATTTGGGGATAAATATACTCCGTCCGAAGCCTTCTCAAAAACGCCGCGTTGTACGCCGAACGGTGGCTGTTCCGATCAAGCAGGAGCATACCCCCGCTCTCCGCGGCAGCCGAAACGGCAGCCAAAACTCCCGAGGTGCTGCCATTCACGGTCAAAAACGCCTCGTCCGCCCCGTATTTGGCGGCAAGCCTCCCGTTCAGCTCCGCCAGCACTCCCGTGGGTCTGTGCAAATCGTCAAAGCCCTCTGTTTCCGTTATGTCGTATTTATACGGATTTATATTCCATTCCCACGCCCGCTTATGCCCCGGCATATGAAGCGGGTACGCGCCGCTCTCGCTGTTTTGACGCAGCATTTCAACCAGTCTGCCCATAGCCTTACCCTTAAGTATATCTGTCAATCAGCCTGTTTATTTTATCCATTTCCGCTCCGACCTCGTTCTCAAGCCTTCCCTTGCGGCAGTCGAAAATGATTTTGTTATAATCGTTCACCGCGCTCGCCTCATACATAACGCGGTTGCCCTCGTCCTCCATATCCTTATCCGAAAATTCCAGCTCCCTCATTGCGTCCAAATAGCCCGTTTCCATGCGCACGCGCGCTCCGTCCGACGTAAAATCAAGCGTTCCGTCCCAAAAACCGCCTATTTTTTCTCCCGGCTTTATAAAAACAAATTCCGCGTCGGGAAAACGCCCGAAGTCTATTTTCGTATCGGGGCTTAGCCCTATCACGATAAAATGCCGCATTCCCTCCGCGTAAAGCGGCGCTATCGGCAGATTATCCTTAAGACCTCCGTCCTTATAGAGCTTGCCGTCTATCTCCACAGGCTCATAGATTATCGGCAGGGCGGACGAGGCGAGCAAAAGTCTGCGTATGCGTGCGTCGCCCTGATAATTCAGCGAAAAATATCTCGCAAGATTGTTCTGCGCCCTTCCTCCCGCGTCCACCTCGGTCAGCGCCACGTAGAGCCTGCGCTCGTTTTTGCGGATTATTTCCATATCAATATAATTATCGAGAATTTCGCTCAGCCCATCCCTTGACATAAGTCCCTCTTTGAAGTCGATAAGCTCCGGGTCAACCTCAAGGAACTGCTTGGGCGAAATGTTTTTCCATACGTCCTCCGCCATCTTTTGGTCGTTATACGCAAAAAGCACCAGATTGAGCGCTCCCACGCTGACGCCCGAAACCGCGGTAATGTAATTATCGACACCGCGCTCTCTTAACGCTCTGAAAACTCCGATCTGATAAGCGCCCTTGCCGCCGCCTCCCGCAAGCACAAGTCCCCATTCATTTTGTGAAAAATCCTTCATACAAGCCCCCGTATGTAAAAATGCGCTGTTTATATTTCAGCATATGCAAATTTTGTATTATTTTACCATATTTTTTAAAGGGTAACAATCAAAACCTCGGGAATTAAGAATTGCAAATTTTTTTACCCTAATGTATAATTATTTCATTATGAAAATAATTGAATTGATAATTACAATTCTGACGGTCTCCACCTCGGTGATCAGCTATCTCTATATTTATAAAAACGTTTATTACGTCGTCGGCATTTTTGCAACGCGCAAATTCCCGCCTGCCAAGTCGCGCCATAAATACGCGGTTCTTGTCGCCGCGCGCAACGAGGCGGCTGTAATAGGCAATCTGCTTGAAAGTATCCGTATGCAGGATTATCCGTCGGAGCTTATAACGGTTTTTGTCGTCGCCGACAACTGCACCGACGATACGGCAAGACTTGCCCGCGAGGGCGGCGCGGTCTGCTATGAGCGCAGCGACCCCGAGCGCCGCACAAAGGGCTTCGCTCTGCAATTTCTTGTGGAACAGATTCGGCGCGATTACGGCGTTGACGCGTTTGAGGGATATTTTCTTTTTGACGCGGACAATCTTCTCAAAAGCGATTATATTTCCCGAATGAACGATTCCTTTGACGCGGGAGAAAAAATAATAACCTCCTACCGCAATACCAAGAATTTCGATGATAACTGGATTTCGGCTTCATACGCGATTCACTGGCTGCGCACGATACGCTCGGAGCACCGCGCCCGCTCGCTTTTTCGGCTTGCCACGAGAATACAGGGTACGGGCTTTCTTTTCGCGTGGGAAATTATCGCCGACGGCTGGAATTACACCTCGCTCACCGAGGACAGGGCGCTTTCCGCCGACGCGGTCGTAAACGGCTATCGTATTTCATATAATAACGACGCGGAATTTTACGACGAACAGCCCGTCAGCTTAAAAATCGCGCTCCGTCAGCGCATACGCTGGGCGAAGGGGCATTTGCAGGCTTTTCTCGAATCGGGCGGCAAGCTTTTCAAAAATATTTTTACCGCGCGCAAAATCGGCTTTGCGGAGCGCTTTATGAGCCTTGATATGCTCAACGTGATTTTTCCGCGCTCGCTTATGACAATGGGGCGTAAATTTATCGTTTTCGCGCTTGAAATCTCGCTCTTAATAATCGCCCGTCAAAAATTCGGCGCGTACACCGCGCTTATAATTACGCTTCTCATAGCCTTTGCTCAAACTTTCGGCGCGGGCGTGCTTTCCGCCGCCTATGTTTTGATAATAGAGCATAAGCGTATCAAAAAAATCAAATGGTACAAGGCGGTATGGTTCTGCATTATGTTTCCGTTTTTTGACATAATCGGGAAAATATCGACTTGGATAGCCCTCTTTACAAAGGTCGAGTGGAAACCTATCCCCCACAACTCAAGCATCAATATAAACGAGGTCGGCAGGCGTTAATTTTGCAACCGGCGGTAGCACAATGCCCGTTGCCGTATGCAGACTTTTTATCCCGCTTCATATATAATTGCCTTAAACAAACGAAAGGGGCGTTCACTATATGCTTATGCACAAAAAGCTGTCCGTTTTGCGAAAACAGAGCGGACTTACTCAGGAACAGTTAGCCGAGGAGCTTAACGTAAGCCGTCAAGCGGTTTCAAAATGGGAAAGGGGCGAGGCTGTCCCCGATTTAAATATTTTAATTGCACTTGCGGATTTCTATGACATTGATCTCGACAGCCTTGCAAGAAACGACTGCCCGCTGAATTTCGGAGATGCCTTTGCCGAGAAGCAGGCTCAAAATCAATGCGATTACACGCAGTATATCGGTAAAATCTGTGATATTTCCGTAAACTGCTTTCGGTTCTCCGTTCTGCGCAACGTGGAAATCACGGGGGCTTCGGACTCTTGGCTGTGCTTTGTAAAAAACAGCCGCCTCGGCTTTGTAAACATTAAAAAGCTCTTGGGCGGAATCCTCGTCAAAAAAACAGGGAACTGTCGGGGCTTGTCTTTTTCAACGCCTATTTGCGGAAAATGCAGGCTTCATGTAAACAACACGTACTTCGGTGGAAAAAGCTATCTTTTAAGTGAAATAACGGAGATTTCAGAAAATGAACTCACCGTAAAAACGGGGAAATTCTACGCCAAGGAGAGCCTCGACGACATATCGGTAATTCTTATGAGTGACAAAATAAAATGCCCAGAACCGGAATCGAACCAGTGACACGAGGATTTTCAGTCCTCTGCTCTACCAACTGAGCTATCTGGGCATTGAGTAGCGGGGACAGGATTTGAACCTATGACCTTCGGGTTATGAGCCCGACGAGCTTCCAGACTGCTCCACCCCGCGTTA
>JAMPDT010000029.1 GCA_023665525.1 Butyrivibrio sp. | reverse complement strand
ATTCCGCCGTGTACAGGGAGGCAATGCGCAGGGCGGCGGAATGCGGAATGCTTGTGATGGCGCACTGCGAGGATAAAAGCCTTGCAAACGGAGGATCCCTGAACGAGAGCGAAAGGTCGAGGAGCCTCGGAGTTAAGGGCATAACCAACGCGGTTGAGGACGTGATAACGGCGAGGGATATTCTGCTCGCGAAGGAAACGGGGTGCAGACTGCACCTTTGCCACTGCTCGACGGCGGACAGCGTAAGAATGCTGCGGGACGCCAAGGCGGAGGGCGTTAAGGTGAGCGGGGAGGTATGTCCCCACCATTTCACACTGTGCGACGAGGATATTCCCGGGGACAACGCGGACTACAAAATGAATCCGCCGTTAAGGAGCAGAGCGGATATGGAGGCTCTGCGCGAGGGCTTGAGGAGCGGAATTATTGATGTGATTTCCACCGACCACGCTCCGCATTCCGAGGAGGAGAAGTCAAGGTCCGTCGCGGACGCGCCCTTTGGGATCACGGGACTTGAAACGAGCCTGTGCCTTGCCTATACCGAGCTTGTGCTAAAGGGGCTGCTTACGCCCATGCAGATGGTCGAAAAAATGAGCCTGAACCCCGCAAGGATCGCGGGAATTGACAGAGGCACGCTTCTGACGGGCAGAGTGGCTGACATTACGGTAATGGATCCCAACGCGGAATTTGTCATAGACAGGCGGGAATTTGTTTCAAAGGGACACAGCACTCCCTTCGACGGAAGACGCGTCAGGGGCAGAGTGAAGTACACGCTTGCGGGCGGAAGGATAATATATAATGCGAGGATAAAACAATGATTGACAAGCTGATTGATAAAATTACCGAAACAAACGCACCCGTTGTCGTCGGGCTGGACCCGATGCTTTCGTACATTCCGAATTATATTACGCAAAAGGCGTTTGAGGAATACGGCGAAACCCTTGAGGGCGCTGCCGAGGCGGTATGGCAGTACAATAAGGGCATAATCGACGCGATATGCGGCATTGTTCCCGCAGTCAAGCCTCAGATAGCCATGTACGAGCAGTTCGGCATAGAGGGGCTTAAGGTATTCAAAAAAACGGTTGACTACTGTAAAGCAAAGGATATGGTGGTTATCGGGGACGTAAAAAGGGGCGACATCGGCTCCACCTCGGCGGCGTACGCCGTGGGACACCTCGGAAAAGTCAAGGTGGGCGGCAGCAGCATAGCGCCGTTCGACGAGGATTTTATCACGGTCAACCCTTATCTCGGGACGGACGGGATCAAGCCCTTTACCGATGTGTGCAAAGAAGCAAAAAAGGGAATTTTCATACTTGTAAAAACCTCGAACCCGTCGAGCGGCGAATTTCAGGACAGGCAGGTTGACGGCAGACCGCTCTATGAGCTTGTCGGTGAGCAGGTCGCCAAATGGGGCGAGGAATGTATGGGCGGCAAGGGTTACAGCTACGTGGGGGCGGTTGTGGGCGCGACCTATCCCGAGCAGGGCAGACGTATGCGCAGGGTTATGCCCAATGCCTTTATCCTGGTGCCGGGCTACGGAGCGCAGGGCGGCAGGGGCAAGGATTTGGCGGATTACTTCAACGCCGACGGGCTGGGCGCGATCGTCAACAGCTCAAGAGGCATAATATGCGCCTATAAGCAGGAGCAGTACGCCCGCTTCGGAGAAACGGCGTATGCCGACGCGTCAAGGCAGGCGGCTTTGGATATGATTAACGATATTAATTCCGCAAGGGGATAATCAGATGAAATTTGACGAAACGGCAGTCGTTGAGAGCCAAAAAATGCTTTCGGACGATATTTGCGATATGTGGATCAGGACAAGCAATATAGCCGAGAAATCGGCGCCGGGACAGTTCGTGTCGGTTTATTCAAGGGACGGCTCGCGGCTTTTGCCGCGCCCGATAAGCATTTGCGAAACCGACGTGCAGAGGCTTAGGTTGGTGTACAGGATTGTCGGCGGGGGGACGAAGGAATTTTCCGAATACGGGACGGGCGACAGCATACATTTAATCGGGCCGCTCGGCAACGGCTTTCCGATACGGGAGGGCAAAAAAGCCATTCTGATAGGAGGCGGCATAGGGATTCCTCCGATGCTGGAGCTTGCCAAAAGAATATACGGCGAAAAGGAAATCGTAGTCGGGTACAGAAACAGCGAAACCTTTCTTGACAGGGAGCTTAAGCTGTACGGGAGCCTGACGGTCGCCACCGACGACGGGAGCCTTGGGACGCGCGGAACGGTAATAGACGCCATAAGGGCAAACGGAATAAGGGGCGACGTCATATATGCCTGCGGACCGAAGCCGATGCTTCGCGCGGTAAAGGAATACGCCGCCGAGAACGGAATCGAGGCATGGCTTTCCATGGAAGAAAGAATGGCGTGCGGAATCGGGGCGTGCCTTGCCTGCGTATGCCGCTCGACGGAGACTGACGGACATTCCAAGGTGCATAACAAGCGCGTATGCGCGGACGGTCCCGTTTTTAACGCGGCGGAGGTGGAGCTTTGATGAATACTAAGGTAACGCTTGCCGGAGTGGAGCTTAAGAATCCCGTTATGACAGCCTCGGGAACCTTCGGATCGGGTATGGAATATGCCGAATTTGTGAATTTGAACAGGCTCGGCGCGGTGGTGACAAAGGGCGTTGCGAACGTCCCGTGGGAAGGGAACCCCACGCCCAGAGTCGCGGAAACCTACGGCGGAATGCTTAACGCGATAGGGCTCCAAAATCCGGGCATAGATGTTTTTGTAAAAAGGGACATACCCTTTCTTAAGCAGTACGACACGAGGATAATCGTCAACGTCTGCGGCAAATCGGAGAGGGATTATATCGAGGTGGCGGAGCGCCTCGGCGACGAGCCCGTGGATATGCTGGAGATTAATATTTCCTGCCCCAACGTAAAGGAGGGCGGAATCGCTTTCGGGCAGAACGCGGCGAATGTTGAGCGCATAACCTCCGCGGTAAAAAAAGCCGCGAAACAGCCCGTAATAATGAAGCTAAGCCCCAACGTGACCGATATAACGGAGATGGCAAGGGCAGCCGAGGCGGGCGGAGCGGACGCGATTTCCCTTATCAATACCTTGACGGGAATGAAGATAGACGTAGACAGGCAGACCTTCGCGCTCGCGAACAGGACGGGAGGACTGTCGGGTCCCGCGATAAAGCCCGTCGCCGTGCGCATGGTATATCAGACCGCGAAAGCGGTTAAGCTTCCCATTATCGGAATGGGCGGAATCGCGACGGCGGAGGACGCCTTGGAGTTTATTCTCGCGGGGGCGACGGCGGTGTCGGTCGGAACAGCCAGTTTTGCCAATCCCCGCGCAAGCCTCGATATAATATCGGGAATAGAGGAGTATATGGCAAAGAAGCGCGTGGAGGACATAAACGAGCTTATAGGTATCGTGGGGTAGGCGCTGCGGGTTGGCGGTACGTCCGCACAAATTAATTGAAAATGCCTGCGGCGTATGCTAAAATGGGCGTATCATTCATAAGGAGAACACGGGATATATGGAGGATTACAAGAAGCGATTTATAGAATTTATGGTGGACTGCAAGGTTCTGAAATTCGGGGATTTCGTGACCAAGAGCGGCAGGAACACGCCTTTTTTTATTAATACGGGCTTTTACAGGACGGGCTCCCAGCTTAAGCGGCTGGGAGAATATTACGCAAAGGCGATAGCGGCGGCTTACGGAACGGATTTCGATATTCTTTTCGGACCCGCGTATAAGGGAATACCGCTGTCCGTAGCCACGGCGGCGGCGCTTGACAGCTTATACGGCGCGGAGGTGGGGTACTGCTCCAACCGCAAGGAAATAAAGGATCACGGAGATAAAGGAATTTTGCTCGGAAGTCCGATAGAGGACGGCAATAAAGTGGTTATAATAGAGGACGTGACCACCGCGGGGACCTCGATCGAGGAAACCGTGCCGATCATAAAGGCGCAGGGCGAGGCGGATATTATAGGAATGGTCGTGTCCGTTGACAGAATGGAAAGAGGCAGGAGCGAAAAGAGCGCGCTTGAGGAGATCCGACTTAAATACGGGATCAAAACGACCGCGATTGTCACAATGGCGGAGGTTGTCGAGCACCTTTACAACAGACCGTACAAGGGTACGGTAATTATCGGCGACACGCTTAAGGCTGAGATTGATAAATATTACGGACAGTACGGCGCGGGCGCGGTCCTGCCGTAGAGCGGGAATAAAACGGACGGGAGAGGCTGATTTGTGAGCGGGAGTACAAGGCGAAGGTGCATCAGCATCGCGTTATTTGCTGCATATATCTGCGTGCTGGTATATTTTCTGTTTTTTGCGGAAAATATGGGGCGCACCAATGCACTCAGAAATTACAGCTATAATCTGATACCCTTTAAGGAAATTAACAGGTTCATAACCCATAGAGCGTCGCTGGGCGCAAAGGCGGTTTGGCTGAATTTGGCGGGGAACGTCGCGGCGTTCATACCGTTCGGGCTTTTTGTGATACCCGTGTCGGGGAGGAAAATAAGCTTTTGGGCGGCGGTGCTTCTGACCTTCGACGTATCGCTGTGCGTCGAGGTCATACAGCTTGTGACCAAGGTCGGCTCGTTCGATGTGGACGATTTGCTTTTGAACACTGTCGGAGGGCTTATCGGAGCGCTGCTGTATAAGCTTTTTAAGAGGCTTGAAAGGATTAGATCCGATGGCAAGGCATAAATATAAATTTTCCAATAAAAAGCACAGCGTGGGCGGCGTTATCTCCACGGCTATGGCATTGGGGGCGGTTGTGCTTTTCGGGCGCGCGGTTGTGCTTTCGTTCGGCGCGCGCGGCGAGGGCGGAATGGAGGTCGGCTCTTATGCACTGAGTGCATTGGCGGTGGCTTTTTTCGGGTGTATTATGGGAATTTTGAGCTATAAGGAAAGCGACAGGTACTATACCTTTTCCTTTATCGGCGCTCTTATCAACGGAATTACGGCTATTTTGCTGATAATGCTTTTTGTGGCAGGATTATAATATTTTTTGGAGGAGAAAAAATGGCAAAAGTAGGAATTGTGATGGGAAGCGACTCTGACCTTCCGATTATGAGCAAGGCGGCGCAGATGCTTGAGAAATTCGGCATAGATTACGAGATTACGATAATTTCGGCGCACCGTATGCCCGACGTTTTTTTTGACTATGCGAAGAAAGCCGAGGAGAAGGGGATCAAGGTAATTATCGCGGGAGCGGGCGGGGCGGCTCATCTGCCCGGAATGTGCGCGGCGATTTTCCCGATGCCCGTAATCGGGATACCGATACATACCAAAGCCTTGGGCGGCGTGGATTCGCTTTATTCGATAGTGCAGATGCCAAGCGGCATTCCCGTGGCTACGGTTGCGATAGACGGCGGAGCAAACGCGGGGATTCTTGCCGCAAAGATTCTTGCCGTATCGGATCCGCAGCTCCTTTTGAGGCTTAAGGAATATAAGGAGGAGCTAAAGGACGGCGTTATGAAAAAGAAGGACAGGCTCGAAGCCGTCGGATACGAAAAATATATGGAGGACAAATAAATGGACTACAAGAAAGCCGGAGTTGACATTGCGGCAGGCTATAAGGCTGTCGAGCTTATGAAGGAGCACGTAAAAAAGACGATGAGACCCGAGGTTATGGGCGGTCTTGGCGGCTTTTCGGGCGCTTTTTCGCTGGAGGCAATCAAAAATATGGAGCGCCCCGTGCTTTTATCGGGAACCGACGGCGTGGGAACCAAGCTTAAGCTTGCGTTTTTGCTGGACAGGCACGACACGGTCGGGATCGACTGCGTTGCGATGTGCGTCAACGACGTTGCCTGCGCGGGCGGCGAGCCGCTGTTTTTCCTCGATTACATTGCGTGCGGCAAAAACGAGCCCGAAAAAATCGCATCGATAGTAAAGGGCGTTGCCGACGGCTGCGTACAGGCGGGCTGCGCCTTGGTGGGCGGCGAGACCGCCGAGATGCCCGGCTTTTATCCCATTGACGAGTACGACCTTGCGGGCTTCGCGGTCGGCGTTGTCGATGAGAAGGACTTGATTACGGGCAGGGAAATTAAGGCGGGCGATACGCTTATCGGAATAAGATCCTCGGGCGTTCACAGCAACGGCTTTTCGCTTGTGAGAAGGGTGTTCAATATGAGCGCCGAATCCCTGAATACATATTACGATTCGCTGGGAACGACGCTCGGCGAGGCTCTTTTGGCTCCCACCAAAATATACGTAAGGGCGCTTTCTGCGATTAAGAGCGCGGGAGTCAGGATTAAAGGGTGCAGCCATATAACGGGCGGCGGCTTTTACGAAAATATACCGAGAATGCTTCCCGACGGAATCTGCGCCAAGGTCAGAAAGGACAGCTACGAGGTTCCCGCCGTTTTCGGAATGCTTGCGGTTGACGGAAGCATAGACGAGCAGATGATGTACAACACCTTCAATATGGGCGTGGGAATGGTTCTTGCCGTTGCCCCCGAAAACGCGGACAGGGCGATCGCGGCGATAAAGGAAGCGGGCGAGGACGCTTTTGTGCTGGGCGAGGCGGCAGACGGAGAAAAGGGAGTAGTAATATGTTAAAAATAGCGGTGCTTGTGTCGGGCGGCGGAACCAATCTTCAGGCGATAATGGATTCGATAGACGACGGCAGGATACGCAATACAAGGATTGTCGGCGTGATCAGCAACAATGCGGGCGCGTATGCCCTCGAAAGGGCGCGGGCGCGCGGCATTGACGCGCGCTGTATTTCACCGAAGCAGTATGCGAGCCGCGAGCTTTTCAACGAGGCGCTGCTTAACGGCGTAAGAGAGCTTGCCCCCGATTTGGTGGTGCTGGCGGGCTTTTTGGTGGCGATTCCGCCGAAAATGGTGGCGGCGTACCCCGACAGGATAATAAATATCCACCCCTCGCTCATACCGTCCTTCTGCGGAAAGGGCTTTTATGGGCTTAAGGTGCATGAGGCGGTGCTGGCGCGCGGCGTTAAGGTTACGGGCGCGACGGTGCATTATGTTGACGAGGGAACCGATACGGGACGAATAATACTTCAAAAGCCCGTGGAGGTACGAGACGGCGATACGGCGGAGATATTGCAGCGCCGAGTTATGGAGCAGGCGGAGTGGATCATTCTGCCGAAGGCGATAGATATGATAGCGAACAGTCAGGAGGAATTAAAATGAAAATACTTATTGTCGGCAGCGGAGGGCGCGAGCACGCGATTGCGTTCGCCTGTGCGAAAAGCCCGAGAGTTGACAAAATATACTGCGCGCCCGGCAACGCGGGCATAGAGGAGCTTGCCGAGTGCGTTCCGATAGGGGCGATGGAATTTGACAGGCTTGCGGATTTTGCGAAGGAAAATAAGATCGACCTTACGGTAATCGGAATGGACGACCCGCTTGTGGGCGGAGTTGTTGACGCTTTTGAGGCACAGGGGCTCCGTGTTTTCGGACCGCGCAAAAACGCGGCGGTTCTTGAGGGCTCCAAGGCTTTTTCCAAGGATTTGATGCGCAAATACAATATTCCGACTGCCGCCTACGAAACCTTCGATTCGCCCGAGGCGGCGCTTGAATACCTTGAAAACGCGGATTACCCGATCGTGCTAAAGGCGGACGGGTTGGCTCTCGGAAAGGGCGTTTTAATCTGCAATACGAGGGAGGAGGCAAGGGAGGGCGTCAAAACCCTTATGCTTGACAGGAAGTTCGGCGATGCGGGAAATAAAATTGTCATAGAAGAATTTATGACGGGGCGCGAGGTGTCGGTGCTTTCGTTTGTTGACGGCGATACAATTAAAATAATGTCCTCGGCGCAGGACCATAAGCGCGCCCTGGACGGGGACAGGGGGCTTAATACGGGAGGAATGGGAAACTTTTCCCCCAGTCCGTATTATACGCCCGAGGTTGACGAATTTTGCCGCAAGCACATATATCGGGCGACCGTTGACGCAATGAAGGCGGAGGGAAGACCGTTTAAGGGCGTGATTTTCTTCGGGCTTATGCTGACCGAAAAGGGCCCGAGAGTGCTCGAGTACAACGCGCGCTTCGGCGACCCCGAGGCGCAGGTGGTTCTGCCGAGGCTCAAAAACGACATAACCGAGGTTTTCGAGGCGTGCATTGACGGTACGTTAGATAAGGTGGATCTGCAATTCGAGGATAATTACTGCGTTTGCGTCGTTCTCGCGTCGGAGGGCTCCCCCGTCGCCTACGAAAAGGGCAAGCCGATAACGGGGCTTGAGAGCTTCAAGGGCAGGGAGGATTATTACTGCTTCCATGCGGGAACCAAGCGAAGCGGCGCAGAGATCGTCACGAACGGGGGCCGCGTGCTCGGAATCACCGCAAAGGGCGCAAGCCTTTCGGAGGCAAGGGCAAAGGCATACGAGGCGACGGAGTGGGTAAGCTTCGAGAATAAGTACATGAGGCACGACATAGGCGGGAAATAACGCCGTGTTTTCGGCGGGCGCAGATATGCGCCCGCGCGCCGCTTGCGTACCCCGCTTCACGGCTGCCGACTGTTCCATGCAATATATGGAATTTGCCCGTAAAGGTTGAAATTTGCCGCCGCATTAACTATAATAAAGTAAATAACATACCAAGCCTTTAGAGGGACACATACATATGCTTAATTTTTATATGAAAAATAAAATAAAAATATCGGCGGCGCTGCTTATGGCGGCGCTTGTAATTGCGACGCCGTTTTTGGGTTTTTACAGGCAGACGCGCGCGCAGGCGGCGGCAAGCTTCGAGGAGGTGCTCGAGCAGTTCCCCAAATCTTACAGGGCGCAGCTTGCCGCGCTTCACGAGGCGCACCCCGACTGGACCTTTGAGCCTTATTATGTCGAGGAGGACTGGAACGACACGATTATCGCCAATCAGCTTGTGCTGACAAGGAACCTTGTCCCGACGGGCAGCTCCAAAATGTATTTGTCGGGCGTGGACACGGACGGCAAATGGTACCTTACGCCGACCTCGTGGAAGTCCACAAGCATAGCAGGCTCGTACGACTGGGCGAAAAACTGCTGGGTTTCCTTCGACAGCGGAACATGGGCGCAGGCGTCCGAGGAGGCGATAAGCTACATAATGGACCCGCGCAACTGGCTGACGGAAGAAAACGTTTTTATGTTTGAAAAGCTAAGCTACGACAAAGAGGTGCAGACCTATGACGTTGTAAAAATAATGATGGAAAACACCTTTATGGACTGCGATTACGCGAAAATCAAAGGCGACGACGGCAAATCATATACATACGGCGAGGTGCTTATAAAGGCTGCCGAGGAATACGGCGTAAGCCCGATCCATCTGTGCGCGAGGATCATACAGGAGCAGGGAACGGGCAAGTACAACGAGGACAAAAAGCAGTACACGGTGGACGGAACGCTTGCCTCGGGGCTTGCGACGGACGACGGGGGAAAAACCTTCCGCCCCGCCGTAAAAACGGATAAGACCGTATATTATAATTATTTCAACATAGGCGCAGGCGGCACGGGACAGGAGATAATCAACAACGGCGGCAGGGAGGCGATGAACGCCGGCTGGACCAGTCCGTACCTTGCCGTTATGGGGGGCGCGAAGAAGCTTACCAACAATTACATAGCCGTAGGGCAGGATACGCTTTATTTTCAGAAATTTAACGTGGTTTACCATGACACGGACGGCAAGCTGGTGGCGTGGAAGCAGTATATGCAGAATCTTCTTGCGCCCGTAAACGAGGGCTATAAGGCAAGAAGCGGCTATGAGAGCGCAAATCTTCTCGATTCCTCGTTTACGTTTAGGATCCCCGTCTACAAGTCGGGCTTCCCCGACGAGGTGTGCAAACGGCCCGAGCCGCTTACAAGCACGGGGAACCCCAACTATAAGCTGAAGCAGCTATCCGCTACGGGGACGAATGTGTTCGGGACCAAAACCGAGCTTGCGCTGACGCCCACCTTCAATATGGACACAGGCTCATACAGCATAATCGTTCCGTATATAATTTCGAGCGTTGACATAAAGGCGGAGGCGATAGCCTCAACGTCAACGGTTTCGGGAACGGGAGAGCATGAGCTTGAGGTCGGCGACAATGTTTTTAAAATAGTGTGCAAGTCCGAATACGGGACCTCCAAAACCTACAAGCTGACGGTTACAAGGCAGAAGGGCAGCACCCTGCTTAAATCGATAAAGCCGTCCTCGGGCAAGCTTACGGAGGATTTCGTAAAGGATAAGCTGGAATATACAATGTATGTTGACAATTCGGTAGAAACGCTTGCCTTTGATTATGTTACGGATTCCGAGATAGCCAAAACCGTCATAAGATACAAGGATATAACCGCCGAATGCGAGGGCGGCAACACGGGCTTTATGGAGATTGACGAGGGCGATAACGTCCTGTACTTCGACGTGTACCCCTCCGACGAGGACCGTTCCGCCGTGACCACTTATAAGGTGAAGATAGTACGCTATTCCAAAACCGTTTTTGACAAGAAAAATCTCCAAATCAACGGCTCGTACATCAACGGCTTCGCAATCGGCGATACGGTGGCTTCGGCTGCGGAAAAATTCGCGGTTGAAAACGGAAGCGCCGTTATAATGAACGCCGACAAAAAGAAAAAGGCGGATACCGATTTGATCGGCACGGGCGATTACATAACCGTGTACGACGCCAACGGCTTTGAGTATCATCGGTATCAGATTGTTTTGTACGGCGATGTGAACGGCGACGGCAAGGTAAATCTTTTTGACGCGGCTTATTTAACGAAACACCGTTGGATAGCGCCGTTTTTGACAGGTATCAAATTTGAAGCGGCTAATGTATATGCACAATCCGCAGATATTGATTTATACGATATGGTTATAATAACAAATTATATGTGGAACGGTGGAAAAATCAGACAAACCAGATAAATGAATTTGTGTAATCAGAATGTTTATAGGAGGAAGCGTATGAAGAAAACCCAAAAGCTGTTATTGACTGTGTTTTTGATATTATCTGTTCTTTGGAACGGAATCGGACTGAGGCAGGTGCTTGCGGCGCCGACAGGTACGGTAAGTGTCACGGCAAGCGCGTCAAGTGTTATAGTGGGAGAAAATATTACTGTAAATATTACTGTAAATACCGCCGCTAAACTGCTTGGCGGAGAGTTTAATTTTGTATATAACAACAGTCTTTTTGAGTATGTAAGTACAACGGGACCGATTAGGACTGACAACCCTGCCGGCGTGGTGTCGTTTGAGTGGGTGGCGATGTCTGGAGATGAACTGAATAACCCGAAATCCATTGATGTGGTTTTTAAGGCAAAAACCGTCGGAACAGGAAAATTTTCAATAGAACCGATAAATTTCTTGTCGGGCGAAGCGGGAGGGGAGGATCCGATAGACATCGCCATGACTTGCTCCGATGCTTCCGTTCAGGTAATGGCGGTAGGCTCGGACGACGCGACGCTTTCAAGCCTTCAGGTGGCAGAGGCGGGAATTTCGCCCGAATTTGCCAAGTGGACCATGAATTATACCTGCTATGTCGCCAATTCGGTGACGGCGGTCAATATAGCGGCTATCGCCTCGCAGGGCGGAAAGGTCGAGGTCGGAGGTAATTTCTCGAACCTTGCGGTAGGCGGCAACAATATAACGGTGACCTCCTACGCGCCGAACGGCAAAACAATGACCTATACGATTAATGTGGTCAGGCTGGAGCCGCCCACCGAGCCGCCCGCTACGGAGCCTCCGACAACGACCGAGCCCGAAACCACGCTCGCACCCGTTGAGGGCGGCGTTACCGTGGGCGGAGCAAAATATACCGTTGATTCGGGCTATTCGTCCGATATAATTCCCGCGGGCTTCAGTGCGGCAGTTGTGGACTATGAGGGAAGCGACGTGCTTGCGGCGGTAAACACGAGCTACGGAGCGACGCTTTTCTATTTGGTAAGCTCTGACGGCGAGGGAAGCTTTTTCCTGTATGACAGCGGCAGCAAGACATTTTTCCCTTACAAGGCGGTTGAAAGCGGAAATCACAGATATATACTGGCGGACAGCGCCAACGCCGACAAGCAGCCCGCGGGCTGTTCCTTGGGACAGATAACGGTAAACGGCGTGGAGCTTGACGCCTTGGTCAGCAATGAAAACGGTGATTTCGCGTATTTTTACGCGATAAACGATAAGGGAGTAAGGGGCTGGTACTGCTACGACAGCGGAGAGAATACGGTACAGCGTATGTTTACGGTGGATATGGGAGAAAAGCCCGAGGAAACCGCCCCTCCTGAGCCGACAAATCCGACCGGCGATTCGACGGAAACGGACGACGGACGTTTAAGCTCGCTCGAAAACGACAACAATAATCTAAAGAGGGATTATTCGGAACTGAAAAAAACCCGCAATCTCATTATAGCGGTAGCGGGAGTGCTTCTTATCGTTATGCTGGTGATAATCGTTGTAATGGCGGCTCACAAATCGGAGAAAAAGCGCGCCATAGATTTGGACGTGGACGACTTGGCGGACGAGGAGGACGCTCTCGAGGTCGAAATGGCGGACGCGGAAACGGCGGCGGACGAGGAAGAATATTCGGACGAGGAAGATGACCCGGACGAGGACGAAGATGACATAGATGACGAGGAAGATGACTCGGACGAAGCTGAGGATTCGGAGGAAGAAAACGGCGTAGTCGGGGACGACGGCTCGGAGGAATTGGCGGCTTCAAAAGAGCCTGCCTCGGAGGAAGCAGAGCCTGAGGACCCAAATGAACCGACGCTTTTTGAGGGGAGCGAATCTGTTTTGGCATTCGCGGAAGCCGCGTCGGAGGAAACGGCGGCTTCAAAGGAGCCTGAAATTTCAGAGGAGCCAGAAGCGTCGGAGGAGCCTGAAATCATAGAGAAACCTGAAATCTCGGAGGAACCCGAAATCTCAGAGGAACCCGAAGCGTCGGAGAAGCCTGAAATTTCAGAGGAGCCCCAAATCTCGGAGGAACCCGAAACGGAGCATACCGCGCAGGACAGCTTGGCAGGCGCGGAGAGCGAGGCGAAGCCCTCCGATATAAGGATTACCGAGGCGGATATAGAGGCGTTTGAAAAGGAGGCGGAGGCTCTCACGCAAGCGCTTGCCGGAAATGTGACGGATGCTGCGGACGAAGAAAATAAAGAAACCGAACCCGAAATAATAGAATTGACGGTTGACGGCGAAGCGGCAAAGGAGGACGACGGAATAGAGATAATCGAAACCGACGACGAGGAGGACGATTTTTTCCTGTAAGAAACTGACAACGGATTAACGCTGAATGAGCGCAGAAAAGCATTGCTTTTTGGGCGCTCATTTGTTATAGTTAGTATATAACACTGATTTTGGACAAAGGAGTGCTTATGATTTTTTCAATAGATTTTAACAGCGACGAGGCGCTTTACGTACAGCTCTGCAATCAGATAATAATGTGCATTGCCAACGAGCAGATACACGAGGGGGATTCGCTGCCCTCGGTGCGTCAGCTCGCCGATATGGTCGGAATCAATATGCATACGGTGAATAAGGCATACACGGTTTTGCGGCAGGAGGGATATATTAAATTAGACCGCCGTCACGGGGCGATAATCGCGCTTGACATTGATAAGCTCAGGGCGATGGAGGCGCTGACGCAGGAGCTTAAGGTCGTAATCGCCAGAGCCGTGTGCAGGAATATTTCCACGGATGAGATACATGCGGTCGTGGACGACGTTATCAACGAATTTTTGGGAGGGTGATATTATGCTGTGTGAGAAATGCGGTAAAAATACGGCTACTTTTCATTATACCGAGGTGCTTAACGGAGTAAAGAACGAGCACCATTTATGCGGAGAATGCGCCGCCAATACGGATATGAGCTATTATTCGAGCATATTTGAAAACGATATGAACCTGACGAAAATTTTGTCGGGAATTTTGGGCGGCAGAGGCGTTCTTGCGGACAGCGAAAGGGAGGACCCCGCGAGGCAGGTGCAGTGCCCGAGGTGCCATACGACCTACGGGGAGTTTGTCGCCAATTCAAGCTTCGGCTGTCCCGATTGCTACGAGGTGTTCGGACCGCTGATTGCGGACACCGTAAAAAAGCTTCAGGGCAGCGACAGGCATATAGGCAAGAAGCCGATGCTTTACGGAGGAAGCGGCAAACGCGCGGCGGAGGCTGTTTCGGATACGGCTTTGGAAAGCGACAGCCGCAGGGAAATAGATTTTCTGTCAAAAAAGCTTAAAGAGGCGGTGTCCGAGGAGGACTTTGAGGAGGCGGCAAGGCTTAGGGATATGATCGCGCAAATCAAGGGAAAGGAAGAAAACAATGTATAAATGGTATGACAAAAGCGGCGGGAATGAGGACGTGGTGCTTTCCGGCAGAATCAGGCTGGCGCGCAATCTTTCGGATTACAAATTCGCCTCGAAGCTTGAGGAGGAAGAGGCTGTCCGTATGGTCAATTCCGTTGTGGCGCAGTTTCGGAAGGACTATCCCGAGGAGTACAGGTATATTTTTATAAATACTTGCAGCGAGGCGCAGCTCGGCGCGCTTAAGGAGCGCAGGAGTATAAGCTCGTATCTTGCAAAATCGGGGACGGGAGCGGCTATACTGTCAAAGGACGAGGGTATGTCGGTTATGCTGAACGCGGAGGACCATATACGCATACAGGCGCTCGAAAGCGGCATGAATATGTCGGAATGCTTCAGGCGGGCGAACGAGATCGACGACTATATAGACGCGAATTTCGATTACGCCTTTGATGAAAAATACGGCTACAAGACCACGTATCCCACGAATGTGGGCACGGGTATGAAGGCGGGATATACGCTGCATCTTCCCGCGCTTGCCGAGGCAAAAAAAATATCGCAGATAGGCACTGAGCTGGGGCGCTTCGGAATCAAAATAAAAATGATTTACGGGGATTCCGAGAGCGGCTACGGCAATATTTATCAGGTGTCAAGCCAAAAAACCCTCGGACAGGAGGAAAGGGAAATAATCAAGGATTTGGACGATATAGTAATGCAGATAATAAATCAGGAAAGAGAACAGCGCAGGTTCCGTTACGAAAAGGATAAATACGCGGCGGAGGATATGGCGTATAAATCCTACGGGGTGCTTAAATACGCGAGAAAGCTGTCCCTTAGGGACGCTATGTCGCTGCTGTCCGAGCTGATGCTTGGAATATCGACGGGTATTCTCGCCGTCGGCGGCGGAGAGCGTATAGCCTTTAACAGGCTTCTTGCGGATATACAGCCCGCCGTGCTGGGCAACAGCGTGGGGAAGGCGTTGTCCGTTGATGAAACGGACGTACTGCGCGCGCAGTATTTGCGGAACAATATTCCGGATATAATATAAAGCGGCGGCGCGGGCGGCATGGGCTGCGCGCCAAAGGCAGCGTAAAATCGGGAAAGGAGCAGAATATGCAGAGCGGATTTACCAAAAGGGCAGAGGAGGCATTGCAGTACGCCGCGCAGGCGGCTTTTGAGCTGGGACATGGGAGCGTCGGCAGCGAGCATATACTTATAGGAATTTTAAGATGCGGGGGCTGCCTTGCGCAGACCGTGCTGAACAATAACGGCGTTGACGAGGATAAGGTGACCGATATGGCAAGCCAGCTTATAACGCCCGAAAGGAGCGTGGGAGTTAAGGAGCCGGATTCCTATACGCCAAGAGCGGCGCGGGTCATCGAAAACGCCCGAAAGGAGGCAAGGCGCTTTAAGGCTCAGCTTATCGGTACGGAGCATATACTTATCGGAATGCTCAAGGAACCAGAATGCATAGCCGCAAGGCTTCTGTCTGCACTCGGAATAAGCATTCAGAGAGTTTACGTCGATTTGATGGTGGCAATGGGAGAGGACGGCAATTCCTATAAGGAGGATTTCGGAACGAACGGAAAGAGCCGCAGGAAATCACAGACGGCGACGCTCGACCAGTACAGCCGCGATCTGACGAAGCTTGCGGCGGAGGGCAGGCTTGACCCCGTGATAGGAAGGGAGCTTGAGATTCAGCGCGTGATTCAGATAAGCAGCAGGCGCACCAAAAACAATCCCTGCCTTGTTGGCGAGCCGGGCGTGGGTAAAACCGCAATCGTCGAGGGACTTGCCATAAAAATAAACGAGGGCAACGTGCCCGACACGATCAAGGATAAAAGAGTGCTGACGCTCGACTTGTCGGGAATGATTGCGGGCTCCAAGTACCGCGGGGAGTTTGAGGAGCGGATCAAAAAGGCGATAAGCGAGGTGCGCGCCGCGGGAAACGTCATTCTTTTTATCGACGAGCTTCACACCATTATCGGCGCGGGAGGCGCGGAGGGCGCAATCGACGCCTCCAACATACTCAAGCCGTCGCTGGCAAGGGGCGAGGTGCAGATCATAGGCGCGACCACAATCAACGAGTACCGCAAGTATGTCGAAAAGGACGCGGCGCTTGAGCGCAGGTTCCAGCCCGTCAATGTGGAGGAGCCCTCCGAGGAGGAGGCGGTCGAAATTCTCAAGGGCTTAAGACAGGCGTATGAGAACCACCACGGCGTGACAATTACGGACGGCGCGCTTACCGCGGCGGTCAAGCTTTCCAAGAGATATATAAACGATCGCTTCCTGCCCGATAAGGCGATTGATCTGATTGACGAGGCTTCTTCAAAAACAAGGCTCGGAACCTATGTAAAATCCGACGAAATGCTTGCGCTTGAAAAGGAAATAGAGGAGCTTGAGCAGCAAAAGGTGCAGGCGATCAGCGAGGAGGCTTACGAGCGCGCGGGCGAAATAAAGGCGGAGAGGATCGCCAAGGCGGAGGAACTGGAGGCGCTTAACGCCAAGTGGCAGAAGGCAAAGGACAACCGAAATCTGGTGGTCGGAGAGGACGAAATCGCGTCCGTTGTTTCCGACTGGACGAAAATTCCCGTTCGCAAGCTCGCGGTCGGAGAGTCGGAGCAGCTTATGCAGCTTGAGTCCACGCTTCACCGCCGCGTGGTGGGGCAGGAGGAGGCGGTTACCGCCGTCGCCAAGGCAATCAGGCGCGGACGCGTGGGGCTTAAGGATCCCAAGCGTCCCACAGGCTCGTTTCTTTTCCTGGGACCTACGGGCGTAGGCAAGACGGAGCTTTCAAAGGCGCTCGCGGACGCTATGTTCGGCAGCGAGGCGTCGTTGATCAGGGTCGATATGTCGGAGTATATGGAGAAGCACAGCGTGTCGAAAATGATAGGCTCGCCTCCCGGCTATGTCGGCTTCGAGGAGGGCGGACAGCTCAGCGAAAAGGTGCGCCGCAATCCGTATTCCGTAATCCTTTTTGACGAGATCGAAAAGGCGCACCCCGATGTTTTCAATATTCTTTTGCAGATACTGGACGACGGAGTGGTGACGGATTCCACGGGACGCAAAATAGATTTCAAGAATACCGTGATCATTATGACCAGCAACGCGGGCGCCGAAAATATCGTCGCACCCAAAAATCTCGGCTTCAACGCCTCCAATGACTCGGAACAGGATTACAAAAATATGAAGGAAAGGGTCCTTGACGAGGTTAAGCGGCTGTTCAAGCCCGAATTTTTGAACAGGATCGACGAGATTATAGTTTTCCATATGCTCACGAGGAACGACGTGTCCAAAATCGTGGATATTATGGCGGAGGCAATCAACAAGCGCATAGGCGAGCAGATGAACCTGTCGATAGAGCTTGACGAGGGCGCGCGCGAGTATATCGTAAAATCGGGCTACGACGAAAAATACGGCGCCAGGCCGCTTAAAAGGGCGCTGCAAAGCAAGGTTGAGGACGAGCTGGCGGAGCAGATCCTCGAGGGCAGGATAAAGGCGGGGGATGCCGTGCTTATCTCGTTCGATAAAGGAAGCGGGGACGCTGACGGGACGGATTCGGACGGCGGAAAACTTGTTTTTTCTGTAAAATAATGTGGCATAAAGCCGCAGTTTGTGGTAGTATAAAATTAGCATACATTTAGGAGGAACGGCAATGTCTGTAATAGATACCTTAATTCGCATTGAGGAGGACGGGACAATCAGCTTCGGCAACTATCTTTTGGATACCAAGACCAAGCTCGATAACGTGGAGCACAACGGGGACATCTATAAGGTAAAGACCTTCAACGAGATTACCAAGCTCGAGAGAAACGGTATGTTCGTATACGAGTCGGTGCCCGGGACGGCTGTCAACAGCTTCAAAATGCAGGACGGCGAAATAAGCATGCTTGTCGAGGGCGACCGTGACCCGCAGATCACGCTTGAGCTGGAGCCGCAGAAGGAATACAGGGTTTATGTGGACGGAATCGGAATCGGAAGCATGACCACGAACATAAGCGGAAAGCTTATTTTGAGCCTGACCTTGGGCGAGCGCAATTCCGCAGAGGTCAGAATAGTAAGGGTATAGTATATTTATATGCGCGCCGGAGGGGATTCCCTTCGGCGGCGGATATTTTGGCAGAGGTATAAATATCTATGGCAAAGGCTAAGAATACCGCCTTTTTTTGTAAGGAGTGCGGATATGAATCCGCAAAATGGATGGGGCAGTGTCCTGCCTGTCATGAATGGAATACGTTTGTCGAGGAGCCGGCGGGCAAGCCCGTTAAGGGCGGCGCTTCGCTTTTGCACAAAAGCTCGGAGCCCGTTAAGCTTTCGGAGGTGGATACCGCCGAGACAAACAGATATTCCTCGGGCTTCGGGGAGCTTGACAGAGTTCTTGGCGGCGGCGTTGTGGCAGGCTCCATGGTGCTTGTGGGCGGCGACCCCGGAATAGGCAAGTCCACGATACTTTTGCAGGTGTGCGCCAATATTGCGGCGGACAGGAGGGTCTTATACGTATCCGGCGAGGAGTCGCTGCGTCAGATTAAAATGCGCGCGGACAGAATCGGTAAAATGCCGGATGATTTTTTACTGCTCTGCGAAACGAATCTGGCGGAAATCGACGCGGTGATAAGAAAGAATATGCCCGATACGGTGGTGATAGATTCGATTCAGACCATGTACTGCGAAGCCTCCGATTCCGCGCCGGGAAGCGTAAGTCAGGTAAGGGAATCGACCTCGCTTTTGATGCAGATAGCCAAGGGCTTGGGGATCACGGTTTTTATCGTGGGACACGTCACCAAGGAGGGCGTTGTCGCGGGACCGAGGGTGTTGGAGCATATGGTCGATACCGTGCTGTATTTTGAGGGGGAGAGAAACGAATCGTACAGAATAATAAGGGCGGTTAAGAACCGTTTCGGCGCGACCAATGAGATCGGTGTGTTCGAGATGTGCCAAGACGGCTTGAAGGAGGTCCTTAACCCGTCCGAATATATGCTGAGCGGCAGGCCGCAGGGAGAGGCGGGCTCGGTTGTCGCGTGCCTTATGGAGGGGACGCGTCCCGTGCTTGTCGAGATACAGGCGCTTGTGTGCCGTACCAATTTCGGAATGCCGAGGCGCACGGCGGTCGGAGCCGATTACAACCGTATGAATCTTCTTATGGCGGTTCTCGAGAAAAAAATCGGTATGCAGCTTTCAAGCTGCGACGCGTACCTGAATATAGCGGGAGGGCTTAAGGTCAACGAGCCTGCGCTCGATTTGGGTATGCTGCTTGCGGTTATTTCAAGTTTCCGAAATATCCCGATACCCGAAAAAACCATTGTTTTCGGAGAGGTGGGGCTTACGGGAGAGGTGCGCGCCGTAAGTCAGGCGAAGCAAAGAATCGCCGAGGCGGAAAAGCTGGGCTTCGAGGAATGTATTTTGCCCCATGCCTGCCTTAAGGCGGTCGGAAAGGAAAGCGGGATAAAGCTTACGGGAATCAAATCGGTCGCGGAGCTTTGCGTAAGATAAATATATGGGAAACAAAGGAGCCTGTTTCGGCACGTTTTAATGCTCGGCGGGCAGGCGGCGCGTTTTCCGGGAAAGGGAGCGTATGGAGGAAATTTTTATAAAAAAGCTGGAGGGGATCATAGGCGACTTGGACGAGTCGCAGCTTAAGGTGGAAAAGCACGCTTTCGACGTTATAAATTCGTCGGATACCTCGCTGAACCTTGTGCGCGAGGGCATTTCCAATATCGAGGATATTGTGGACGAGATAAACAGCCTGAACGCCATTGTCGAGGAATCCTCCCTTAACATAAAGAAGCTGGAGGATATGTCGGCGCTTATAGAGGACTTTGCGAAGGTGATAGGCAAAATCGCCTCCAAGACGAATATGCTTTCGCTCAACGCGTCCATTGAGGCGGCAAGAGCGGGAGAGCAGGGGCGCGGCTTCGCGGTCGTTGCCAAGGAGGTCGGCAGTCTTGCGGCAAAATCCACGCAGTCCTCCAATGACATAACCCGGACCGTCGGCGAGGTTCACGGCTTTGTGGAGGCTATGATCGGGTCGATGAACGAAATACGCGAGCGCTCCCTAAAACAGCAGGCGAAGGCGTCGGAGATTGGGGCGCTGCTCAAAAAGGTGCTCGACGCGGCGCTGATCGCGAACGATGAATCGCGCAAAATGGAGCATGAGATTGCGTTTCAAAGGGATATTACCGACAACGCCAAGGAAGCGCTGGCGGCATACGGGGGATAGGGCGGAATATTTTTCAAATAAAATAATTTTCTGTTGCAATTTGACCGAATATGTGATATAAATAACAAGTGGCGTTCGTTTGGACGCCGTTATACAGGGGTATAGTTCAGTTGGTAGAGCGTTGGTCTCCAAAACCAAATGTCGAGGGTTCGAGTCCTTCTGCCCCTGCTTGTATCTTAAAATGCACCTTGAAGCCTTTCGGGGTGTATTTTTTATGCGCGGGAATGTTTTTCGCGCCGTAAGCGGATCTTACAAAGAACGATATTGAACAGCCCGATATGCGGATTTATAATGGAAACGGAGACTAACTATTAAAAGTCAAGACCTAAAATGAAATTATTTTGAATGAATTGCAAAAATGCATTTCAGACAAATCAGAACCTTGAAAACTGCATGACAAACAGAGTGCCATTTTCGGCACTCCAAAAGGAGATATTTACAGGAAACAGTTAAGCTGCCCTGCGGTATGCCTGCCCGGATTTTTCAAGCCGGTAAATTACCC
>JAMPDT010000028.1 GCA_023665525.1 Butyrivibrio sp. | reverse complement strand
AACCCTCGCGCCGCTATTAACGACCTGCACCCTTTCCAGGGGTGTCCCTTCAGCCTCTTGGGTACTTCTGCAAAAGCCCTGTGTCTGAATATCTCAGGTATAATTTTGTAGGTATGCGGAGTTTTCCAAAGCGCCGAAGCCGCACCGCATTATTAAAACCACTTCATATATCAAGTGGTTTTAATTAGCGGAGAGGATGGGATTCGAACCCATGCGCCCGTGAAGACAAACGGTTTTCAAGACCGCCCCGTTATGACCGCTTCGGTACCTCTCCATTATTATAGCCGCCTGTTTTGGCGACATTTGTTATTCTAGCAAAAGAAAAATAATATGTCAACACCCTTTTATCGGTTTGTCGAAATTTTTTGAAGAAAATTCCCAACCGTTATAAGGTCCTCCCTCGTGGTCACTTTTATATTAAGATAAGAAGCCTCGCATAAATGGACACGCCTTTTGCCGTACCTCTCCATAACCGAAGCGTCGTCCGTGACCTCGGCGCGCTCCTCGTCGCAAAGCATGGCGTCGTACGCCTCCCGAAGCTCCCTTGCGTCAAAAACCTGCGGCGTTTGGACTATCCATACCCGCGCCCGCTCGGGCGTATCGGCGGCAAAGTTATCGGAATCCGATATTTTTACGGTATCCTTTGACAAAACGGCGGCAACGGCGGCACCGTAACATATGAAATCATCATATAATTTTTGCAGAATTTCGGAATTTATACACGGTCTGGCTCCGTCATGCACGAAAACACAGCCCGCGCCGCGCAGCGCGGCAAGACCGTTGCAAACCGACTCGTATCTTTGCGCCCCGCCTGCCATGATATGCCTTACCTTTGTAAAGCCGTATTTCTCCACAAGCTCCGCACGGCAATAGCCGACATCCTCCCTGCGCGTGACAAGGACAATCCCGTCTATAAAGGAGCAGTCCTGAAAAGCCTTGAGCGAATAATACAAAAGAGGATAGCCGTTGACCTCGGCATACTGCTTGGGCATATCAAGCCCCATTCTTTTGCCGCTTCCTCCCGCAAGCACAATGGCATAATTAAGCTTCATATCATCGTTCCCCCAAGCGCAGATTGGGGACGGCGTTCAAATCCCAGCCCGCAAGGTTCCCCGCAAGATATTCATAGTACGCCGCCGAGCCGATCATTGCGGCATTATCCGTGCACAGCCCCGACGGAGGATAAAAAAATTCAATTCCGTTTTCGGCGCACGCATTCGCCATAGCCTCGCGAAGCGCGGAATTTGACGCCACGCCTCCCGCTATCGCAAGCTTCCCAAAGCCGTATTCCCTCGCGGCATCCATCGCGTGCGTCACAAGCACGTCAACGACGGCGTTTTGAAAGGAGGCCGCCAAATCCGCCCTGTTAATCTCAATATTTTTCATTTCGCAGCGGTTTATATAATTCAATACCGCCGACTTAAGTCCGCTAAAGCTGAAATCGTAGCGCGCGCCCTCTATTTTGGCACGGGGAAACTCAACCGAATGAGGATTGCCATCTTTGGCGAGCCTGTCAATCTTCGGACCGCCCGGATAGCCCAAGCCAATCGCCCGGGCGACCTTGTCAAACGCCTCGCCCGCCGCGTCGTCCCGCGTGCGCCCGAGAATTTCATAGCTGCCGTAAGCCTTTACATTGACAAGATGAGTGTGTCCGCCCGACACGACAAGGCAGCCAAACGGAGGCTCCAGCAAGGGAGCCGCTATATAATTCGCGCAAATATGCCCCTCTATATGATGCACGCCAATCAAAGGCTTGCGGGCGGCAAACGCAAGCGCCTTGGCGTGCGCCACCCCCACCAAAAGCGCGCCGACCAAGCCGGGACCGTAGGTTACCGCCACTGCGTCAATATCCTTAAGCTCAAGCTCCGCCACCGCAAGAGCCTGCTCCGTCACCCGGTTAATCTGCTCCATATGCTTTCTCGACGCAAGCTCCGGCACAACCCCGCCGTAAAGCGTATGCAAATCTATCTGCGACGAGATAATATCGGACAAAACAGCGCGGCCGTTTCGCACAATGGCGGCGGCCGTTTCGTCACACGAGCTTTCTATGGCAAGTATCGTTACGTCTTTCATTTATTTTTCTGCCATTTCGGTTCCGTCGGAAAGCTCCCAGTACAGAATTTTCCAACGGGAATCCGCATCCTTTCTCAAGGTATATTTTTGATATGTAATATCAAGTTTTTTGCCCTTGCGCACATAAAACTTCACCGTAACCATGGCATAGCGGCCGCCTTGGAAGGAGGTCGTCTTAATCGTGCTGCGCTTTTGAACCTCATAATCATTGATATATCTTCCCTCTTTCCTGTACGCCTCTATTTCGTTGCTCAGATTGGCAAGATAAGCCTCGTAGCCGTTGCCCTCCTTTGAAAGAAATTCCTCGTCGTACAGTGTCCGTACGTGCTGCGCAAGCCCCACTATCTGATCCTGCGTAAGCTCCTCCTTGTACCAAAGCTTGTTTACTTCGGAAAAATATTTCATAACCTCGTAGTAATCCGACGGATAATTCAAATCCATATCTCGGTTGAGCAATTCCGAAAGAACGGAGCCGTCAGCCATTTTGTCGGTGTTGTCAACCGACCTGTGCGACAGATATATATAATATGAAACCGCCAGTACTGCCAATACGGTAAATATAAGCGGTGTCCTGAATTTGCCGAAGCCCTTTTTCTGCATTCTTTTGCTCCCTTCGTTAAAACTGCGCCGTCTAATCCGTAAAATCTATGGTTTTAACCCAGCCGTCCTTGGGCATTTTTGTCTTGGGAAAAATCGCCCGCGCCCTGTCAAGGTATTCGTCGGGCCTTACCATGGAGGGGCTGTAATGAGTAAGCCAAAGCTCCTCCGCTCCCGCATCGCGCGCCAGCGCCGCCGCCTCATAAACAGTCATATGCTTATATTCCCTCGCCTTGCTTTCCTTGCCGTCCTCGCCGTACATTCCCTCGCAGATGAACAAGTCCGCGCCCGCGGCATTTTCCGCGATCGCAGGAACGGGGCGCGAATCCGTACAGTAGGTGACCTTGATCCCCTTTCTGGGAGGTCCGAGAACCATATCGGGAGTAAAAGCAAGCTCCCCGTCCGTTACGGTTTCGCCCTTTTGGAGCCTGTTCCAAAAAGCAAGCGGAATTTGCAGCCTTTTCGCCTCCTGCGCGTCAAATCTTCCCTGCCGCCGTATTGAAATACTGTATCCGTAGCAGGTTATCCTGTGCTGTACCTTGAACGCGTCGATAACATATCCGTTTATTTCGAGCGTTTCATGGCTCTCCGTCAGCTCCCGGAATTTTATTTTAAACGGAAGGTCGGGCGCGATTACGCGAAGGGAGCCGACGACGTTCTCCACCCCCCTCGGACCTATTATAATCAAATCCTCGGTGCGCTCCGCGTTTCCCATCGTAAGCAGAAAACCCGGCAGTCCCGCGATATGGTCGGCATGGAAATGCGTAAAACAGATAATATCCACGGGCTTAAAGCTCCACCCCGCCCTTTTCATTGCCACCTGAGTACCCTCGCCGCAGTCTATAAGCAGCGAGCTTCCGTTATATCTCGTTATCAAAGATGTTGTCCACCTGTTCGGAAGGGGCATCATTCCCCCCGTTCCGAGCAAACATAAATCAAGCATTCCGTCCTCTTTCAGACAAGCTCCGTTTTCTCCTCAATCTCGACAGGAATCAGGAAGCCCCCCACTATCCTGTCGTAGCAGTTCTCGCACAAATCAAAGGAGTGCTGCTCGCCGTCCTTATTTGAAAAATATCCCCAGTCCGCGCGGAAGCTCAGCGCCCCCGAGGTAATTATGTTGCCCGAATGGGCTATTCTGCGTCCGCAGCCGTTGCACAGCACAGCCTTAAGCTGTCCGTTGTTATCATACTGTTTCATATACATTCCTCTTTTCGTTGAAATCCCTACTTAATTATAAATTCCTCCGAACGTATATGATAGTGGATTTTACTGTAATTTTTTTGCCATTAAAAGGGCGTCCTCGGTCGGTTTTTGATAAAAATTCTTCCTAACTCCGATTGGCTCGAAGCCCTTTTTTTCATAAAGCCTCCTCGCGCCTGCATTGCTCTGCCTGACCTCGAGGTAAACCGCTTCGGCGCCGCGCTTGGCAAGAAGCCGAAGCATTTGCGTCATCAGCTCATCGGCGATTCCCAGCCGCCTGTAATTCGGATCCACCGCTATATTGGTTATGTCCGCGCCGTCCGGCGAAACTATGCAGCCTATATATCCGACCGTCCTTCCGCCATGCTCCGCTACTATATATATGTAATTATCGTCGCCTAAAGTATCCTTAAAAGCCTTCTCGCTCCACGGCTGCGAAAAAGACTTTTTCTCGATTTCCGCCGCGAAAGCCGTATCGCGCTCCTCTATATTCCTTATCGTAACGGTAAAATCTCCGCTATTCATGCGAAAGCCTTTCCGCGCGCTCGCGCTCCGCCTGAGAAGCCCTCAGATAATTCGGCAGGTGTTCCGCCGCCGTAACGGTTTTCCCCGCTTTAAAATACTCCGCGCCCAGCAGCGCGACGCTCGACGCTCTCTGCCTGTTCATTCCCGCGGGAGCATATTCATGCTCAAAACGCGCCTTTTCGTCTAAAAACGCCCTGAAAACGGGAATGCCGTCCCCGATAAAAACGGTGCGGCGTCCGATTACATCAAGCCGCTTTACCAGCTCCTCTATTGGCAGCGCCGACGAGGGCATATGCACGGCAAGCTCTCCGCCCTCAAAGGAATAAATTCCCGTATAGACCTGAGAGCGCCTTGCGTCCATAATCGGGCATATCAGCATATCGGCGCCGTACATATTATACGCCATTGCGTCGAGCGTCGGCACATGAATAAGCGGTATCCCGAGCGCCTGACCAAGCCCCTTGGCAGTAGCCGAGCCGATGCGCAGTCCCGTAAACGAGCCGGGTCCTCCCGAAACCGCAACGGCATCAAAGCTCTCCGGCTCGACCTCAGCCATTCTGCACATCTCGTCAATCATCGGCAGTAAGGTCTGCGAATGCGTTTTTTTGTGGTTCACGGTATATTCCGCGGTTATAATATCGTCCGTCAGTATTGCCGCCGACGCAACTAACGACGACGCTTCTATTGCCAAAATTCTCATTCTACCCAAGCTCCAAACCGCTTATGCTTATGCGCCTGTAATCGAAGCCTCGCGCACCGTCCCTTTCGATACTGACGCGGACCGTATTTTCGGGCAAAAGCTCCTTTATAAGACAGCCCCACTCGACAAGGCACACTCCGTCCCCGTAAAAATATTCCTCATACCCCAAATCGTCCATATCCCACGGACCGTCGATTCGGTACACATCAAAATGATAAAGCGGGAGCCGTCCGCCGCCGTACTCCTGTATCAGCGTAAAGGTCGGACTGCACACAGGCTCGTCTATTCCAAGCCCCCTTGCGATTCCCTGCGCAAGAACCGTCTTTCCCGCTCCCAAATCTCCGTCAAGACAGACGACGGCTCCCGCCCCAAGCCTCTGCGCGATCCGCTGTCCCAAGGCGTATGTCTCCTCCGATGAAAAGGTATCGAATTCCATTATTCCGTCTTCTTTCTCACGCGGCACCTCTCGCCCATATGCTCCTGCATTATGTCCACAAGCCCGTCGTAATTCTCAATGCACCTGAGCGGCCATATGAACGCGCTCACTGCGTTCGCGTAAAGCACTATCTGACTGCCGTACCTTACCGCCTTCCACATATCCTCCCACGACGCCTCGGCGCTCGCCTCGCCCTGCGATATTTTTACTCCCTCCCCGTCAACCGTATAACGGAGGGTGTCCTTAAACGCGTCCGTTCTTTTAATCTGCCTGCGCGCCTTAAAATAAAGCATCACGGGATTTATTACCGTATACAGAGCCGCCAAAAGTATCATGAGCGCCGAATAGGCGTAATCCACATCGCCCCACGTGTACACGGTAACTCCGATGACCACAAGGCTGAATATAACCCAAATTATGCCCGTTGCCTTTCTGTATACATTGTTTAAAAGGAATTTGTACATATCCTTAACTTCTATATTAACGTCAAAGCTTACTTCCATAAATTTCTCCCAGGCTCTTCCCGCTTTGTCAGAAACGGGACAAATTATTTCTTTTAAATTATAATCTATAATCCGCAACTAATCAAGGCATAAAAAATTTTTGCGCCAAAGCGGATTTTACTGTCCTTTTTATAAAAACTGTGGTAAAATTAACTCAAAAATCGGAAGTCGCGCGAACTTCCGCACTTAAATGAAAATTTTCGGAGGAAGCATATGGATAACAATAATCAGAATAACGACTACGGCGGCTACACCCCCAAGAGCTACGACGCTCCCGACATTTCCAATCAAGGCGGCGGCAGCAATAACGGCAGTCAAAGCGGCGGCTACAATAACGGCTACGGCAATAACCAAAACGGCGGCTACAACAACGGCTACGGCAATAACCAAAGCGGCGGCTACAATAACGGCTACGGCAATAATCAAAACAACAACTACGACAATTATACATACAATAACAACGGCTATAACGGCAATTACAACGGCTACAACAACAACCAAAACGGCGGCTACAACAATCAGCCCCGAGGCAATAAGGGAATGGCAATCGCCTCTCTCGTCCTCGGCATACTCTCGCTCCCGCTCGGCTACTGCACGGGCTTTATGGGAATAATCCTCGGCATCGCCGCGATTTTGGTCGGAGCCTTCAGCAAGGGCAAGGGCGCAAGCCGCTCGGGAATGTCCATCGGCGGAATCATCACGGGCGTTATCGGACTTGTCATAGGAGCAATAATGCTCACGCTCGCAATCTATCTCATGGGAAATCCCGACTTTATGGAGCAGTACAAGGATCTTTTGGAATTTTACAACAAATAAAATTTAATCGCGATTTAATTTAAAAATCCCTTAGGCAAATCGGCACATGACTTGCTTAAGGGACTTTTTTAGCTGTTAAGCAATTTTTTATTCGCCCGAAAACAGCTCTCTCGGCGCGATCCTTTTAACCCGCAGCGACAGCAGGCACACCGTACAGAACGAAAACAGGATAAATCCTATTCCCGCGAGTACGTTGAATAAAAGAGGAACGTCGAAGGTGCATTTCACAATGCCGATCCCGCCAAGGAACAGCGCCAGCAGCGGGTTTATCACGAACGAGCCTATTGCAATGCCTATCGCCGTTGAGATGATGAGCGGCGGCATAAATGAGAGCGCCGTCTGCAAAACAAGTTGCCTCGCCGTAAATCCGAGCGCCTTGTAAATTCCGTAATCGCGCTTTCGGGAAGTCAGCATGGTGCGCACCAGCAGGTAAAGCACAAACACCACGATCACTCCGCCCAAAATAAGCACCGCTGTAACAATCACGGTCACTAACGAGATGTACACCCGACCCGTTCCCTCGATTGCCGCCGCGTAATTCAGCGTCATTCTGACCTCAGTTGAAAAAAGTTCCGTTATTTCTTTGTTGAATTTATCAATATCAACGCCGTTCTTCACATCGACAAGGTAACAGCAAGCGTCAAGCTCGGCAATTCGCTCAATGCCCTCCTTGGTAAGCAGACAATCCTTGCCAAGATCGTTGGCAAGCTGCGTATAGCCCGAAATTATGTATTTTTCTTCATTCGCGCCTGTTGTGAGGGAAATTTCATCACCGATCCTTAAGCCCTCCTCGCGGGCGTATTTTATGGCGATCGCGACTTCATTGACGAATTTCGGGAAGCGTCCCTCGACAATAACGTCTTGGTTCCCGATTTTCGAGCAGTCATCGCATACGCTCGCCATGAGCGACATACCTCCGACATGGGTGACATACGCGGGAGTGATGAAAAAATAATAATTTTCCACACGCTCGTCGTTTTCAAGAGCAAACGCCAGCCCTTCCCCGGCGGAGGAATCTGCGTAAATATACGAATCGGCGGACACTCCCATCACTATATCGACAAGCTTCTGTTTGTTTAGTGCAAAATTATCGAGCATAACGCCCGAAAACACGATAACGAGCGACAATACAAGCATCGTTATTACGACCGTGATATTCCTCTTTTTCTCCGAGAATACGTTTTTCAGCGCCAGAGCGAAATTCAGCGGCGCGCCCGTTTTATCGAGCGGAATATGATTTTTCCTGAAGCTGTGCGTTTGAATGCCTTGGCGTATCGCGGTTATCGGCTCTGCTTTGCGAATCCTCCTTGCGGAAAAATAAACCGCCGCCGCGATTGTTCCGACAATAAAAATAAGCGTTGCCGCACACGGCAGAGGCAAAAATCTCACCGAATAAGGGATCCCCGTCTGCGAAATCATCATCTCATTGAGCGAGGGGAAAACAGCGTAGGAAAGCGCCGTTCCGACAGCCGAGGCGGCAAGCGCCGTCAGTGCGAACTGTGTTATAAGCGCCACGACAAGCTGCGCCGACTTGTAGCCTGTCGCTTTCAGTACGCCGAGATTCCGCATATTTTCCCGAACGTAATTCATCACATTCGAGGAGACGACCACCGCTGCGATAAACGTTATCAGCAGCGCCATCGCGCTTAGGATAGCCGCGCATATAGTCTGTGAGATATATCTTGAAATTGATATGGCGCTGTACGAATTGCTTACGAAGCTCACGTCGGGAAATTCGCCCGAAATCAGGTTTTTAAGCTCCGTTTCCGTGCTCTCGCTTTTGCCTTTGTCGCCGAGCCGAACCGAAATAAGCGTCGAGAGCGGAATGCTCCCCTTCTCGGAAAGCTCGTTGAATTTGTCCTTTGTCAGGACCATCGCGCACATTGCGCAATTATGCGAGCCCATCGCGGCGCTGTTCGTGAAGCCGCACACCGTGTATTTCAGCGTCTCGTTCCCGATTCTAAGCTCAATCTCATCGCCCGCGGAATAATCCGCGCCGTAAAGCAGCGGCAGATAAAGCCCGCTCTCCTCCCCGCTCTCCTCAGTTATCTCTATTCTTCCGACGCTCCGCGAAAGCGCGGTTTCTTTATCAAGGAAAATAAAAGATGAACTCACCTCGCCGCCGTTATACTCGAATGTACCAAAACGCATGAGCGCGTCGGTTATGCAAAATTCGGTCACGTCAAAACGGTTTTTCATCAGATTATCGGTGAAATTTTTAAATTCACCGTCGTTTTTTGACGCCGCAACAGTGATATGTCCGTCGTTCAGTCTGTCGTAAACGCGGTCCAGATTTTGCTTGTAATCCATGCTTAACATCAGCCACAAATTCATCATCGCCGAGGCAAGCAGCACCAATACGACTATCGCGGCGGTCTGTCCCTTTGCCTTGCGAAAATTCGCACGTGAGAGCAGTAAGCTTTTGTTCATATTACCACCCCATTTCCTCAAGAAACACCGAGAGCCTTTTGTGACGTCCATCGTCATCGGGACGGTATTTTCCGAGATCGCATTCTCCGAGAACCGAGCCGTCCTTCAGATAGAGAATGCGGCTGCCGCGCCACGCGCATATCGTGCGTTACCATAACGACGCGCTGCGCCTGACCGCCCGAAATCTGCGCGGGAAATTTCCGCTGCGTTTCCTCGGAAATGTCCACGGCGGCAAACAGCCTTCCCGCGCGTTCGGCGACCGCCTTTTTATCGGAGCCGGTCAGCAGTCCCGCCGCCATCACGTTGTCGAATACGCTCATGGAATCTATCAGATAAATCTGCTGGAACACGAAGCCGCAATGCTCGCGGCGAAATACCGCCAGCCCGTCGGAATCGAGCTTGGTTATTTCACATTCTCCGAATTTTATCTTTCCGAGCGTCGGCACGTCCATTCCCGAAAGCGCGTAAAGCAGAGTGGATTTCCCCGCGCCCGACGCGCCCATAATAATCGTGAAATCGCCCTTGTAAAGCTCCAAATCGACGTTTTTCAGAACGTGCTGCATTGCCCCGCCGCTTGAAAAGCTTTTGCTGAGGGCTTCTGTTTTAAGTAAAATTTCCATATCGCAACCACCTTTCACGTTCCGTTATAGCGTTTTAAATCTTAAATGCCTTTAAAAAATTCTTAAATGTTTCTTAAATTTTAATTTATTCCGCTAAGTGAAATCATTACGGTGGCTTTCAGTCCGTTTTCGCCGTTCTCAAGCTTCAATTCTCCGCCCATTTCCCGCATAAGGGTATCGGAAATAAAAAGCCCCAAGCCCGCTCCGTCTATGCCCTCGGAGTTTTTGCCGCGCCTGAATTTTTCCTTTAGGAACGAAAGCTCCCCGTCCTCCGCTCCGCCTCCGTAATCCTCAACGGAAATAACGAAAAAATCTTTTTTTGCGCCGATATTTAAATCAATTCTTGTATCCGCATATTTATAGGAATTTGCGAAAATATTGTCGAAAACCTGCTGCAAGCGCAGTTTATCCGCAAATAAAAGCCGCTCGGGAATATCGGAAGGGTCGGGAATTTGGGCGCGGTTCAAATAATCGGCGCTTTTCAGCATATCCGAAAGCTCCGTGCTCGGCAGGTCGGCGGGCGCGACGGTAAGCTGCTGCAATTCCTCCAGCGCCGCCGAAAAAAGATTCCCGACGAGCGAATTTATCCGATCCGCCTTTAAAATTATTCCCGCGTAATTCTCACGCGTTTTTTCATCGTTCGCCATTGCCGCGCCAAGCTCCGAAGCGGCTTTAATGCTTGCGACGGGCGTGCGTATATCGTGGGATAATTTCGCGATAAGCTCCTTTTTCGAGGCGTTTGCCCTCGCCTCGGCGGCACGCGCTTTTTTAAGCTCCGAGCGCATTATGTCGAAGCTCTCGGTAAACGCGCCGAATAAATTTCCCCTGTCCATTTCGAGGGGAATATCAAAATTCCCGCCCGCAACGCGCTCTGCAAAGCGTTTCATTTTTTTGAACGGCTTTACGATGCGCAGTTCCAAATATAACGTATATGCCGCGCAGACTGCCGCCTGAAAAATTACAGCCGCCGTGAAAACGCAAATCAGCGTTCGCTTTTCGGAAGCCGCGGCGCCCTCGTCTCCGCCGATCAAAAGCTTGCCCTTGACCTCGCCGTCTATTTCAACGTCAAGTATCGTGTCCCGATTTGCGACGGCGTCGTTTATGCTCTCCGAAATCCCCCCGCGCGTGCAAAACAGAACCTCCCCGTCATTGCCGATTACCGAGTAATCGAGCTTGGTAACGTTAGTATGCTTTTCCAAATCGTACCAGTCCGTCCGAACCGACTGCAAAATCTCGTTCACTGCCAAAACGTCGCGCGCGCCGCCGTCCTCCCGCCGCGCAAACGCAGTCAGCGCGCAGGTTTCAGCCGCCAAAGCAAGGATAAGGGCAATAAGAAAGCCTTTTTTCATTTTCTTCCTCCGATAAACTTGTAGCCGTCGCCCCACGCGGTGATTATGTATTCGGGCTTGCTTGGATCGCGCTCTATCGCCTCGCGTATTTTTCGTATGTGGACGTTAAGCGTGCCGTCGCCCGTGAATTTATCCTCCCATACCCTTTCAAAAAGCTCGCGCTTGGAAATGACCTTGCTTTCGTTTTGAACCAAATACGCAAGCAGCTTAAATTCAAGCGCGGTCAGCTTGACGGGAGTCCCGTTCACACGCACCTCTCTCGCGTCTGGGTCAACGGCGAGTCTGCCGTCGGCGTACCCCGCACGCCCCTGCCCGTAACGCTTGAGCACCGCCTTCACCTTGGCAAGCAGCACGCCGAGCGAGTACGGCTTTTGTATGTAATCGTCGCCGCCGATATTAAGCGCGATTATTTGGTCGTCGTCGCTCGTCCGCGCGGAAATAAAAAGTATCGGTGCCGAGGTTTTTTTGCGCAGCTCGCGGCACAGCCCGAACCCGCTGTCATTGCCGAGATTAATATCCAGCAGAAGCAGCTCCGCCGAATTTTCCGCCAAAAATACGCGGCATTCCTCAGCCGAGTAAACCGCCGCCGCCCTCACGCCGAACATATTAAAATATTCCGCGGTGCTGTCCGCGAGCAGTCTCTCGTCATCTATTATCAAGCAATCGTATTTCATATTTACCTCCGTTATTTTGGGAGAAGCATAACAACAGCCTGCTCAAAATAAAAAGGCGCCCGTGCGGTTCCAAAACCAAACGGAGCGCCGTTTCGTATTTTTTATTTTACAAAAGCGTTGTAAATGGCTCTGAACGCCGTTTCAAATTCCTCCTCGAGCACGCCTATGATAATGTTAAGCTCGCTCGAGCCTTGGTCAATCATCTTTACGTTGACATCGGAATTGTACAGCGCCTCAAAAATCTTAAGCGCGGTACCCTTTACGGACTTCATTCCGCGTCCGACGACCGCGATAAGCGCGAGCCCCGCCTCTATCTCTATGGAGTCGGGCGACGCGTTCCTGTGTATTCCCGCGAGCACCTCCTGCTCCTTCTCGACAAATTCGTCCTGATGAACGATTATCGTCATCGTGTCGATACCCGACGGCATATGCTCAAACGAAAGCCCCTGCTTTTCAAACTGCTCGAGAACCCTGCGGCCGAAGCCGATTTCCGAGTTCATCATATCCTTCTCGATATTGACCGCCGAAAAGCCCTTTTTGCCCGCGATTCCCGTAATCACGTACTCGGGCTTTTTGGAGGTGCTTTCCACTATCATCGTGCCCGCGTCGTCGGGGGCGTTGGTATTTTTTATATTGATGGGAATGCCCTCCCTGCGCACGGGGAAAATAGCATCCTCGTGAAGCACCGTCGCTCCCATGTACGAAAGCTCGCGAAGCTCCTTGTATGTAATCGTGTTGATGGCGGCAGGATTTTCTATGATTCTGGGATCCGCAATCATAAAGCCCGACACGTCGGTCCAGTTCTCGTACAGATCCGCCTTGACCGCGGCGGCGACTATGGAGCCCGTTATGTCGGAGCCTCCCCTTGAAAACGTCCTTATCGTATCGTTGGGAGTGGAGCCGTAGAAGCCGGGAATAACCGCCCTTTCGACATTGATAAGCCTGTCCCTTACCGAGGCGTTGGTCATTTCCAAATTAAAGGTTCCGTCCTCATTGAAAAAAACAACGTCAGCCGCGTCTATAAATTCATAGCCGATATACTTGGCAAGAATAATTCCGTTAAGAAATTCTCCTCTCGAAGCCGCGTAATCGCGTCCCGCGCGCCCCTTAAAGCCCGCCTCGATCGCCTCGTATTCGTTTTCGAGAGACATATCCAAGCCCAGCTCTTCTATAATGCCGTCATATCTGTCCTTAATTTCTTTAAATTTAGATTTAAAATCACGTCCGCCGATTGCCGCCTTATAGCAGGCATAAAGCATATCCGTGACCTTTACATCCTCGGGAAACCTCTTGCCGGGCGCCGATGGCACCACGAACTTTCTCGCCGGGTCGGCAAAAATAATATCCGCCACCTTGCGAAACTGCTCCGCGCTTGCAAGGGAGCTTCCTCCGAATTTCGCAACTTTAACCATTTCCTCATTCCTCCGAAATAATCCGTTAAATACCGTCAAATATAGTTTTATTACTTATCAAAGAGTTTGTCAATAAGTTCATAACCGTTTGCGATATAATTTCCGGCTCTTTCGGCGTCCTTCTCGTTATAAAGCCACTCGTGCTCCGAAGGCGCGGTGCTGTCGTATAAAAGATACGGCACGGGCTTTGCCACGTGCGTCCGAAGTCTTATCGGCGTTGGGTGGTCGGGCATAATCACAAGACGGAACGGCTCCTTTGCAGCCGAAAGCCCGTCGAGCACATTTTTCACAACATACGCGTCGATATTTTCGACAGCCCTAAGCTTGCGCTCAACGCTTCCCTGATGTCCCATTTCGTCGGGAGCCTCGATGTGGATATACGCGAAATCGTAGCCGTCCCTTACGAGCGCGTCAACCGCCGCGCGCGCCTTGCCCGCGTAATTGGTGTTAAGCGTTCCGTCCGCGCCCTCGACCTCAATATTGGTCATGCCCGCTCCGACGGCGATTCCCTTTAGCAGATCCACCGCCGAAATCATAACGCCGCGCCTGCCCGTTTTCGCCTCAAAGGAATCAAGGCAGGGCTTGCTGCCCGCTCCCCAGAACCAGCAGGAATTGGCGGGATTAAGCCCCCTCGCCCTGCGTTCAAGGTTAAGGGGGTGGTTCTTAAGTATCTCGTAGCTTCGCTCCATCATATCCTTAAGCTTTAGGTCGGACGGAAGATACTGTCCTATCGTCTGCCCCAAAACGTCATGCGGAGGCGTAAGCGGCACAATTTCGCCGCCCTTCCATATCATACAATGCCTGTAACTCGTCCCCGTGTAAAATTTGTATATGTCGTTCTCAAGCTCCTTGCGTACCGCCTCCAGCAAAACGGCGCAGTCCTCGGTCGAAATTTCGCCCGAGCTGTGGTCGATTATCGTCTGCTCTGCGTAGGTCTTGTCCGCGTCCTCCGAAAGCGTGACCAAATTGCACCTGAGTGCAATATCGTTATCCTCCATCGGAACTCCTATGCTAAGCGCCTCCAAGGGAGAACGTCCCGAATAATATTTGCGCGGGTTATAGCCAAGCACCGAAAGATTGGCAGTGTCGCTTCCCGGCGCCATTCCCTCGGGCACCGTGCTCACCATACCTATTTCCGATCGGCGCGCCAAGCCGTCCATATTGGGAGTGTCGGCGTACTCAAGTATGCTCCTGCCCCCGAGGCTTTCTATCGGCTCGTCAGCCATTCCGTCGCCGAGTATAATTACGTATTTCATTATGCGCCTCCGATTACTTCTCATAACGGAGCATTGAAATAACTCCGTCAATACCGCTTACGGCTGCCTCGTATTTTCTTTCGGTCATATTGTCCGTTACAAAGCCAAGCTCCCCTTCAACGCCGTCGAGCAGTACCGTCCCGCCGCCTCCGAACGCGGTTTCAAGACGCTTTTCGATTCCCTCGGATTTTTTTACCCTTATAAAAAATCTTGTCTCTACGTCCTTTACGTCAACAAGGCGCATTTTCTCGGTGCTCCATATCGTCATAATATTGGTTCCCATATGCTTCACCGCGTCCACAACGTCGGATACGACGGCGCTCGCCGTCGGAAGCTTGCCCGCGCCCGCGCCGTAAAACATAACGTCCCCGAGCACGTTGCCTTTTACAAAAATAGCGTTCATAACTCCGTTTACGCCCGCAAGCGGGTGCTCCGCGCTTATCATTCTCGGAGCGACCATTGCGCAGACGCCGTTTCCCGATTTTTTGCTCGAGCCGATAAGCTTAATGACGGCGCCCAGCTTATCCGCGTATCTGAAATCCATATCGGTTATTTTGGTAATTCCTTCGGTATATATATCCTCGTAGTCAACCTGACTGCCGCAGGCAAGCGAGGACAGAATAGCTATTTTGCGGCAGGCGTCATAGCCCTCTACGTCCGCCTCGGGATTGCGCTCCGCGTAGCCTAGCTCCTGCGCCCTTTTGAGCACCGTATCAAAATCAAGCCCGTCCTTCGACATACTTGTAAGAATAAAGTTGGTGGTTCCGTTGAGGATTCCCGAAATCTCGATGATCTCGTCCGCCGTCAGCGACTGGTTCAAGGGGCGTATAATCGGGATCCCACCCCCGACGCTTGCCTCAAAGAGGAAATTAACCTTATTCTGCTTTGCGATTTCAATAAGCTCGGCTCCGTGCTTTGCCACCAGTTCCTTGTTGGAGGTGCATACGCTTTTGCCCTTGAGCAGAGCGCTTTTGACAAAGCTGTACGCGGGATTCACTCCGCCCATGACCTCGACGACAATTTTTACGTCGTCGTCGTTGAGTATAACGTCATAGTCGTGCACAAGGATTTTTTCCACCCGGTCCCCCGGAAAATCGCGCAAATCCAAAACGTATTTAAGATTAATCTCCCTGCCCGCTCTGACGTTGATTGATTCCCCGTTGGTCCTCAGTACCTCGGCAACGCCCGAGCCCACGGTTCCGTAGCCCAATACCGCAATATTTATCATCTTTCTTTCTCCTGTTTAAACATATAGATATAGTCTTAGCCTCTCGAGGGCTTTTTATTTTCCTCCGCAAGACGCTCAACCGCCTTCATTTCCTTTTCGGACAAAAGCTCCGTGGGATTTATTACGATGACAAGCTTATCGTCAACCTTTACGATGCTTTCAAAATACTCCACGCCGTCGCCCTTGGCGATAATCGGCATATCGAGCACATTTCCTTCCTCGGTATTGTGGATTCCCTCCACGCCGTCCACCTCGATTGCGATTTTGTTTTTGCCCATGTCCACAATTATAAATTCGCTGTCCTCGGGGAAATCAGAGTCCATCATATTGAATTTTGACCTTAAATCAACAACGGGAATTATTTCTCCTCTCAGATTGATAATACCCTTGATGCTTCTGGCGGAGTTGGGAACGCGCACTATCGACTGTGTGCGCTCTATCGCGTTGACATAGGAAATGTCGATTCCGTACCTCTCGTTTCCCAGCCTGAAAACCACCGGTTGAAAATCTGCCATAATTTATTCCTCCTTAACCTTCCCGCAGAACCGTGCAACGGCGAACGGGATTTGCCTTTTTCTCCCGACGCGCGGGGTTTATGCTTATGTCCTGTGTGTCCATTTCAGGTATTCGCCCAAGAACATATCTATATTGCCGTCCAGCACGCTTTGCGCGTTGCCCGACTCCGCGTTTGTCCTGTGGTCCTTTACCATTGTATACGGCTGGAGCACATAGCTTCGTATTTGGCTCCCCCAGCCGATTTCCTTGACCTCCCCGCGTATCTGCGCCTCCTTGTCGGCGTTCTCCTGTTGCTTCAAAAGATAAAGCTTTGCCTTGAGCATCTGCATTGCCTTGTCCTTATTCTGGTGCTGGGAGCGCTCGTTTTGGCACTGAACCACAGTTCCCGTGGGAATATGCGTAATCCTTATCGCGGACGAGGTTTTGTTGATATGCTGTCCTCCCGCTCCGCTCGAACGGTAGGTATCTATCCGCAAATCGTCCTCGTTTATCTCAATGTCTATATCGTCCTCAATGTCCGGCATCACGTCGCAGGACACAAAGGAGGTCTGTCTTTTGCCGTTGGCGTTAAAGGGCGAGATCCGCACAAGCCTGTGCACGCCCTTCTCGGCCTTCAGATAGCCGTAGGCGTTTTCCCCATTGACCTGAATCGTGACGGACTTCACGCCCGCCTCGTCGCCCTCGAGAAAATCCAGCGTTTCAACGCTGTAACCCTTGCCCTCGGACCACCTTGTATACATACGCAGCAGCATGGAAGCCCAGTCGCAGCTCTCGGTTCCGCCCGCGCCCGCGTTAAGCCTGAGTATGGCGTTGTTTCTGTCATACTCTCCATCGAGCAGCGTCCCGATTCTTAAGTCTTCAAAAAGCTCCTTAAAGCCCGCGACAAGCTCCTCTATCTCGGGGATAAGCGAGGCGTCGTTTTCCTCCTCCGCCATTTGGATAAAGGTTTCGGCGTCCTCCTTCTGCCTGCGCAGCTCCTCAAATTTTTCAAAGGAATCCTTAAGCGCCTTAAGCTCTTTAAGCTTATTCTGCGAAAGCTCGGGATTGTCCCAAAAGACTTGGTCCTCCATATGCATTTCTATTTCTTCGATTCGCTTAGCCTTGTCAGCCAAGTCAAAGTGAATCCCTCAGTTCTTCCAATGGTCCTTCGTAGCCGTTAAGCTCGTAGCGGAATTTATCCAATTCTACCATTAAAATTCACCACCATTCCGTAATTTTGATTGTATGTTAATTATAAATTCTTGCCGCAGCAGTTTTTGTATTTAAGCCCGCTGCCGCAGGGACAGGGGTCGTTGCGCTGGATTTTTTTGGTTTCCCTCCTCACGGGTCCCTTGGCAGCGCTGTCGTCCTTGTTGGTTCCCGTAACCTTGGCAACCTGCTCGCGCTCTATTTTCTGCTCTATTTTCACATGGAGCAGGAACTTTACCGTGTCCTCCTCTATCGCCGCCGTCATCGCGTCAAACATATCGAAGCCCGCCATTTTGTACTCGACAACGGGATTGCGGTTTCCGAACGCCTGGAGCCCTATGCCCTGACGCAGTTGGTCCATATCGTCGATATGCGCCATCCACTTGGCGTCTATGACCTTAAGCAGAATCACGCGCTCAATCTCGCGCATCTGCTCCGGCTCGGGGAACTCCGCCTCCTTCGCCTCGTACAGCTTAACCGCCTGCTCCTTGAGGTCATGGATAAGCTGGTCCTTTTTCTTGTATTTGCCCGCGTCCGTAACAGGCTCGACGGGGACAATCGGAAGAAGCGAGCCGTTAAGCTCCGCAAGATCCCATTCCTCGGGCGCAAGCTCGTCGCTTATGCATTTGTTTACTATGCTCTCCACCTTTTCGGAAAGCATATTCATAATTACGCCGCGCATACTCTCGCCGTCGAGAACCCTGCGCCTTTCCTCGTAAATAATCTCGCGCTGGTCGTTGTTGACCTGATCGTACTCAAGGAGGTTTTTACGGATACCGAAGTTATTGTTCTCTATCTTTTTCTGCGCCTTCTCTATCGCGTTGGAAAGCATTTTGTGCTCTATCTGCTCGTTTTCGGGAATGCGCAGGGCGTTGAAGATTCCCATCAGCTTTTCGGAGCCGAAAAGACGCATAATATCGTCCTCGAGCGATATATAGAATCTCGACTCGCCCGGGTCGCCCTGACGTCCCGAGCGTCCTCTGAGCTGATTGTCGATACGCCTTGATTCGTGCCGCTCCGTTCCTATTATCTTAAGACCGCCCGCGGCTCTTGCCTCCTCGTCAAGCTTAATATCCGTACCTCTGCCCGCCATATTCGTGGCAATCGTAACCGCTCCGTGGATTCCCGCCTGAGCCACTATCTCAGCCTCACGCTCATGGAACTTGGCGTTGAGCACGTTATGCGCTATGCCGCGTCTTTTGAGCATTGCGCTTATTTCCTCGGACTGCTCGATCGTAATCGTGCCGACAAGACAGGGCTGCCCCTTGGCGTGCGCCTCGGTTATCTCGTTTACGACCGCGTTGAGCTTCTCGCGGCGCGTCTTGTACACCGCGTCCTGATTGTCTATACGGATAACGGGCTTGTTGGTCGGAATCTCGATAACGTCCATACCGTAAATTTCACGGAACTCGTTTTCCTCCGTAAGCGCGGTACCGGTCATGCCCGCTTTTTTCTCATATTTGTTAAAGAAATTCTGGAAGGTAATCGTGGCGAGCGTCCTGCTTTCGCGCTTAACCTTGACGTGCTCCTTTGCCTCGATCGCCTGGTGCAGTCCGTCGGAATACCTTCTTCCGGGCATAATACGCCCCGTAAACTCGTCCACGATAAGCACCTGGTCGTCCTTGACCACATAATCCTGATCCCTGAACATAAGGTAGTTCGCTCTAAGGGCAAGTATTACGTTGTGCTGTATTTCAAGGTTATCCGCGTCCGCGAGATTGTCTATATGGAAAAACTGCTCGACCTTCTTAACGCCCGCCTCGGTTAGGTTGACGGTCTTTTCTTTCTCGTTGACGACGAAATCTCCCGTTTCCTCGGTATCCTCCTTCATAATCGCCGCCATTTTGGTAAGCTCCGTTTCGCTTCCCTTTTCAAGCTGTCCTGCAAGCACGTCGCAAAGCTCGTAAAGCCTTGTGGATTTGCCGCTCTGCCCCGATATGATCAACGGCGTTCTCGCCTCGTCTATGAGAACCGAATCCACCTCGTCCACTATGGCGAAATGCAGGCTCCTCTGAACAAGCTGCTCCTTGTATATTACCATATTGTCCCTGAGATAATCGAAGCCCAACTCGTTGTTGGTGATATAGGTAATATCGCAGTTATACGCCTTGCGGCGCTCGTCGCCGTCCATGCTGTTGAGCACGACGCCCACAGTCAGCCCGAGAAATTCGTGAACCTGCCCCATCCACTCGGCGTCACGCTTGGCAAGGTAATCGTTGACAGTAACGATATGCACGCCCTTGCCCTCAAGCGCATTGAGATACGCGGGCAAAAGACAGGTCTGCGTCTTGCCCTCTCCCGTCCTCATCTCCGCTATGCGCCCCTGATGCAGGATAATGCCGCCCATAAGCTGAACCCTGTAATGCTCCGTATGGAGAACGCGCCTTGCCGCCTCCCTGACAAGCGCGTACGCCTCGACAAGCAAATCGTCAAGCGTTTCGCCTGCCGCGAGCCTGTTCTTGAATTCCCGGGTCATAGCCTTAAGCTCCGCGTCGGATTTCTCCGTCATCGACGGACGCAGCGCTTCGATTTTATCCACCAACGGCATGATCCGCTTGATTTCCCGTTCGCTGTGTGTGCCGAATATTTTCTCTACTAAACTCATTACTGTTATCCCTTCCAAGGTAAAATAAACTATTCTGAAATATTTTATCACTTAAAATAAAAAAAAGCAACACAAAGTAAGGACGGCATTTTCGGAGCCTGCCGCAAATGCCGTCTTATATCCGCGCCTACGCGCCCTGTTCGTTTGTCGTTTCTCAGTCAAGCTCAGGCTCGATAAGTCCGTATGTACCGTTCTTGCGCTTGTACACAACGTTTACCTCGTCGGTTTCCGAGTTGGAGAACACATAGAAATTATGCCCCAAAAGCTCCATCTGAATGCACGCCTCCTCGGGATCCATGGGCTTGATTCCGAACTTCTTGCTTCTTACAATCTTAATCTCAGGCTCCTCGTCGTAATCGTTATCGACATACTGCCTGCTGAAATCCGCCGCCGACTGCTTCGATTCCACAATCCTGTTTTTATATTTCCTAAGCTGCCTTTCGATGATCTCCTCGACAAGGTCTATGGATACGTACATATCGCTGCTGACTTCCTCAGCCCTTATTATATTGCCCTTTACGGGAATCGTCACCTCGATTTTCTGCCTTTCCTTCTCTACGCTTAGCGTGACCATAGCCTCTGTTTCGCTGCTGAAATACTTGTCCAGCTTGCCGATTTTTTCCTCAATAGCGGAGCGTAACCCTTCTGTAACCTCGATATTCTTGCCTGTAATTGTAAACTTCATAATGTCCAACTCCTTTACCGCGTAATTATAATCAAGAAATTATCTGTTGATTATGAATTAATTATACCATATTTCTAATTTCTATCAACAAAAAATCCGAATTTTCCAACAATTTTTTTGTCAAGTGTTTTTTGCGGATTTTTCTTCCGAAAATACGATTTATGAGTTTTCAAC
>JAMPDT010000027.1 GCA_023665525.1 Butyrivibrio sp. | reverse complement strand
AGACCCGACGGACGCGAAATCACGCAGATCCGCCCGCTTGCGGCGGAGGTTGACTTAATTCCCAGAGTTCACGGCTCGGCTATGTTCACAAGGGGACAGACGCAGATCTGCAACGTGTGCACGCTGGCTCCGCTGTCCGACGCACAGAGAATCGACGGACTTAACGAGCAGGAAACCTCCAAGAGATATATGCACCATTATAATTTCCCCTCGTATTCGGTGGGCGAAACAAAGGTTTCGAGAGGACCGGGACGCCGAGAAATCGGACACGGCGCGCTTGCGGAGAGAGCGCTTCTGCCCGTGCTGCCCACGGAGGAGGAATTTCCCTATGCAATCAGAACCGTTTCGGAAACCTTTGAGTCCAACGGCTCCACGTCCATGGCTTCAACCTGCTCGTCCTGTATGTCGCTTATGGCTGCGGGCGTTCCCATCAAAAAGATGGTTGCGGGAATTTCGTGCGGACTTGTCACGGGAGATACGGACGATGATTATGTGCTTTTGACCGATATTCAGGGACTTGAAGATTTCTTCGGGGATATGGATTTCAAGGTTACGGGTACGGACGCGGGAATTACCGCGATTCAGATGGATATAAAGATTCACGGACTTACAAGACCTATTGTCGAGGGCGCGATTGCAAGGTGCCGCGAGGCGAGAATGTTCATTATGGACACCTGTATGAAGCCCGCGATTGCGGAGCCTCGCAAGGAGGTAAACAAATACGCTCCCAAGATTGTCCAGATTACCATTGACCCTGCCAAAATCGGGGACGTTGTCGGACAGAGAGGCAAGACGATCAACGCCATTATCGACGAGACGGGCGTTAAAATCGACATTACCGACGACGGCGCTGTTTCCGTATGCGGAACCGATACCGCGGCGATGGATAAGGCTCTCGGCTATATCCAAACGATCGTTACCGACTACGAGGAGGGTCTTGTGCTTGAAGGAAAGGTAATAAGCATAAAGGAATTCGGCGCGTTCATAGAGTTTGCTCCCGGCAAGGAGGGCTTGGTACACATCTCCAAGATATGCAGGGAAAGAATCGAGCACGTTGAGGACGTGCTTACCCTCGGCGACAAGGTTAAATGCGTATGCCTCGGCAAGGACAAGATGGGAAGATACAGCTTCAGCATCAAGGACTGCAAGGAGAACTAAGCAAAGGTAGGATAATTTATGTCAGGACATTCAAAATTTGCGAATATTAAGCATAAAAAAGAAAAAAATGACGCCGCAAAGGGAAAGATTTTCACACGCTTGGGAAAGGAGCTTATGGTAGCCGTTAAGGAGGGCGGTCCCGATCCCAACAATAACAGCAAACTCCGCGACGTGATTGCCAAGGCGAAGTCCAACAATATGCCCAACGATACGATCGACAGAAGCATAAAGAAGGCGGCGGGCGACGCGAACGCCGCGAACTTCACGGCGATCACCTATGAGGGCTACGGTCCCAACGGAACCGCCATTATTGTGGAAACGCTTACCGACAACAAGAACAGGACCGCGTCGAACGTGCGCAACGCCTTTACGAAGGGCAACGGCAATGTCGGGACTCCCGGCTGCGTATCCTTTATGTTCGATAAAAAGGGACAGATTCTTATAAGCAGGGACGAATGCAAAATGGATCCCGACGAGCTTATGATGCTTGCGCTGGACGCGGGAGCCGAGGACTTTAACGACGAGGACGAGGAGGAATACGAAATCCTTACCGACCCCGACAACTGCGGAGCTGTGCGCGAGGCGCTTGAAGCGGCGGGACTTAAGCTTATGCAGGCGGAGGTCACGATGCTTCCGCAGACATGGGTGGAGCTTAAGGACGAAAACGACATAAAGCAGATGAACAGGATCCTTGATTTCCTCGACGATGACGACGATGTTCAGGCAGTGTACCACAACTGGGATATGCCGATTGAGGACGAGGAATAAACCTAAGGCTTATACGGGCCGCCGCACTGCGGCGGCTCTTTTGCGATTGTATGTGGTGCGGAATTTCGGAGGCGGCAATGAGAACGGAAGAATTTAAAATGGAAAGGGAAAATCTGGTAAAAAAGGGCGACGCCGTAAGGATAACCGAGGGAGAGCTTCCCTCAAGCTGGTACTACACAATCGTTCCTGCGGTGGCGATGTCGCGCAACTATAAATTTTCCGAGAGGATAAAATCGCGAGAGGGCGTTGTGGAGGATATAGTGCAGACGGAGAGGGGCTATTTTGTAAAGGTAAAATTCGACGAATAGCCGATCAGGGCTTGGGTATAAGCGCGGGAAAAACCGTCAGCGTGGCGGCCTCCTCTTTGTTAATGAGTCTTGTCACGCATTCGGCGGCATGAGCGCAGATTTCCTCCGCGCGGCAGTCTATGGCAGTAAAGGGAAACGGCGCGGAGCACGCGCGGTCCGCGGTGAAGCCGACAGCCTCGAAATCGTCGGGCACGGACAGCCCCGCCTCCAAGGCGGCGCACACAACGGCGTCAGCCGAGGCGGCATCCGCGGTGATTGCCGCGTCAGCCGAAGCTTTGCCGTCAAGCAGAGAGCGCACATAGTCCTTAGCGCTTTTGGCGTCGGGACAGATATGGACGTGCTCGGGAGGGCATTCAAAGCCGTTGGAGGCGCAGGCGTTTTTGAAGGCATCAAGCATCTGCATATAGTGTCCAGCCATGGAGGGAAACAAAAATACGGGTCTGTGTTTTCCTTTTTTGAAAAGAGCGTCCGCGGCAGTCTGCACAGCCGCCGCCAAATCGCAGAAGGCACAGTAAACTCCCGAAGCGTCGAGAAAGGCGTTAAGCAGAAGAATCGGAAAGAAGGAGGCTGCCGCGGCGATATACGAATTGTCCGCAGGCTCGTATTCCATAAAATCGGCGCCCTGTATTATCAGCGCGTTTATTTTTTTACCCGTAAAAAGCTCGACTGCGCGGCGTTTTTTGGCTGTCTCCGTGCCGCAGAGCATTAAATCCGTTTCATAGCCCGCCGCGTTAAGCTTATGAATAAGCTTTTCCACGGTCGCCGCGTTTTGAGGCGGCAAAAGCGAGGTGCAAAGAATACCGACCGCGCGCGTCTTGGGGGAGCCTTTTTTGCGCCCCGTTGCGGGAGCGTAGCCTGTTTCTTCTATAATATTCATTATTTTCCTGCGCGTGGAAGCGCTCACCTTTTGACTGCCGTTTAATACCCGCGAAACGGTTGCGATGGATACGCCCGCCTTGGCGGAAATGTCGTAAATATTCATAAGCCTGCGCCTTTCTGCCTGTTTTGGTGCTTTTGCAATTTCAATAAATACATTATATAGGCGAACGCGTTAAAAAGCAATCGCAAAGCGCGCGGGAAACGGCGCGGACGGCATAGGAGCCGTTGGCGACGGGAAAATACCGTTTACGAAGACGGGGTTTATGCTTTGCTTAGCCATGACGATATAAAATGCAAAGGAAGTTAGCATAAAGCGAGGAGATGTATTTATGAGAATTACCACACAGATGCTGAACGAGTCGGCGAGAAAGGCGGGGCTGCCATTGGACAATCACAGCCTTTTGGATTATATCAATACCGACAAATCGTCCTCGTCCTTAATGGACGACAAGCAGAGCATTCTCGAAGCGACAAGGAACGCGGCGAGCGGCAGGGAATACCGCAAGCTTTGGCTGTCCGCCGAGAGCCTCGGCGCTCAGGCGGAGAAATTCGCGGCTGAGGGCGAGAAGAATATTTTTGCGGGCGCAGAGGGAGGGGACACCTCGAAAATATGCGGCGAAGCCGTTAAACTGGCGGAGGGCTATAACGAAATGCTCGAAATGTTGAAAAAAAATCCCGACGGTATGAACGCGTTTTACCTCAAAGCCCTGAAAGAAATTGCGGGCGACGGCAGGCAGGCGTTGGAGAGCGTGGGGATCACCGTCGGAAAGGACGGGGCGCTTTCCGTTGATAAGGACAAGCTGGCTGCCGCCGACGCCGAGGCTCTTGCCAAAGCGTTCGGAGCGGACGGCTCGTTTGCTCCCGGCGTGTCGTTTATCGCCGCTAAGGTCGCAGACAGCGCGCGGGCGGAGGCGGAGAGCCTTTCAAGCGTATACGGCGCGAACGGAAGGCAGACCGATATGGGAAGCTACGGCAAATACGATTTTTGGGGCTGAGGCTGCGCGCACGGCGTATGCGCGGGCGGCTTAAAAAAGCGTCTGACGGACCGAACCGTCAGGCGTTTTTTGCTTTGAACAAAAAAGGCGTGCGCCCAAACGGGGCTTAATCCTTGCCTTGGTAACGATTGACATAAACGGGGCGGCTTGGTATACTTTAACTGTAAAAATAAGCCGATTGATATAAAGCAGATAACGGGTAAACTCAGGAAACGGATGAGGTGAAGAACTATGGAAAACAATCGGATTAATTCCACTATATTTGAGGAAACCAAGGAAGTCGTAATGGTTTACGGCGGCGACGGCAGGATACTTAAAGCGAACCGCACAGCCTATGAAAAGCTGGGCTACGGCGACGGGGAGCTTACGGGACTTTCGCTGAGCAATATTTTCAGACAGGAGTTTCAGGACGAGAGCGGCGAGTATCTTGTCTTTGATAAGCAAAAGCTTGCGGATAAAAGCGAAACCGCGATGTACCGCAAAAACAGCTCCTGCTTTCCCGTGCGCGTCCGGTTTTTTGAAGCGGAGGACAATACGGAGTGCCTGCTCGCCGAGGATATAAGTTGGCGCAACGATATGGACGTGCGAATCAGGCAGCTTAAGGAGGAGGAGGAAGAAAACAGCAGGGTGCGCAACGAATTTACCGCCAACGTGACGCACGAGCTTCGGACCCCCGTAAACGGCATAAAGGGACACGTCAACAATCTGCTCGGGCAGATAACCGACAGGGAGCAGAGAAAAACCCTCGAGGTAATACTTTTCTGCTGCGACAATATGTCCGCTATTATAAATAATATTCTTGATTTTTCCAAGTTGGAGGCGGGCAAGTTCACGCTCGAAAAGGCGGAATTTGATTTCTATAAAATGATGGACCAGGTCATAGCTACGCATATGGCGGAAATCAACAGAAAAGAGCTCGGCATAAGCGTATACATAGACAGAAGCATTCCGCAGCTTTTGATAGGGGATTCGCTGCGGATCAACCAAATACTTAACAACCTGCTTTCAAACGCGATAAAATTTACGCTTGTCGGACAAATCAGCGTGGACGTCAGCAAAACAATGCAGATTAACGACGCCGTGGAGCTGTTTTTTATGGTCAGGGACAGCGGCATAGGCATTTCAAAGGAGGAGCAGGATAAGCTTTTCCAAAGCTTTAAGCAGGTGGACGCTTCGATCACAAGACGCTTCGGCGGTACGGGGCTTGGGCTGTCGATAACGAAGCAGCTCGTCGAAATGATGAACGGAACGATTCACGTGGACAGCGAAAAGGGCAAGGGAAGCTGTTTTTCCTTCAGCATAAAGCTGCATACAAGCCAAAACGAATATGAGAGCAGCGAGCTTGGCAGCGCGTACAGCAAATGGAACGGCATAACGGGAGAGAGCGCGGACGAATCGCAGGAGAATTTTATGGAATTCGGCTCGGAGAACAATCGGGTCGAGCTTGGCAAGCGCATGGAAAAGCTTGTGCTTTCGATAGAGCTTGGCTCGTGGGAAAAGGCGGAGATGCTCGCCGAAACCGTAAAGGCGCTGACGCAGGGCGCGGGCGAGGATATGAAAAGACCCATACTCAGGCTTGAAATGGGAATCAGGAAAGAAAATTACGAAAAGAGCATGGAGGCATACGAGCAGCTAAAGGGTATTTTGAAGGAAAAGCTCGGCGGCTGACGGCTTTGCGGCAGGAACGAATGAGAGGTAGCGATATGGAGAATGAAGCGAAAACAAAAACGCCGCCGAAGATACTGATTGTGGACGACATCAGCATCAACGTCGGTATTCTTGAAAATATCATTAACGAGGAGGGCTACGAAGCGCTCTGCGCCTTAAGCGTTCAGGAGGCGCTCGAAATAATGGACGAAACCATGCCCGACCTTATTCTGTCCGACTATTCCATGCCGGGAATGAACGGGCTGGAGTTTTGCAGGCTTTTAAAAAGCAACCCGAGGACGAGGAAGATTCCGTTTATTTTTATCACGGTGGCGGATTCGAGGGAGGACAAAAAGGCGGCGTTTATGGCGGGCGCGGTGGATTTTATACCCAAGCCCTTTGAGCCTGTCGAGGTAATAATGAGGGTGAACAACCAGCTCAACAGCTTCCGTATCAGACAGGAAATGGAAGACTACAACCGAATGATGCATAAAATGGTTTCCGAGCAGAAGAAGCATATGGATAAGGAAAGGCAGAGCATTCTGCTGGCGTTGGCGGGGGTTATCGAGAAAAGAAACGTACACGGCGCGCGCGATATGGAAAGGGTAGGCGTCAACTGCCATATCCTTGCCCAAAGCTTACAGCTTGTTCCCGAGTACGAAGCGCAGATAACGGACGAATTCGTCGAAACAATAGGGACTGCCGCGAGGCTCCACGATATAGGCTGGATTGCCGTTCCCGACGGTCTGACTGCGGACGGCAATATTTCGGAGGACGGGATAAAGGAATTTCAGGCGCGGCATACGGCGGAGGGCGCGCAGATTTTAAGGGAGATAAGCGAGGGCGGAATCGACAGCCATTTCCTCGATATGGCGATAGTGATCGCCGAGTACCACCACGCGAAATGGGACGGAACGGGAGTTCCCGCGGGCTTGGCGGGCAGCGCCATACCGCTTGCCGCGAGGATTACGGCGCTTGTCAATGATTTCGATCTGCTGCTCGGCAAAAATTACGCCGACGGCAGGAATCCCGTCGAGGAGAGCGTAAGGGCGATAAACGCCGCGGGCGGAAGCTTTTACGACCCGGGAATAGTAAGGGTTTTCAACAAGGTGCTTAAGCGTCTGAGGACCGAATAGCGCGGCGCGCCTGCGGGCGCGTTTTTTGGAAAAAAATAAATTTTTTCGGAAAAAAACGTTAATTTATCTGTGCTTTTTTCCGATAAAACAGGTATAACTGTAAGTATGTCTGTTTTAGGTGGAGGTCATTTATGAAATTCGCTGGATTTATAAAAAAACACTGGAAAGCGGCGGCGGCGATTTTTGCCATAATGGTGGCGACAACCGTCGGCGTTGTTGCGGTAAGGGCGGCTACGATTACCCTTAACGTAGACAGGCAGGTGATTAATTTCAATTCTGACTCGGAGGTCGTGACGGTAAACGCTACCGTGAGTATATTCAATGCGAGCGCGACCAACGGCACATTCGCATGGGCGACAGCCGACCCTAACATAGCGGTTGTCAGCGCCAGCGAGGGAATCGGTACCGTGAGCGCGAGAGCGGCGGGAAAGACGAACCTTACGGTCGGATATTATTTGGACGGTGATTCCGAAATCAAGACAATACCCGTAACGGTGCCGCTTGTGGTGTATTACGATGCGGTTTCCATGATAATGCAGCCGGGCAACGAGGGCGCGGTAAGCTGCAACGCGGCTGCCAGCAGGAACGTCGTGTGGACCTCGGCAAACAGCAATATAGCGACCGTGACGCCCACGGGCAACAAGGACGCTTCAATAAAGGCGATCAGCGGCGGAAAGACGCAGATTACCGCGAGCATACCCGAGGACGGGCTTTCCTATTCGTTTGACGTTACCGTCGGCGTAACCGTGGACGAGGATGAGATAGAGGTCGAGCAGGGTCAGACAAAGGTTCTTACCACCAACAGCAATTCGGTTGCGGACGTGTATTGGTGGTCGGACAACGAAAATGTCGTGACTGTCGCAAACGGCGTTGTGACGGGCGTTTACGCAGGCTCGACAACGATATACGCGAGCTGCGTGGATGGCGACGCAAGCAATAACGCGGGCGATACCGTCACGGTAACGGTTCCTTACAGAATAACGAAGCCCGCAACTACGGTGCTTGTGGGCGACAGCATTACGATTCCCAATACGGCGAATCCCTCGGAGGTAAATTACGCCTCGAGCAACAATAACATAATTTCATACGACGCCAAGACGGGAATGTTTACGGCTCACGATACGGGTGAGGCTGTTTTGACCGTTACATGGAACGGCAATACTGAGCCTGTGACGATTAACGTAATAGACGGGCTTTCGCTTTCAAACACGTCCACGGCTCTGAACATCGGAACGAGCGACACGATAAAGGCAATCGTATCTAATACCGAGGAGCCTGTTTCGTGGAAAATCGCGGACCCCTCGATGGTGGAGCTTTCGGTTTCCGAGGACGGTCTTTCCGCCACGGTTACGGCGTTGGCTACGGGAGCCACGGCGTCAACGACGCTTGTCGCGACGCAGGTCATCAACGGCGTCGTAAAGACCGCGACCTGCGAGGTGTATGTGCTTAATCCCGTTAAGAGCCTTACATTATTGTATAACGGCAACGAGATAAAGGACGTAATTTCCATACAGAGAGGAAACGGCGTGTACATAACGGCTTTCCTTAACTTCGGAGAGGCGGTTGTCCCCGACAACACCAAGCTCAGTTGGATTTCCTCCGACCCCGCGATTCTTACGGTAAGTCCCGTTACGGATTCGGGGCAGCAGCAGCTCTGCCTTGTGAGCGGCGTAAAGGGCGGCAACGCCACGATAACGGTTGTTTCCGAGGACGGTCTTTACATAGCCACGGCTGATTTCTATGTGACGGAGGGCGTTACAAGCATAGAGCTTGATACCACGAACGTCACCGCGCAGATGGCGTTGCAGAAATTCCAGCTTACCGCGACGGTGCACCCTTCGATAGACGGCGTGGACACCTCGGTTACGTGGGCGAGCCTTGACCCGAATGTACTGACCGTGGACCAGAACGGACTTGTAACCTTCGTGGGTCCCGGCGAAACCTATGTGAGCGCCACCTCCAACGCGGACACAACCAAGGTCGCATACTGCAAGTTCCTTATAACGCAGCAGGTGGAGCAGATAAAAATGGATTTTGACAAGGTGACGCTGAGCGTCGGCGACGAATACAGGCTGACCGCCGTGATAAAACCCGACAACGCCACCAATAAGAACGTAAAATGGTCCACGAGCAATCCCGGTGTCGTTACGGTGGACGAAAACGGAATGCTTAAGGCTGTCGGCAGCGGCAGCGCGACGGTAATCGTGCAGACCGAGGACGGCGGATACATAGATATGACCAATGTAACCGTGCTCCAGCCCGTATCGTCGATAACGCTTTCGCAGACGGAGATGTCGGTAAAGAAGGGAACTGTATTTTGGCTGAACGCCACGGTATCTCCCGACACGGCGGACAACAAAAAGGTAACATGGTCCTCTTCGGACACCTCGTTAGCCACGGTTGACGCGGATGGAAAGGTGACGACGCTTGCGGTCGGTACGGTAACGATTTCCTGCGTGAGCGAGGACAACGGAACGGTTGCCTACTGCGTGGTTGAGATTACCGAGCCGGTAACGGGGCTTACCCTTAACGCCTATTATCAGGAGATGGTAGCGGGAACCAAATTCGTGGTGCTTCCCACGGTGCTTCCGATTGACGCTCCCAATAAGGACGTAACTTTTATTTCGAGCGATCCCGAGGTTGCGACGGTTGACGAAAACGGCGTTGTGACCGCGCTTGTCGGCGGAACCTGCGAGATAATCGTTACCACCGTCGAGAGCAATCTCAAGGCGACCTGTACAATAAGCGTCAAGGAATATGTCGAATCAATAGAAATATCGGGAAATCCCGAAAGGCTCAACGTCGGAGATTCAGTAACCCTGGTAGCCACGGTCGGGACTGACACCGCCTCGAACAAGACCGTGCTTTGGACCAGCAGCAACCCGAATATAGCGACCGTCGATCAAAACGGCAAGGTTACGGGACATTCGCCCGGCAATGTGGTCATAACGGCTACCGCCGCAGACGGGGGCGGAGTGAGCGATTCGGTAATAATAAAGGTTATCAATCCCGTCACCTCGATTACCTTCGACAAGTCAAAAATAACGATGTACGTCGGGGACACGGTAAACATTCAGGCTACGGTCAATCCCGCAAACGCGACGATAAAAGAGCTTGAATGGTATTCCGACGACGAGAGCATAGCAAAGGTTTACTCCGACGGCGACGTTGTGGGTATTGCTCCCGGACGTACCGTGGTTTACGCGAAGTCTACGGACGGCAACGAGGTTGTGGCAAGATGTACCGTAATCGTAAAGGAAATCATCAGGGCTTCGTCCGTTTCGATAAATTCGACTGAGGTCACGATGCTCAAGGGCAAAACAAGAAAGCTGATTGCGAGGCTTTATCCGACCAACACCAACGAGCACGTCAACTGGCTGTCCACCGATACCTCGATAGTTCAGGTCGATGCAAACGGCAATATCGTTACAGTGGGCGCGGGAACCTGCGAGGTTATCGCATACAGCTCGGCGGGAACCGTTGAGGATTCGTGTATAATCCATTCCGTGGCAATGCATTTCACGGACATCAGGATAGAGCAGTACGACACTTTTAATCTGTACGTGGACGGAAATCCCGAGGCGGTGTCCTGGAGAACCTCCAATCCGAGAATCGCGACCGTTACGCAGAACGGAGTTGTTACGGGAAGAATGCCGGGAGAATGCGTAATCACCGCTACGGTTCAGGGAAAGACCGTTACCTGCTATGTAAAGGTTATGGCGGTTGACCCGGGAAAGTTTATCAACAGAGATTAAAGCTTAATTTAAGATTACTTATATAAAAGAAAAGCGGCGGGCGCCTTAAATCGGAGCGTCCGCCGCTTGCCGTATTCTGTTTTGTTCGGATCCTTTAACGGAACTCGGGAAGCTCGTCGAGGGTTATTACCATATCGTCGTTGTATACCTTGCTGAGGTTATCGACGTTATTGTTTTTGATGTGGTCGGTATGCCAAATCATAAACCATGACCATATGCAGCCGTCGCTCACAAATTTATCGACGCTCGGAACATTGCCGCATTCGTGGAACGCCATGGGCTTGTTTGTATTAAGAGCGTCAAGCTTTTTCCAAGCCTTGCTGTTGGTGGAGTTGTCGTAGGTATCGGAGCCTATGATGTCGCAGTATTCGTCGCCGACATACCAGCCGTTTCTGATCTCTCCGCTGTATCCGAGCACCCAGATCAGATTTGTAAGCCCGTATTCATTGGTGAATTTATCGTACATCAGTCTCCAAAGCTTTATAAAGTTTTCGGAGTCGCCCTTGCCCCACCAAAACCATTTACCGTCAAATTCGTGGAACGGCCTCCAAAGCACGGGTACGCCCGCGTCGCGAAGCTCCGCCAGCGCGGTCGCCGCCTCGTCCCAGCTTTTCATCATGGCGTTGTATTCGTCGGTCCCCTCTGTGAGGAGCTTATCGAAATTCGGGTTATCGTCGAGCGATTCCTGATAGCCGCTGCCGTTTACTCCCGTATGCCAGCATATCGTCACAAGACCGCCCTTATTCCACCATTCGATTGCTCTTTGGTTCACGCCCTTGAAATCATTGTTCATATAGTCAAGACCGCGCATGGCAGGCAGCTTTCCCGTTTTTTCAAATATGTAATCCATCTCGTAATCGGGACTTCCCATCCATGTGGATTCCTGCTGGCAGGAGATAATCTGTTTGCCGAAATTTTCGCATATGTAGTCGTAAACCTTAGCTGTGACCGCGTCGGCGTTGGGATTAGAAAGCTTATATTCCGAAGAAAAGTTTTCGTCGGGAGGCGAGGTCTGCTCAGGCGATTGTGATTCTTCGGACGGGCTTGTCTGCTCACTGTCCGAGGTCTGCACCGAATCGGTTGCCTGCTCCGAGGAGACTTCCGTGCCGCCGCCCCCGTCGGACGAGGAGGTTGCGGATTTGGAGCAGCCCGTGAAAATAAGGGCTGCGGATACGCATAAGCACAGCGCAAATGATAGTCCGTTTTTTTTCATTGTATTCTTCTCCTTAAAAAATAGTTTAGATATTCATTATATCATATTTGAGAAGCGCTGTGAATATAAAATTTGCATTGGCTGCAAAAATGGGCTACAAAAAACGTCCGTACAGGGAGCGGTGGTGCCGCTTTGCCCGATACGGACGTAATTAAATCAGTATTTAATTTTTGCCTGCGGAGCGTATATACGCGCACAAGGTTTCGGCGCAGGCTTCAAGACCGACGGAGCTGTCCAAAAGCAGTTCGTAATTTTCGCGGCTGCCCCAGCCCGAGCCCGAAATATTTTTGTAGTAAGCGGCGCGGGCATCGTCGGAGCGGCGTATGTTTTTCTCGGCTGCCTCGCGGCTGTCCCCGTAAATTTCCATAACGCGGCTTATTTTAAAATCCTTCGGGGCGTAAATGAATACCCTTACGACGTCGGGATAATCGCGGAGGACATAATCGGCGGCTCTGCCCACAATTACGCAGCTTCCCCTGTCGGCAATCTCGCGTATGACCCTTTCCTGCGCGGCGACCGCCTGCCTGACCACATTGGTGCTCAGATACAAATCGTGCATAAGAGTGGGGGAATTGACGTTAAGGTCGGAAATAAATTCCCGGTCCAGTCCGCTTTCCTGCGCCGCAAGCGCGGTCATTTCCTTATAGTAAAAAGGAATGCCGAGCTTTTCCGCGACAAGCCTGCCTATCTGCTTTCCCGAGGAGCCGTGCTCCCTCGCGACCGTAATGATTACGCCCTTCTTTGTATCCTTGATAACGGCGTTTTCACCGACAGCCGAGGGGGTGTCCTTTAAGGTCCTCATATACGCGATTGTGAGCGAGGCGGCTACAAGCATCGCGATAAAGTCCGCCGCGGGCGCGGCAAACAGTATTCCCTCTATGCCGTAAAAAGCGGGCAGAATGAGTATCAGCGGAATAAAGCAGACAATATCCCTTATCATTGAGGAAACCACCGCCTGCACAGGCTTTCCGACCGCTTGGAAGAAGATAGAGGTCATTTTAATTATGCAGGTAAAGGTGACGAGCGAAAGGAAAATGCGGAAGGTTTTTTCCGCGAAAATCCAGTAATCGTCCGGATTGGGAATATTTGTGGGACTGCCGAAAATTCCGACCACGGCTCTGGGAGCCAGCTCGAAAAGCAGCGTTGCCGCCAAGCCGATAATAACCGTGCACATAAGTATTGCTTTGTAAAGCCTGCGCACCCTTTTATGGTTTTTGGCGCCTATGTTGTAGCCGATAATCGGCTGGCAGCCGAGCACGATTCCCACGACAAGATTAATGACGACGGTAAAAACCTTGCTTTCAATACCGATAACGGCAATCGGAATATCCACGCCGTAATGCGATTTTGCCCCGTAGCGCGCAAGCATAATATTGCAGACAAGCGAAATTATGACAATCGTCATCTGCGTGATAAAAGACGAGGTGCCGAGCTTGAGCGCGCCCGAAAAGGACTTGAAATCGGGAATAAAGCTCTTTTTTGTAAGCTTGAAGGTTTTGGTGCGGAAAAAATATACGAGGCTTACAATAAAGGAAAGGCACTGCCCGATTACGGTGGCAAGGGCGGCTCCCGTCATGCCGAGGCGCATTCCGAAAATGAAAACGGGGTCCAAAATAATATTGACAATCGCGCCCGACAGCATCGAAGCCATGGACACTGCGGGGCTTCCGTCCGCGCGGATCACGGCGTTCATCATATTTGACAACATATATATGGGGAAAAAGGCGAGAATGATATTAAAATATTCGACCGCCATGCCTATGCTGTTTTCGGACGCTCCGAACAGTGTGAGGAGCTGTCTTTTGAGCGGAAAAAAGACTGCCATAAGCACAAGGCTTGAAAGAAGCGTGACGACGATGCCGGTTCCGATTGCCTTATGCGCCGAGCGCGTATCCTTTCTGCCCTGACATATGTTGAGATAGGCGGCGCAGCCGTCGCCGAAGCACCACGCGAACGCCTGAGCGATGATAAAAATCGGGAACACCACGCCCGTAGCGGCGTTTCCGAGAGCGCTGAGCTCGCTGTTGCCGATAAAAATCTGGTCCACAATGTTATAGAGCGCGCTCACCAAAAGCGAAAGCACGCAGGGAACGGAAAATTTCAGCATAAGCTTGGAGATTTTCCCGCTCCCTAAAAACTGACTGTTTTCTGACTGATTCATAGTAAAAAAATTCCTCCCAAAAAATAAATTGCGGAGTCTTTATCAGAGAGAAAGCTGCCTGAAAACTGCGAAGAACCCAAAAAAATAAGAGCGCGGAATCGTCGTGATTCTACGCTCTTTTTGCTGTTCGACTTTGATATTTTGCCATAAACCCAAATTTTTGTCAAGCAAAAATAATCGCAGAGTTTTATGCCGCATGCAATTCCTATTGAAATCAGAAACCGGGTAGAGTAAAATAAGTTATCAGCTATATCGGCGCGGCGAATCGTGAAAAATGATTCATATCCTAAATGCTCATACGGAGGAAATTGAAAATGGTTGAACCTTCAAAAAAGGATTGGAAACTATATAGAGAGAAAATCGGCGGATGGCAGGAACGCTATATGGAGAATTTGGTAAAGGAATATGCCGACTATTTGTACAGCGATCTTCCGGCATCCGTTAAATTTTGGGAAATGGAAAAGAGAATCAAGAGAGACAGAAAAACGCCGGGTGTATGTATTGAATTAAGAAAATCGAATATGTTTCGGGATATTGCAAGGCTGATTTTCGATAAGGTTATCTCGATGAGTGATCTTGAAGAATTCAGTGATGATTTGAAAGAAGCGGTCGCATTGATTTTGAAAGAATGAAAACTAATGTGTTAAAAACAGTACGACATAATTCCTTGGAGACACATATGGAAAAAATAACTATTGACAATGGTCAATCGTTTGACTTTGGTAAAGCTTCTAAAGCATATGGTAAGTATAGAGATATATATCCCGACGAACTCTTTGCGAGGCTGCACGAAATCGGAATCGGTATTGAAGGCAGCATATGGCTTGATTTAGGAACGGGAACCGGCGTTCTTCCGAGAAATATGGCAAAATACGGCGCTGACATTATTGCGGCAGATATTTCGGCAAGACAAATTGATGAAGCTAAAGCTTTATCTGAGGGACTTAATAACATTAAATATGAAGTTCAATCTGCCGAGACGCTTAACTATGCGGAAAATACATTTGATGCGATTACGGCGTGTCAGTGTTTTTGGTATTTTGACCCTAACGTTATTGTTCCCAAAATTAAATCTATGCTTAAGCCCGGCGGCATTTTTCTGAAAGTATATATGAGTTATATAAAAGAAGAGCCGATTGCTTATGACTCGAATAATATAGTGAAGAAAATCAATAATTGCTGGGCGGGATCTTCACCCGCAGTTAAAGATTTGAAAATTCACTATTTTGATAATCCCCATACCGATACGTTTGCGGCAGACCTTCCGTTCACAAGAGAAACTTGGCACGGCAGAATGATGTCAAGCAGAGGCGTAATGGCTTCAATGAATGAGGAGCAAATTTCACGGTTCGATAAAGAACATACGGCTATGCTGGAAGAAAAATACCCCGAGGAATTTACCGTTAAACATAAGATTTTTTTAACGTGGTATTACGTTTAGACCCATTGTGTTTTACGGCGAAGGGTTTCCCGAAAAAAGCGAAAGAAGCAAAAGGACGGCAAGTAAATGAACCCTAATGAAAAATCCTTGAGGGACGACATTATTAATGAGGCGAAAAAACGCTACAAAGCCTCGGACGAGCATTTATGGGCGGGCGCGCCGAACGATTTCATACTGCGGCGCTCGGACAACAGAAAATGGTTCGCGGTGGTTATGAATATCGACGGCGGAAAGCTGGGGCTTGACGGGGAAAGAGCGAGTATACTTAACGTAAAGGCGGAGCCCGAAATGATAGCCCTTTTGGCGGGAACGCCGGGATATTTTCCGGGCTACCATATGAACAAAAGCTGCTGGCTCACCGTTTTGCTGGACGGCACGGTTGACAGAAGGAATATTTTTTCACTGCTGGATACGAGCTTTGAGCTTACGGCAGGCGGCAAAAGGACGGGGAATAGGCGCGGGAACGCAAAATAAAGCCGCTACCTGCGCCTCCATGTGCTGGGCGTGAACAAAAGCATCATCGGCAGGATTTCCAGTCTGCCCGCGAGCATATCGAATATAAATATCAGCTTCGAGAACTCGCTGTAACCCGAGAAATTGCACACGGGACCGACCGCCTCAAAGCCCGGACCTATATTGTTGAAGGTGGCGAGTACGGCGGTCATATTTGTCGTCAGAGAGAACCCGTCAAGTGATACTAGCAGGAAGCTCACGACGATAATAACGACATAGGCAATCAGGTACGAGGTCGTGGAGGAAAGCACCTTTTCCTCTATCGGCATTTTGTTTATTCTTACGACGTCCACCTTGTTGGGATAGATGGATTTTTTGAGGTTCCTGTGCATTGATTTTAGAAGCAGAATCATGCGTATGCACTTAAGTCCGCCTCCCGTGCTGCCCGCGCAGGCGCCTATAATCATAAGGAATACAAGGATTGCCTTGGAAAAATTCGGCCACAGGTCAAAATCCGTCGTGGAAAAGCCCGTTGTGGTCACGATGCTTGCCACCTGAAAGGAGGCGTGCCTTACGGTTTCGCCCAAAGAGGCGTAGAAATTGCGAAGATTTATGACTATCAAAAGTATGCTCACAAAAACCATAATGAAATAGGCGCGCAGCTCCTCGTCGCCGATTACGGCGCGGAACTGTCTTGTAAGCACCATAAAATAACAACTGAAATTCACTCCGAACAGCAGCATAAATACGGTGCATACCCACTGTATGTAAGGGCTGTACCCCGCCATGCTGTCGTTGCGGATCCCGAAGCCGCCCGTTCCCGCCGTTCCGAGGGCGGTGCATATCGAATCGAATACGGGCATTTTCCCGATAACAAGAAAAACAAAATTAAGCACGGTAAGCACAATGTATATAAGATAAAGATAAAAGGCGGTCTGCTTCATGCGGGGAACGAGCTTCCCGACGCTCGGACCGGGGCTTTCGGCGCGCAGGATATGCAGAGCGGAGCCGCTCCTTTCGTTGCGGGCGGATACAAAAAACAGCAGAAGCACCAAAACGCCCATGCCGCCCAGCCAATGGCTGAAGCTGCGCCAGTACAAAAGTCCTCTCGACATTGCCTCGACGTCGGACAGAATTGTGGCTCCCGTGGTCGTAAAGCCCGACACGATTTCAAAAAGAGCGTCGATAAACGACGGGATTTCCCCGGAAAAAATGAACGGCAGGCAGCCGAAAAGACTCATCACGATCCAGCCGATTCCGACGCATACCATGCCTTCTCTTGCGTAAAAGCCCTGCGGCGTTCTGCGCGACGCGAAAAACAAGGCTCCCGAAAGCGCCGCGATAATGCCTATCGTGTACAAAAAGCCGAAAGCCGCCGCCGTTTTGCCGTCGTGAAGCGAGATACCCAGCGCGGGCAGCATAAAAAACGCCTCCAGCATAAGAATCTGTGCAAGTATTCGGCTTATTCGTTTATAATTCATTACACATCTCCTTAATACTGCTATTCAAAAATATCGTTAAGCTGCGAAAGCGCGGTTCCCGCAACCGTAACCACGACTACGGTGTCGTCTATGCCGAAGCGGGAATCACCGTTGGGAATAACCGTGCTGCCGTGGTGCGTTATGCACACGATAAGCACGTTTTTGCGTATTTTGAAGCTCTTGAGCGGCTCGTCGCAGTGGAGCGTGCCCTTATCGACGATAAACTCGGCTGCCTCCGCCTTACCCGCGGCAATGGAGTGGACCGAAACCGCCGCCCCTGTCTGATTGTGCATGGCGCGGACGTAACGCGCTATGGTGTTGCAGCAAAGCTCTCTGGGGCTTATGATACTGCCGATGGAAAGCCTGTTGAAAATCGAGGTTTCCTCGGCGTGTCCGAATTTGGTTATGACCAAGGGAACCTTATGCTCGGTGGCATATAACGAAATGACCATATTCATTTCGTCAAGCCCCGTCAGCGAAACCAGCGCGTCGCATTCCGAAAGCCCCTCGCTCTCGAGAAGCGGCAGACTGCTGGCGTCGCCGTGTATAATCTCCGTGGAGGGCAGAAGCTGCGCGAGCATAACGCACCTGTCGTAATCCTTTTCTATTATGCTTACCTTCATTCCGCTTTTGGTAAGAAGTTTCGTCAGATATATGCTGAGCCTGCCGCCGCCCGCAAGCATTACGCTTTTGATTCTGTGCGTTATAATGTTGAGGTTTTTGAGGAGCGTGGTCAGCTCGTTCGTTGGAGCCGTGACAAAAATACGGTCGTTTTCCTTAAGAATAAAGGAGCCGCCCGGCATAATTGCCTCCCCGTCCCTCAGCACCGTGCAGACAAGAACCTGACACTTTACTATTCCCGTAAGTCGGCTCAGGCTGATCCCGTTAAGAATACTGTCGCCTCCGACGCGAAGCTCCACGATTTCAACCCTGTCCTTCGCGAAGGAGTCGCGCTTCAAAAAGCCCGGGAACCTGAGAAGCTTCTCGATTTCGCGCGCCGCCTGACGCTCGGGATTTACGGTGAGCGAAAGCGCGAAAATTTTCTGCATCTGAAATATCTGCTCCGAGTATTCGGGATTGCGGATTCTCGCAATCGTGTGCAAATGGGGATTGATGCTGTGCGCGGTGAGGCAGCAGAGCAGATTTATTTCGTCCTCGCCCGTCGCCGCGATGAGGAGGTTAGCCTCCTTTACGCCCGCCTGCTTAAGCACCTTTGAGGTGGCGCAGTTGCCCGTTACCGAGATGACGTCGTATTTTTCGATTGTGTCGTCGAGGACCGACTTATTGGAGTCAATAAGTGTTATGTCGTGACCCTCCGAGGAAAGCTGCCTCGTCAGGGAGGCACCGACCTTGCCGCTTCCGGCAATTATTATTTTCATAGGAAATTCTCCTGTTTGCCGTGATGATGATGTTCCAGTAAATTATAGTCTTATTGCCAAAAAAAAACAACAGTAAAGCGTGCAAAAAAGCCGATAATTTGACAGCGGCTCAGACGGCAATATATAATAAATTAAAATTATTTTAACGAGGAAGGTCAGAGCATTGAAAAAAATAAAGGATTTTACGGAAAGACCGATAGAGTATAACGAATTGGAAAATACAAATGAATACAGAAGCTTTATGAAATGGATGCCCAAATATGCGGACGGAATATGCCTTAGCTTAACGGGGCTGGAATATTCCGAATTCGGAGAATCGAAATGGGGATTTCTTAAGGACAGCGTTACGGGGTACGAGTACACGGTCGAATCGCCCGTTACCCGCGGTCCCGAGGTACTGCTTTTATATATGAAAACAGATAATGTGACGAGCCGTTTTTTAAGAAGCAGGGAGAACATATATGATTTTATGGATCCGATGATAATTAAAAGGGATTATATCTATCTGTATGATTTATGCCTTGTAAGAGGCGGTAAATTGGAGCTTTGCTCCTGCTCGCACGAGCGGTTCTGCTATATTTCCCGGGCTATGCTCAATGCATACAAAAATAAGCTCCAATAAATTTTAAAAAAGTCTTTACAAATCGAACATATGTGCTATAATAAAAACGGAACAAATGTTTGGAGGGGCGTATGCACATATGCGAGAATCTTAATATCACCGATAAGCTGGCGATACTTACCGCCGCCGCCAAATACGACGTTGCCTGCACCTCAAGCGGCACGGAGCGCGGCAATAACGGCAGAGGAATAGGGAACGCCGTCAAGAGCGGTATCTGCCATGCCTTCGCCGCGGACGGCAGATGTATATCGCTTCTCAAAATTCTTTTCACGAACGAATGCGTATTTGACTGTAAATACTGCGCCAACAGAGCCTCCAACGACGTGGTCAGGACCTCGTTCACGCCCAAGGAGGTGTGTACGCTGACTATGGAGTTTTACAGACGCAATTATATCGAGGGACTTTTCTTAAGCTCGGGAGTGCTTAAGAATCCTACCTATACAATGGGGCTGCTTTACGAAACGGTCAGAATGCTCCGCGAGGAGTATAATTTCGGCGGCTATATCCATGTCAAGGGGATTCCGGGAGCCGCGGCGGAGCTTATAGATTTGACGGGCTGGTACGCGGACAGAATGAGCGTGAACCTTGAGCTTCCCACGAGCGAGGGGCTTAAGGCGATGGCGCCCAACAAGTCGCGAAAGACCATTCTCGCGCCCATGAAGCAGATACAAAACGGAATAACAGCCGGCAGACCGGCGTTAAGCGACGGAAAGCGTACCTGCGGCAGGGCGGAGCGGATTTTGCCAAAATCGGAGGCGGAGCTTTCCTTTACGGGAACGACGGCTGTCGCGGGCTTTAAAGGGCGGCGGAGAAGCTATGTTCCCGCGGGGCAGAGCACGCAGATGATAATAGGAGCCACGCCCGAAAACGATTATCAGATCGTGTCGGTGGCGGAGGCGCTGTATAAGAAATACGAGCTGAAAAGAGTGTTCTATTCCGCCTTTGTCAATGTCAACCGCGACAGCTCGCTCCCCGCTGCGGACGGTGGAGCGCCGCTGCTTCGCGAGCACAGGCTTTATCAGGCGGACTGGCTGTTAAGGTTTTACGGCTTCGGTGCGGACGACCTTTTATCGCAGGAGAAGCCGTACTTCAATGTGTTCCTCGACCCCAAATGCGATTGGGCGTTAAGGCATCTTGAGCTTTTTCCGATTGAAATTAACCGCGCCGACTATTACTCTCTTTTAAAGGTCCCGGGAGTAGGAGTTAATTCAGCCAAAAGAATCGTCAAGGCGAGGAGAAGCGCGCCGCTTGATTTTTCCGATATTAAAAAAATGGGCGTTGTCCTTAAGCGCGCGCTGTATTTTATCACCTGCTCGGGGAAAATGATGTACAAAACCAAGCTGGAGGAGGATTATATTGTGCGAAACCTGCTTGACGATGAGCACAGCGTCAGGCTCAGGCTCGGGGGCGAGGCGACGTACAGACAGTTGTCCTTTTTCGATGCGGCGCAGGAGGATTTGCCGCGCATATCTCCGTAAGGGATAATTCCTACGGTATGCTCACGGGAGTGCCGCGCGCCCGCGAAGCGTCTGCCCTTTTATAAGGATGAAAATACAAGGATTGGGAGGAGCGCAGTATGGTTATCTGCTGCTGTGACGGGAGTGTTGACGGCATTCTTACCGCCGTTTTTGAGGCATGGTCGATTGATATAAAAACTACTGAAATTTCGGTGAACAGATACGCCA
>JAMPDT010000026.1 GCA_023665525.1 Butyrivibrio sp. | reverse complement strand
ATTAACGGAGGTATATGCCATGAACCAAAATTATTGCAAAAGCAGCGCAAACCGCTGCGACTTTCCCGCGGATTTCCCGCCTCAGCACCAAAACGAGCAGCCGGGACTGCAATACGTTATGACACCTCAGCCGATGTCCGAGTGCTGTAAGCCCCGCCGCAGGCTTGAAAACAAGGTCGCTCTCATTACGGGAGGCGACAGCGGAATCGGCAGGGCTGTCGCATACGACTTTGCAAAGGAGGGCGCAAGGCTGGCGATCGTTTACTTTGACGAGGACTGCGACGCGCAGGAAACCGCCGAGCGCATAAAAGAGCTTGGAGGGGAATGTATTCTTTTGAGAGGAGATCTTAAAAAACCCGAATTTGCCGAATGCTGCGTCCAAAAAACGCTGGAGCGCTTCGGCGCGCTTGACGTTCTTGTAAACAATCATGCGTTTCAGTTCATACGCCGCAGCATTCTTGACATTTCACACGAGCAGCTTGAATTTATTTTCAAAAACAATGTGTTCTCTTTTTTTTATCTGATTCAATACGCGCTGCCCCATATGAAAAATGGCGGCTCGATCATCAACACGACCTCCGTCACGGCTTACGAGGGCAACAAGGATTTGATTGATTACAGCTCCACGAAGGGCGCGATTGTCGCCCTGACACGCTCGCTGTCACAGTCGCTTGCCGATAAGGGAATCAGGGTAAACGCCGTGGCTCCCGGTCCGATATGGACGCCGCTTATACCCGCCTCCTATTCCGCAAGAGAGGTCGGCGGCTTCGGGACCAAAACCTCGCAGGTCCCTATGATGAGAGCGGGACAGCCGTGTGAGGTATCGCCCTGCTATGTTTTCCTTGCCTGCGAGGATTCAAGCTATATGACGGGGCAGGTGCTTCACCCCAACGGCGGCACGATCGTAGGCTCATAGACAGGGCGCGCGGACTCAGCCTTATAATTTTCGCGGCTTATGCACGCGCCCCGCGTCAAAAAACGGGGAGCCCCGCGCGGAGGTTCCCCGTTTGATTTTTAGTTTGATTTTTATATTGCCGCAAAAGCGTTTCGGTCTATTCCTGAGGCATCTCCGAAAGCTCCGCCTGCTCGACGATTATCTTGTTCGACCAAAAGCCCGGCTTAATATGAGCCTTTACGCATACAAGGTCTCCCGGAGTAACCATAACCTGAAGGTCCTGACATTTCCTTGTCATTCCGCAGGTCATATGTATCGTGTGCGCTCCTGCGCTTACGGGAACTCGCACGCTCTGCTTATTGGCGACATGCCCCATGGGCTGTCCGTCGATATACAGTCCGTACCCTACCGCAACGCCGATAGGAGAACCCATTCTGTAAATTTGCAGCATTCCCTCGCCGTTGGCTGAAATCGGGGCGCCGCATTTGCTGCAAGCGCAATCTCCGTCAACGTCAAGCACCGTACCGCAGCCTGCGCATTTAACTCTGATTTTCATGTTATCCAATCCTTTCTTTAAAAAAGTTTATTTCATAAATAACATAATATCAGATTCAGGCGGATTATTCAAGCCAAATAATTTTTTGCGCGCGCCGCTTTATCGGTCGCCGTCCCCGTCGGTCACCTCGCGGAAATCCGCCGAGTCCCCGCCGTCCTCCTGTTCGGTGGGCGCAGCCTCGTTTCCCGCTTTTGCAACTCCCTCAAGTATATTCTTGAGGTCGATTCCCGTAGAGCCCTTAAGCCCCTCCGTAACCTGCGAAACCGTCGTCATAATGTCCTGCACAAGCCTTGCGGAATTGCCGTCGCCGTACATTACGATGCTGTCCACGTTCGCGAGCGGAGTAGCCGCGTTCTTGACTACCTCGGGGAGAGCGTTGAAGTACATCTCCTTGATGGAAGCGTCCGTCATCTTTGCCTGCGCGAGAGCCTTCTTTTCGATACCCTCCGCCTCGGCAACCGCCTTCGCCTTGATTGCCTCCGCCTCGGCGATACCCTTGGCGCGGATACCTGCCGCCTCCTGCTCCTTCGCGTATTTCTCAGCCTCGGCTTTTGCCTTCAATGCCTCAGCCTCCTGCTGCATCTCGTATTTTTTCGCCTCGGCATCCTTCTGACGCTCGTAAAGCTCCGCGTCCGCCCTCTGCTGTCTTGCGAACTTCTCAGCCTCCGCCTTTTTCTTGACCTCCGCCTCAAGCCTCTGCTCCGTAATTCTTACGTCGCGTTCCTTAAGCTCGATCTCCTTTTCCTGTCTTGCAAGGTTCGCGTCTGCGGTCGTGATCTCGATGGTCTTTCTCTGCTCCTCCTCCTGAATCTTGTAGGCGGCGTCGGCAGTCGCCTTCTTGATGTCGGATTCCTTTTTAAGCTCCGCCTTCTTGATTGCAAGCTCGTTCTGGCGCTCGGCAATCTCCGTTTCGGAAATGACCTCCGCGTCGTTCGCTTCCTTCTTGGCGACCGCCTTTGCCTTGGCGATCTCCTTCTCCGCCTCCGCCCTTGAAATTGCGGCGTCCTTTTGGATTTTAACGATATTGTCAACACCGAGGTTTTCAATAACGCCCGAATCGTCCACAAAATTCTGCACGTTGAAGGATACTATATCAAGCCCCATCGCTCCGAGGTCGGGCTCCGCGTTCTGCTTTACAAGGTCCGCGAATTTCTGCCTGTCGGAAACCATCTCCTGAAGCTGCATCTTGCCGACGATTTCACGCATATTGCCCTCAAGCACCTCTCTCGCCACCTTGGCTATGTAGTCAACGGGCTTATTGAGGAAGTTCTGCGCCGCAAGGCTGAGCCTGTCGCTTTGGTCGCTTATCTTTACGTTGACCGCCGCGTCCACGTTGATATTGATGTAGTCCGCGGTCGGCACGGCGCTTGAGGTTTTCACGTCAATGGGAATAAGCTGTAAATTCAGCGCGTCCTTTTTTTCAAAAAAGGGAATTTTTATTCCCGCCTTGCCGATAAGCACCTTGGGGCGCTTCCTCAGTCCCGAGATGATAAACGCGGTGTCGGGGGACGCCTTCACATAGCCCGACGCAAGGATAATGATTAAAAACAGCACCGCCGCTCCCACGGCAATAGGAATGATATACTGTTCCATAGGTTTTACCTCCCTGAAAAGTGGTGACCGAAAGCCGTCCGCTTACGGTCGGTTTGTTTGATAAGCATAGTATATAATACGCCGGGTTCTTAATCAAGTGCCGCTTGTCCGAATTAGCCCCCTCTATTTCGCCGCGCCCGCAAAATACGCCGCAACAAAATAATTTACAAATCCTCGGACAGATAGTAAAATAGTAAAGGAAAGCTTTTACGATTCGGAGGGCTGCGCCGCTATGGGAAGAAAATCCGTGCGCGAAAACAAAAACATATATCAGACAAGCCGCGAAAATATGGACTTTACTCGGGAGGAGGCGGGCGCGCTTATGCCCTATGTTTCACCCGACCGCATAGAAAAAATCGAGAGCGGCAAGTCGCTGCCCCACCCCGACGAGATTTTGGCGATGTCGGAGTGCTACCGCGCGCCCGAGCTTTGCAATTATTACTGCTCGCACGAATGCCCGATCGGTCAGCGCTACGTTCCCGAGGTGCGGCTCAAGGATCTGTCGCAGATTACGCTGGAGGTAATAGCCTCGCTCAATACGCTCGAAAAAGAAAAAAACCGTCTTATCGAAATCACGGTGGACGGCAGGATAAGCGCCGACGAGCTTACCGATTTTTACTCCATACAAAAAAAGCTCGCGCAGATTTCCGACTCGGTTTCGTCCTTGCAGCTTTGGGTGAACAAGGCGATCGCAGATGGGAAAATTCCCGAAACGGACTAATTTTTAATATAATTCGATTGGAGTAATATATGCTTAACATAGGCTTTATCGGCTTGGGGCTTATCGGCGGCTCGATAGCCAAGTCCCTCAAAAAATCAGATCCCGATATTTTTATAACCGCATACAACCGCAGTCCGCAGCCCCTTTCGGACGCTGTGGCGGACGGCGTGGCTGACAGAGCGGCGCACGAGGTGGACGGCGCTTTTTCGGACTGCGACATTATTTTCCTCTGCACGCCAGTAGAGCATAACTCCACGTACCTCGCCCGTCTTAAGGAAATAATCAAAAAGGGCTGCATTATAACGGACGTGGGGAGCGTAAAGGGCTATATACACGCCACCGTCAGGACCTTGGGCATGGAGGACTGCTTTATCGGCGGCCACCCGATGGCGGGCTCCGAAAAGACGGGCTACGCGGCGTCAACCGACACCATGCTCGAGAACGCCTACTACGCCGTAACTCCCACGCCGCTTACAACCAAGGAGGCGCTCGATTTTTATGTGGGACTTGTCCAAAAAACGGGAGCCGTTCCCGTCGTGGTCGAGCCCGACAAGCACGACTACGCCGTCGCGGGCATAAGCCATGTGCCGCACCTCATAGCGTCGGGGCTTGTAAACACGGTAAGCGAGAACGACACCGACGACTGCCTTATGAAAACGCTCGCCGCAGGCGGCTTCAAGGATATTACAAGAATCGCCTCCTCCTCGGCGGATATGTGGTCGCAGATATGCATAACCAATTCCGCGCAGATTTCTCTTTTGCTCGGAAAATATATAGACTACCTGACAAGGGTCAAGTCTTACGTTGACGGCGGCGACCGCGCCTCCGTCGCAGAGATGTTCGCCCGCTCCAAGGAATACCGCGATTCGATAAATGTACGCAATTCGGGTCCGCTGCCGCAGAGCCACGCTCTCTACTGCGACATCGAGGACAGGGAGGGCGCTTTAAGCGGTATCACGGGACTGCTTTCGGGCAGCCAAATCAATATCAAGAATATAGAGATCATACACAACAGGGAATACCGCGACGGCGTGCTGCTTATTGATTTTTACGACGAGGCGAGCCGCGAGCGCGCCTTGAAGATACTGTCCGCAAACGGGCGCATTGTTCACAAATAAAACAGCGAGGTTTCAATATGGATTTTCATAAAATAAAAAGAATGCGCGGGACCGTAAGGATTCCCGGCGACAAATCAATCTCCCACCGCAGCGTGATGTTCGGCGCGATTTCAAAGGGGCGCACCGAGATAAGCGGATTTTTACAGGGCGCGGACTGCCTCTCCACCATCTCCTGCTTTCGCAAAATGGGGATAGACATTTCAAACGAGGGCGGTCTTGTGACCGTGGAGGGGCGGGGACTTTACGGACTTCGCGCGCCCGACGGCATTCTTGACGCCGGAAACAGCGGGACCACCACGCGCCTCATAAGCGGAATCCTTGCCGGGCAGAGCTTCACAAGCCGTTTGGACGGCGACGCTTCGCTTAGAAAGCGTCCCATGGACAGAATCATCAAGCCGCTCAGACTTATGGGCGCGGACATACAGGGAGAGGGCGGCGGCTCCTTTACGCCGCTTACGATAAACGGCGGGCGGCTCTGCGGAATCGACTACGCTTCTCCCGTCGCGTCGGCGCAGATTAAATCCTGCGTTCTGCTTGCGGGGCTTTACGCCGACAGCCCGACAAGCGTCACGGAGCCTTCGCTTTCGCGCAACCACACGGAGCTTATGCTCTCCGCCTTCGGAGCGGATATTTCCTCCGACGGACTTACCGCGTCGGTAAAGCCCGCCGCTGAGCTTTACGGTCAGAAAATCGACGTTCCGGGCGATATTTCCTCCGCGGCATATTTTATCGCCGCCGCTCTGATTGTTCCCGACAGCGAAATACTTATCGAAAACGTCGGCATTAATCCCACGAGGGACGGAATGATAAGGGTCTGCCTCGATATGGGCGCGGACATAGAGCTTCTGAACAAACGCACTCAGGGCGGCGAGCCTGTCGCGGATCTGCTCGTGCGCTCCTCCTCCCTGCACGGAACGGTTATAGGCGGGGAAATTATCCCGACGCTGATCGACGAAATTCCGATAATCGCCGTTCTCGCCGCCTACGCCGAGGGCGAAACAGTCATTAAGGACGCCGCCGAGCTGAAGGTCAAGGAATCCGACAGAATAGCCGTTGTTACGGGCAATCTTAAGCTTATGGGAGCGGACGCCGTTCCCACGGACGACGGAATGATAATACGCGGCGGCAGACCTCTCTGCGGCGCGCGCCTTGAAAGCTTTATGGACCACAGGATTGCCATGTCCTTCACGGTAGCCGCCCTCGGCGCCGAGGGTACGACCTCGATCGCAGACGCGCAGCTTGCCGAAATATCGTACCCGTCGTATTACGCGGATTTAAAAAAGCTGTGCGAATAATTTTTCACAGCCGTTTAAAAATCCCGTATTATGCCGATATATATTTTATACGGATATATAAAACGGCAGGGAGGCTGATAATATGAAAATCACGGAGGCGCAGAAAATATACCGCGCGAACAGGCAGGAGCTTATCGACCAAAGAAGGCTGCTCATAAAGCAGCGCGACGCTTTGGAGAAAAAGAAGCTCAATACTCCGAACGGCAGCGAGCTTTTTGCCGAGGAGGCGGCGACCTTGGAGCTTTCCATAAAGGACGTCAACAGTAAATTTGACGAAAATCAGGAAATTCTCGACAAGCTTACCGAGCAGTACTGCGCGGTTTGGAACGCGGAGGTGAGCAAACAGCAGGCGGACGCACTTTCGGAGGCATATATTGATTTGTCCAAAATAATGGAGGTCGCAAGGCGTATCGCGGACGGTGCTAAGGTCCCCTCGACGGACGAGCAAAAGCTTATGGAATACAGCATGGAGCTTTATATGGCAGCCAAGAATATGGCGGTTATGAACGCCGACAATGACGACGAATACGATTCGCTTTGGGACGATGAGGAGGACGAACAGGAATACGACCCCAAGGGCAAGGCGGACAGCGCCGAAACCAATATGCCGCTTCCGGAAATATCGGTTCCCGACTTTTCGGCAGGCGCTCCCTCCTCCGAAATTTCCGCTCCCGAGGCTTCTGCCGAATAGGATTAATAAAAGAGCCGACGGTTCAATTCACCGTCAGCTCTTTATTTATAAGCTCCGCCAAGGGCTCCATGGCATTCCGAACCTCCTCGTAGGTATTCGTCTGCGCGCCCGCCTCAATAAGCATTGAGCGCGCCCTGTGATACAGGCAGTACCGATAGCCGGATACATATATGCACCTTATAAAGTCGGGATATGAAGCCTTTCCCAGCAGATACATTTTATAGGTCATTGTAAGATTCTCGGTCAGATACGGATTCTCGAGATAATCTATCTCGCCGACCTCGTTGGTGTAGCTTATTCCGTTAAAAAGCATAATTTTCGCGGTCTGCCTGCCGTTTATATCCGTCACCAGATGCAGATCGTCCCGCACGCCGTCCCTGTGCAAATCTATTACCACCTGTATCGACGGGTTCTCCGCCAGCACCCGCTCTATTTTCTCATTGGCATAGGTATATGCCTTGCCCCTGTCAAGCTTTCCGTCCAGCATATCAAACTCATCGGTCAGATGAATCACGTTATAGCCGTATTCGCCTTGCAGAAGCTCGGTCAGGTAATTCCCGACGTCAACAATGCTTTTGGGATTGGTTTCGTAATCGGCAAAGCCCTCCTGCGAATGCGTATGGAAAATCAAAATCTGCGGGACCTCGGGATCTTTTTCCAAGGTCACGTCGGTTGCGGCAATCTTTTTAAGGTCCAGCACCGATCTGCGCAGAGTTGTCACCGACGGCACGACAAAAAAATTATTCAGCACATAATCGTAATCCAAAAGCTTATCCGCCGGATAAATGCTCGCGGCGGCAGCCATGATCTCGCTGTCGTAAACGTTTGCGGTCGGGTCGGAGGACGCTGTTTCCGATTGGGACGGCGTGCTTGTCTGCCCGTTTGAGGAGCTTTCGGTTTCGTGCACGGGAGCCTCTGACGCGGCTTCTGTTTCCTCTGCATCCGAGGTCTGCGCCTCTGACGGCTCCGTTTCGTCCCCGTTTGGCTCTCCCGTTTGGCTTTCCCGCTCCGCTATGTAATAATCAGGCTCCGAGCCGTCCCCTATCGGCTCCACATAGCTTTGCATATAAAGCTCGCCGACGGGAAAAATTTGGTTCATCACCAGCTCCGCCATAAGGCTGCCCTCGCCGCCGTCGAAATCATCGTATATTTCATGGGAAACAAGCGCGTCAAACGACAGTTTTCCGAGCTTATCCGCCGTTTTGTCCGCCGCCTTGTGCCATATATCCTTGGCGATGGACTGGCAGCCCCTCATAAACACAAACGACACCGTTACAAACAGTATAAGCAGGACTATCATCTTGTAGAAATTATTGCTGTTGCGGTTTCTTTTCATCCACTGATATTTATTCAATTCGCCGCTGCCGTCTAGGAATTTATCTCTACAATATATTCACGCGTCCGCGCGTCTATGCGCCGTCCCGAATATTTCAGCGGTCGATTTCAACGTCAAGGATCTTGCCTGAGAAGGCGTCTATATTAAATTCGTATTCCTTATTGCCGAAATAAAACTCTATTTCGTACTCCTCTCTTCCGTCGTCATAGTCAAGCTCCAGCTTTGTGAACCTTACGTCCGCCTCCTTAAGCCCCGCGTACTCCAAGGCAATCCGCTTCGCCTCGTCAAGCGTGACTTTTTCCGTCTGCGGCGGCACGGGCGTATCGGTCGGCGCGGAAGCTTCGGTTTGCGGCTCGTTCGGCTCGGGAGCCGCGGTTTGTCCCTCGGTCGGTGCGGGAGCCTCGGTCATCGGCTCGGTAGGCTCGGGATCTGCGGTTTGTCTCTCGGTCGGCGCGGTTAAAACGGTTTCCCTTGAAAATTTCAGCACGGCGCCGTCCGCCGCCCCGATTTCGTATTCGTATTTATAGGTGTCGGAAATAAATTCAAGCTCATATTCCCGCACGCCGTTTTCATAATCAAGCTCCGTCTTGGTGAACCTTACGTCGGACGCCTTAACCTCCGCGTGCTTAAGCGCGATGTCCTCAGCCTCCGAAAGGCTTATTATATTGCCGTCGTTTGCCGCGGCGCCGGTGCGTTTTTCGTCTGCGCCCGCCCCCGAGCTGCTGCTTCTTTCCGCGGAGCAGCCCGCAAGTCCCAAAGCCGCGGCAAAACAGCATATTACCGAAATTATTTTTACAATTCCAACCTTACGCTTCATACGCAAAACCTCCCTTTTTTCTTCAATATAATATGCGCAAAAAAATTTTTCAAGCATTTTTTGCACTCTCCGCGCTTAACCGATCATCGGCAGCCTTGTATTTGCCTTGCTCAAGCCCCAACGGGAAAAAGGGCTCCTATGATTTAAACTATCATAGAAGCCCTTTTGAATCAGCTCTTACAGAAAAATCAGATACCGCTCATAATGCTCTCAACGATCTTAACGTCCTCGCGGAATTCCTTCAGCAGGTCCGCCATTCTCTCGCGTCCCTTTTCCGTAATGTGGTAGTAAACCACGGTAAGCCTGCGGCCGACGGCCTTCTCATAAAATTCTACACACTGCTCGTCAGCGAGCCTGTATAAAATGGGGTACATAGAGCCCATGAGAATTGTGAGCTTACCATTGCTAAGAGTCTTTACCTCCTTAGCAATCTGTGAACCGTACATGTCCTCCTTTGAGAGTAATGCCAGTAATACCATCTCCCAAGGAATAATAATGTCATTTGTTCTTTTTCTCATAAAAACACCTCACACACTATTCTAACCTCACATACTCTTATAATAAACTCAATTTGCAAATAAAACAAGAGTTTTTTTAAAAATAAGTAAAATTTTTTTCATAATCTGTTAAGAATGCTTATTTTTCAACCCTTAGAGGCACGTCACATAACGAATATATTCCCGTTATTTTACGATATTTTCCCTCATTTTGCAAAAAAAATCGTTTTTTTACTCTCTTACAAGGGCTATGCGCCCTGCTCTCCCGATGTGTTTGAATAGCCCATGCACATATTGATTCCCTCCGATACGGTATAGCTCACTCTCTTAATTATGGCATCTATATCCTTTGAGGTCACGTACATCTGGCGAAACTCCTCCGAAACCTGTATTGGCTCCTCGACCCTATTTTTTTTGACGGAATCGTAAATAAGCGTGGTGGCATCCACTACCGTGGGGATCCCTATCGCTATAACGGGAATTCCCACGGTTTTGCGCGTAAGCGCCTGTCGGTTGTTGCCCACGCCCGAGCCGGGATGTATTCCCGTGTCAGTCAGTTGTATGGTCGAATTGAGCCTTTTTATGCTGCGCGCTGCGAGCGCGTCGATTACTACCAGTATATCGGGCTTCGTCCTTCTGACGACCGCGCCTATTATTTCGCAGGTATCCATTCCCGTCTGCGCCATTACGCCGGGGACAATGGCGCTCGTCACCGCGAACGCGCCCTCTATTTCGTCATAGCCCATATACTCCACGATATGCCTTGTAATCATAAGATTATTCACCACCTCGGGTCCCAAGGAATCCGAGGTCGCCGACCTGTTCCCGAGACCCGCCACAAGAACTTTCGGCACGCTGTCGTTCCAATGGTAGCTGTTTAAAATAAGGTTTTTAAGCTGAGCGCTCAGCGCCCTTGATATTTCCCTGTGACAGCCCTCGTCCTCCTCCGACAGAAGCGGAACCTCCATAGTCACATAGGTCCCCATGGGTCTGCCTATGGTTTGGGAGGCGTATCTGCTTTGCACCTCCATTTTAATTATATTTATATTATTTTTGGAATCGTTTTCCTCGCTGACCTTAATTCCCTTGATTTGCGCATTGTCCTCTGTTATACTGTTTCTCGCCTCGAGCGCAAGGTCGGTGCGGATACGCATATCAGGCATAATATCACGGCTCCTTTTGAATTGCTATTTTCTAGTTTGCAAATTTTTTCTCTAATTATGTATTGACAACCGAAGATTCATATAATAAAATATTACAGTGTGTTTGCGGCGATCGCCCGTGTCTGTTTCGCCGCAGGCTGCTCTGCCTCGGGTAACGTCGTCCTGCGACAGGGCGCTATGAATTTTACAGTAATTGGAGGTGTCCGAATTGGCTAATATTAAATCCGCAAAGAAAAGAATTTTAGTAAACGCTACCAAGGCCGAGAGAAACAAGATTATCAAGTCAAAGATTAAAACCTACATCAAAAAGGTCGAGGCTGCCGTAAACGCAGGCGACAAGAACGCCGCCGCAGAGGTTCTTAAGAGCGCAACCGCCGAAATCGACAAGGCCTGCTCTAAGGGCGTTTACCATAAAAACAATGCCGCAAGGAAGGTTTCAAGACTTACCAATCTCGTAAACGCCATGAATTAAGGCGAACGGAATTTAATAAAACAAAAATAAGATGGCCGGCTGCACATCTTATTTTTTTGCCCGAAGCCCGCAGGCGTTAGACATTTATTACTTTGTAAATGTAAACCGAAAGTTGTCTGTTTATTATTGTTGCAATGTTTTCTCCATCAATACGAACCTTCCTTTGCACCAATCCGCAAAACCACGCTCCTCATAGCCGCTATTGATATACAATTATTTTAAGCTTTTACATATAAAGCAATCCGAGACTCACTTTCATAAGTGAATCTCGGATTTTTTTGGCTGTTTTTTACAGCCCCATTCTCAGCTTCCCACTCAATCTTAATGCTCAAGCATATTTTCTATAAATATTCCGTACCCCTTCTCGGGCCTGTTCACAAAAACATGCGTCACCGCTCCTATAACCTTGCCGTTCTGAATTATGGGCGAACCGCTCATGCCCTGAACAATACCGTTGGTCGCCTCCAAAAGCTCCTCGTCCACCACCTCGAATATAATGCCTTTGTTTTCATGCCTGTCCGAATAATTGACCTCCTGTATTTCAATCCGATAGTCACAAACGTCGCCTCCCACAAAGGAGCGCACCGTGGCGGGTCCGATTTCTATATCCTGCTTGTAGGCGATGTCCATATACACCTCGTCAACATACGCGAAAATTTTGGCGTCGGCATCACCGTATACGCCGATTTCACAGTTATCGGTAATCGAGCCGATGTAGCTTTCGTTATTGTAATTAATCGAGCCGATGACCTCGCCGGGAGTTCCCGACTCCCCCTTTACGACAGACCAAATTTTGGCAGTGTAAAGGCTACCCGACTTTATTTCCACTATCTGTCCCGTCTGACTGTCGCTTATCGCGTGACCGAGCGTCCCAAACCTTTGATTATCGTCCACATAGGTAAGCGTCCCCAGCCCCTGACAGTCGTCGCGCACCCATACTCCGATTTTATAGCCTCCCTCTCGGTCGCGGACCGTCTTAACCTTTACGTCCATAAGCTCGCTGCCACGCCTTATAGTAAGCCTTACATAATCGTTATGAACGGAGTCAATTTCGCTTACAAGCGCGCTTATCGTGTTTACCTCCACCCCGTTGACCGCCGTAATATAATCGCCGGAGCTTACTATACCCTTGGCAGGAGCCTCCAGCGTACCGCCCGAGGTGGAAATTTCCCCGACGTCAACGACCAGCACGCCGTCGGTTTCGATATATATTCCCACGGGTATCCCGCAGGGAACCACCTCCCTCTGCTCGTTTACGGATACCCTGATTTCCTTTACATCCCAAATTCCGAAAAGCCTGACGCTCAGCATATAATCCCTCACCTGCCCGGAATTTATCGTAACAGGCTCGTTCAGATTCACGGACGCCTCCACCGCGCGCCCCTGTCCGTCCTCCCCGCGGACGGTCCCCACAAACGGCAGACCGATATTTATCGTCCCGTCCGAATATGCGTTCATATAAATAGTGTCGGGAATATTTCTTTTTATATATTCAACGTAAAAAATAGCTCCCGCACACAGGGCTGCAAACGGTATAATAAAAAACAGTGTTTTTAATAATTTTTTCATAGGCTTTTGCACCTCCTGTTTTTATTATGTAAAAAAACACTGCTTTAAGTCTGTTAGTTTTTTCAATGTTATGTTATTTTTGCTTTATTTCGTTCGCAAGCTCCTTCATCTGCCTTGCGTTCTCCATAACGATTTGCGTAATTTCCTTGCCGCCGAGCATTCTCGCAAGCTCCTTTGCGATTTCGCCTTCGTCGAGTCTTTTTATGGAGGTTTTGGTAAAGCCGCCCTCGACATTTTTTTCGATAAGAAAATGTATGTCCGCCATTGAGGCGATCTGGGGAAGGTGCGTTATGCAGATGACCTGCTGCTCCTTGGCAATAAGAGCCATTTTCTCCGACACCTTCTGAGCCGTCCTGCCGCTGATTCCGCTGTCTATCTCGTCAAAAATCAAGGTGTCCGTTTCGTCCTTTACCGCAAGCGCCGATTTGATCCCGAGCATTATTCTCGAAAGCTCGCCGCCCGAGGCGATTTTGGCAAGCGGGCGCAAAGCCTCTCCCGGATTGAGGGAAATCATAAATTCCGCCTCGTCGCTGCCGTTTGCCGAAAGCGTTTCGGTTTCCCTCAATTCGATTTCAAATCTAACCTGTTCAAAATTTAAATCGCAAAGCGCGTCGGTCACCGCCTCCGAAAGTCTTTTGGCGGCGTCCCTGCGCAGCCTCGTAAGCTTTGCGCACAAAGCGCGGAGCCTTTCCTTCGAGGTCTCCAGCCCGCGCTTTGCCTTTTCGAGATTCTGCTCGTATTCCTCGTAAAAGTCAAGCTTTTCCTGCGCCTTTTCCCTGTACGAGGCTATCTGTCCGAGCGTGGCTCCGTATTTTGCCTTAAGCCCGTTAATCAAATCAAGCCTTTTTTCGACGGATTCGTATTTTTCACGGTCAAACATAAGCCCCGACGCGTAATCCGAAAGCTCCCTGTTAAAATCAGAAAGCAGGCTGTCTATATCGGAAAGCTGCGAAAGCAGCGCCTCCAGATTTCCGTCATACTGCATTGCGGGAGATAAGGACGAATACGCGCGTCCGATAAGCTCTCCCGCGCCCATTGCCTGTCCGCCGTCCGTCAGCTTAAGCGCCGCATCCACCGCCTCGGCAATCTTCTGCGCGTTGGTTATCCTGCGGTATTCCGCCTCAACGCTTTCGTCCTCGCCCTCGCAAAGCGCCGCGCCGTCTATTTCGTCTATTTCGTATCTGAGAAAGGAAATGCTTCGGTTGCGCTCCTCCTCGTCAAGCGAGAATTTTTGAAGCTCCGCGGCGGCGGCTCTGTATTCCGAATATGCGTCCGCAAGCTCCGTCCTTACGCTCTCCGTTTCCAAGCGGGCGTATTTATCGAGGATTTCCAAATGCTTTGATTTATAAAGCAGCGACTGATGGTCGTGCTGTCCGTGTATGTCGATTAAAAGCGCGGTTATTTTTTTTACGAGCGCCGCCGTCACGGTTTCCCCGTTCACCTTAATTAAGCTGCGTCCCGGCATTATCCTTCTTGTGACGGTAACGGTTCCGTCCTCGGGATAAATCTCCATTTCGTTTAACGCTTTTATTTTTTCTGCGTCCTCGATCGAAAAGGTAAGCTCCGCAACCGCGCTTTCCGCGAAGCGGCCTATGCTTTCCGAGCCAGCCTTCGCTCCGAGCGCGAGATTTACCGCGCCGAGAATTATTGACTTTCCTGCTCCCGTTTCGCCCGTGAGTATATTAAGCCCCCTGCCGAATTCGATTTCCGCCTCCTCGACAAGCGCAAGATTTTTAACGTGTAAATTAAGCAGCATTGTTTTACCTCTTTTAGCTCTTTGATACGATTTTATGTATCCTGTCCATAACGTCGCAGGCGTCGGAAGCTGTCCTTATCGCGCACATAATGGTATCGTCGCCCGCAATGGTTCCCACAACCTCATGCCAGCTCATATTGTCAAGCGCCGCCGCGACAGCCATCGCCATTCCCGATACCGTTTTTATGACAAGAATATTCTGCGCCATATCCACCGAGGCAAAGCCGTCCTTTAATACGCGGATATATTTATCCGTCATGGCGCTGTCCGGCTGCCTCAGGGCGACGTACTTCTGTCTGCCGCCCGCGGTAGATACCTTCGTAAGCTTAAGCTCCCTTATGTCCCTCGAAACGGTCGCCTGCGTCACATTGTAGCCCTCGCTGTTGAGCGCCTCCGCCAGCTCCTCCTGCGTTTCGATGCTGTTTTTGTTTATTATCTCGATTATTTTATTCTGTCTTTCGGTTTTCACTCTGCTTTGCTCCTGCTTTATGATAATTTGTTTCTCAGTATTTGTAAAAAATTATGGTTCTTTATCCTTATAAAATCGGCGTACATATCCGATTTGCGGATCACTATTTTGTCCCCCGTCAAAAGCTCGACGTAATCCGTTCCGTCAAAGGTCGCCACTCTTTCCTCCACACCGCTTCTGGACGCGCTCATTACCACGCAAAGCTCGTCGCCGCCGCCGAAAATAACGCTGCTTTTGTTGAGGATATGAGGGCACACGGGCGTCATTACGATGCATTCGGTCTGCGGCCTCACAATCGGACCTCCCGCCGACAGATTGTACGCCGTCGAGCCTGTGGGAGTCGATACGATAAGCCCGTCCGCGGGATACGTTATCAGAAATTCCCCGTTCACATATATGTCGAAGCTTATAATGCGCAGCGAGCCGACCCTGTTCACCACGATGTCGTTAAGCGCGTAATCCGAATATATCTCCTCATCGCCCCTGTACACCGTGCCGCGCAGCACCATGCGCCTGTCAACATAATACCGTCCGTCCATAAGGCAGTCGATTGCGGGGAACGCCTGCTCCCTGTCGATTTCGGTAAGATAGCCGAGAGTTCCTATATTTATGCCGAGTACGGGCATATTGATCGCGCTCAGCTCCCTCGCCGCCTGTATAAGCGTTCCGTCGCCTCCCAAAACGATGACGCAGTCCGTACCCTCGGGAATCATAGCCGAATCGGCGTTGTTGTTTTTGCCGCCCATGTCCGCAAGCTTCTGACAAACGCATTTTGCGCCCCTGCTCTCGATATAGGCGCATATTTCGTCCGTAAGCTTAAAATCCCTGTCTTTTTCAGAATTGGCTATTATATAAAAGCTCTCCATATCCCGTTACCCCAAAAGCTCGCTATGGGAATCCTCCACAACCTTTTTTATGTCTATGCTTTCCGCAATAAATCCCGCATTTTCCGCGGTTTTCTCAAGATACGCCAAATATTCTATATTGCCCTCGGGTCCCTTTATCGGGGAAAAATCAAGTCCGAGCACGCAAAAGCCCGCTCCTGCGGCGTAAGCAAGCACCGCTTCGATAACCTCAAGATGAACCGACTTATCGCGGACCACTCCCTTTTTGCCGACCTTCTCGCGTCCCGCCTCAAACTGCGGCTTTATAAGGCATACGATTCTGCCCTTTTCCCTTAAAAGCCCGCGGACGGGCAAAAGCACCTTGGTAAGCGAGATAAAGGACACGTCTATGCTCGCAAAATCAAGCCTGTCCTCTATATCCTCCGAGGCGACGTAGCGGATATTCGTCTTTTCCATTACCCTCACGCGTTCGTCCTGCCGAAGCTTCCAAGCAAGCTGACCGAAGCCCACGTCAACCGCGTAGACCTTTACGGCGCCGTTTTGGAGCATACAGTCGGTGAAGCCGCCCGTGGACGCGCCCACGTCCATACACACACAGCCGTCGAGCTTTGCGCCGAACGCCTTCATCGCCTTCTCAAGCTTAAGTCCCCCGCGGCTCACATATCCGAGCGTACTGCCGCGTATTTCTATCTCGCTTTCAACGTCGTATTTCTGTCCCGCCTTGTCCTCCTTCTGTCTGTCAACAAAAACAACGCCCGACATAATCACGGCCTTCGCCTTTTCTCTCGAATCCGCCAGTTTTCTGTTTACAAGAAGAATATCCAGTCTTTCCTTCATACAAGCAATACCTATATTCTGTCCGCGATCCACTCTGCCGCGTCCTTTGGCGCAAGCCCGTTTTCCTCCCGAAGCTCGCGCGCGTCGCCGTGCTCTATGAACCTGTCGGCAAGCGCGACATTGTGAACCTTAACGTCATATTCCTTTGAATTTATGTAGTCAAGCACCGAAAGCCCGTAGCCTCCGAGCCTTATGTTTTCCTCAACCGTCACGATGAGCTTGTGCTTTGCGGCAAGCGCGTCGATAAGCTCCGTGTCGATGGGCTTAACAAAGCGCGCGTTTACAAGCGTGGGAAAAATTCCCTTTTTATTTAAAATACGGCAGATCTCCTCCGCAGGCTCAACTGAGCTTCCGACGGCGAGAATCGCCGCCTCCTTTCCCTCAAGCAGCAGCTCGCTTTTGCCGTACTCGACGGGCGCCCTGAAGGAGGCGAAGGCCTCTCCCGCTCTTCCCTTGGGAAATCTTATCGCAAGAGGCGCGTCGAAATTAACCGACCAGTCTATCATATCCTTAAGCTCAAAACGGTTCTTTGGCGCAAGCACCGTCATTTCGGGGATTATATTCATATACGAAATATCAAAAATTCCCTGGTGCGTAACGCCGTCGCAGCCGGTTATTCCCGCCCTTTCCACGATAAAGCGCACCGGCAGCCTTTGTATGCATACGTCGTGTATAATCTGGTCGAACGCCCTCTGCAAAAATGTGGAGTAAACCGCCACGTAAGGCTTGTAGCCCTCCGCCGCCATTCCCGCCGCAAAGGTCACGGCGTGCTCCTCGGCGATTCCGACATCAAAAAACCTTTCGGGATAAAACTTTTCAAATTTTTTAAGACCGCAGCCCTCGCTCATCGCCGCCGTAATCGCGACAATTTTGGAATCGGAGGCGGCGTTTTTGGTTATCGCGGCGGAAAACACGTCGGAATAGGTGCGTACCTTCGAGCCGCTCAAAAGCTTGCCCGTTTCAGGCTCAAACGGCTCCACCCCGTGATAGAACGAGGGTCTTTTTTCCGCGAAATAATAGCCCCTGCCCTTTTGGGTATGCACATGGATAATGACGGCATGGTTTACGCGCCTCGCCATATTGATCATTTTGACAAGCTTCCCGACGTCATGGCCGTCAATCGGTCCGAGATAGGTTATACCCATATCCTCGAAAACCATTCCGGGCACGAAAAGCTGCTTTATGGAGCTTTTGGTCTTATGTATCCTGCCCACTATGTCGTCGCCGCCCGGAATGCGCGAAAGCCTGTTCTTGACCGTATATTTAAGGTTGGCGTATTTTTCGTCGGTCCTTAAATTGTTCAGCACCTTTGATATTCCGCCGACGTTTTTTGATATTGACATTTCGTTGTCGTTTAAAATAATTATGAGGTTGCTTTTGATCGCGCCCGCGTTGTTCAGCGCCTCGTAAACCATACCTCCCGTCATCGCACCGTCGCCGATAACAGCCGCTACCGCGTTGCTTCCTCCCGAAAGCTCCCTCGCGCGGACAAAGCCCAGCGCCGCCGAAACCGAGGTGGAGGCGTGTCCCGTGCCGAAGCAGTCGCACTCGCTCTCAAAGCGGCTCGGAAAGCCGCTGATCCCGTGCTCCCTGCGAAGCGTTGAAAACACCTCCCTGCGCCCCGTAAGTATTTTATGGGCGTAGGACTGGTGCCCCACGTCCCAAATTATCTTGTCTGACGGCAAATCGAACGCCAAATGCAGAGCCATGGTAAGCTCGACAACTCCGAGGCTCGACGAGAGGTGCCCGCCGTTTTTCCCCACGTTTTCTATTATGCATTGCCGTATTTCATCAGCCAAAGCGCCGTATTCCTCGGAGGGAACGGCCTTTATGTCGTTGGCTTTTTTTATTTTGTCAAGTATCATAGCTTCTCCTAAAAATACGCCGTCCTATTTATCTCGCAGACACAAATAATCGAAAAGCTCTCCGATAAATTCCCGTTCGTGCGCGCAGACGCCAAATCCCGAAAGCAGCAGGCGCGCCTCTGCCGAAAGCCTGTCCGCGTCCTCCTGCGCCCTTTCAAGTCCGTTCACGCTGACATAGGTCGTTTTGCCGTTGCGCTCGTCGCTGCCCTTGGGCTTGCCGATAACGCTTTCGTCGCCCGTCACGTCAAGTATGTCGTCCCTTATCTGAAACGCCGTCCCTATATCCGCTCCCGCCCTGCATATCGTTTCCAAATCGTCGTCGGACGCTCCCGCGAGCGCCGCTCCGATCATCATCGAGCCTTCTATAAGCGCGCCGGTCTTTTTTTCGTAAATATAATACATCAGCTCGCGGTCAATGCTTTTGGAGGTATTTATTACGTCCGCCGCCTGTCCCCCGAGCATTCCGTTTATGCCCGTTTTGTCGGCAAAAATAAGCAGCGCGCGTATAACGCGCTCCCTGTCCTTGCAGAGCGCAAACGCCTTAAGCGCAGTTTCGTGGGCGCAGTGCAAAAGCCCGTCGCCCGCAAGTATCGCTGCCGCTTCTCCGAAGCGCTTATGCGTGGTATATTTTCCGCGCCTGTAATCATCGTTGTCTATGGCGGGCAAATCGTCATGCACCAGCGAATAGGTATGCAGCATCTCCATCGCCGCCATAAACGGTCTGACGCTTATACCGTCGCCGCCGTAAAGCCTGTTGAAGGACATCATAAGCAGGGGTCTTAGGCGCTTTCCTCCCGCGCCGACGCTGTAATTCATCGCTTCGATAAGCTCCCCGTCGAATTTTCCCGCTCTCGGCAGAAACTCAAGAACCGCCTCCTGCGCCTCTTTCGTTCTCTGATTTAACTCGTCCCTAAAATTCATCCTCATTACCCTGAAGCACGATAATCTGCTTTTCCACCTTATCTAACGACGCGCTGCATTCACGCACGATTTTAACGCCGCGCTCGTATTCCTTGAAAGCCTCCTCAAGCGGGGTTTCGCCGCTTTCAAGCGTCTTTATGATTGAATCAAGCTCCTCAAAGGATTTTTCTATGCTCATTTTAACTCTCCGCTCCCAATCCTGCGGTTCTCGGAACAGCCCTCGCAGTATGTGAGGCTTCCAAAACCTTTGATTTTATAATTCCGTCGCTCACGTTTATGTCAAGTATATCTCCCGCTTTTATGCCGCTTACGGACGTTACCGCTTTTCCGCCGCGGTCAGCCACATAGGAATAGCCTCCCGTCAGCCTTAAAAGCGGCGAAAGAGCCTCAAGCCTCGCGCAGCTCACCGAAAGCCTGTTTTTTGCCCGCGAAAGCTCCGCCTCAACCGCTCTTTCAAGCGAAAGCTTAAGCCTTTCAAGCTCTCTTCGTCTTGAATTTATTATTTTCAAGGGCGAAAGCGCCTCAAGCCTTACCCTGTAAACCTCAAGACTGCTTCGGTACGAATCCGTGCGCCCCGAAAGCAGCTCGCTAATCCTGCGCGCGTATTCGGCTATGCGCCTCATCGTATCTCCCAAATCCCGAACCGCCAGCTCCGCCGCCGCGGAGGGCGTCGGCGCTCTCAAATCCGCCGCGAAATCGGCTATCGTAAAATCCGTTTCATGCCCCACTGCCGAAATCACGGGAGTTCGGCATTCAAAAATCGCCCTTGCGACCGCCTCCTCGTTAAACGCCCACAAATCCTCCATGGAGCCGCCGCCGCGTCCTACTATTATCACGTCAACGCCGTAAGCGTCAAGCCTCGCAATCCCCTCGCATATGCTTGCCGCCGCGCCGTCGCCCTGAACAAGCGCGGGACACAGGACAATCTGTATATAGGGATTGCGCCGCCTGGATATATTTATAATATCCTGAATCGCCGCTCCCGTCTGCGCCGTTACCACTCCCAGCTTTCTGACATACGCGGGAATCGGCTGCTTGAACATCTCGTCAAACATACCCATTCCCTCAAGCTCGTCCTTAAGGGCAAGAAATTTCTCGTACAGCTCGCCTCTCCCCGCGCGCTCTATTTTTTTGGCGTAAAGACTGTACTTGCCGTCGCGCTCATAAACCGCGATGCTTCCCGTCGCGACGATCTTCATTCCGTCCTCGAGCTTAAAGTCCAGTCCGCCCCTGTTCGCGGCGAACATAACTGCGGCAAGCGAGTTTTTACTGTCCTTTATCGTAAAATAAATATGTCCCGAGCTGTGGTATTTGCAGTTGCTGACCTCTCCCTCAACGCTTATTTTGTTAAGCACAAAATCCGTGCTGAACATATTTTTGATGTAGCTGTTTACCTGTTCAACCGAATATATTTTTGCCATTATTTTACCAGCTTGGCAAGAACGCCGTTTACAAAGGAATGGGACTTTGCGTCGCAGTATTTTTTGCAAAGCTCCACCGCCTCGTTTATGGCGACCGCCGCTTCTATCTCCCCGTCATAAATTATCTCGTATGCGGCAAGCCTGAGTATGGAAAGCTCCGCCTTGCCTATTCTCTCCAGCTTCCAGCCGTCGCATACGCCGTCTATCGCGGCGTCCAGCTCCCCGATATGCGAGGCGGCATCGCACGCCCTCGATATAATTTCCGCGCGGTCAAGCTCCTTTATGCCCTTTCCCGTAAGCACAGCGTCCGCCGTTTCGTCGGCGCAGTCGGGATAGCTGTCAAAATAAAGCTCCGCCTGCGCCGCAAAATCCTCTTTATCGTAAAAATCGTATCTGAACAGAATCCTGAAAACGTGTTCCCTTACCAGCGTTCTTTTCATTGCCTTACCATCCGTAAATGTAATATTAGAGTGCCAATTAAGCATAGACACTCTAATTATACAATAATTATTCAAA
>JAMPDT010000025.1 GCA_023665525.1 Butyrivibrio sp. | reverse complement strand
CGGCACTGCGCCGACCGGAAAGGAGTGGAGATGATTATGGACAAAGTGAATGGATACGGAATGTATCACGATTACGTCGGAAAAGGCTTGAAAAGGAACGAAAACCTAGGTAAGCCGGAAAAAACGGAGAAATCCGACAAGTCATCCGAAACAAAACAGACAGAACTGAGCGATAAGGCAAAAGAGCTGCTCAAAGAATTACAAGGCAAGTACGATAATATGGACTTTATGGTTGCAGATTATGATAGCGATGAAGAAGCCCGGAGCTATCTTTCAAGGGGAACAAAGCAGTACAGCGTATTGATCGAGCCTGCCTTGCTTGAAAAAATGGCAGATGACAATGCAACGAAAGAAAAATACATAGGGTTAATTGACGGGGCAACAGCTAAGATTGATGATATAAAAGAGGAATTAGGCGATGATACGGGGAATGTCAAGAATATCGGCTTTTCGGTAAAAGAAAGCGGGGATATTTCCTTTTTTGCAGAGCTTGAAAAAATGAGCGAAAAGCAAACGAAGAAAGCGTTTGTCAAAGCGGATTTTGCCGGAAGCCTGATAGAGAAAATCCGTCAGATTAATTGGGAGAACATTAAAGAATCAAAGGCAGAAACACAGGGAAGCCGCTTTGATTACAGTATTTAGAGAGATGGGAGGAAACGGAAATGACAATTAACAGTATCAAGGGAGCGAACGCGCAAATGGGGCAGATGGGAATTAATCAGGCAGCGGATTCTTACAACAGGAATATTCAAAACCGAATTGCCAATGCACAGAAACAGTTGCAGGAACTTTCTTCCAATGAGGATATGTCATTAGAGGAAAAAATGAAGAAACGGCAGGAAATACAGCAGCAAATCAGTGACTTGAATATGCAGTTAAGGCAGCATCAAGCGGAACAGCGCGCAAAAAGTTCTTCTATGGACGATATGCTTGGTGGTACGGGAAACCCCGGAAATACAAAGACAGGAAATAAAAGCACAGGGATTTCACAGGCAAGCATGACAGCATTGATTTCTGCGGACCGTTCTTTAAAGCAGGCAAAAGTGCAAGGTAACGTGGCGGCACAGATGGAAGGCAGAGCAAATGTTTTAAAGGCAGAAATAAAGCAGAGCGGAAGCACAGAGGCTAAGGAAGCAGAGCTGGCAGATTTGGAACAGAAAGCCGCAAATGCAACAGCCTCACAGATGAATACGCTTGCAGAATCCAATAAGACTGTCAGCGAAGCCGCTAAGACAGAACGCACTGAAAAGAAAGATTCCGATGCAAAAAAAACTCAGGCAGAGGAAAAGTCCGAAAAGACAGCTAACAGCGGTGTAAAAGAAGAGACAGCTCAAAAAAGCATATCAGGTGCAGATACGCAGGAGAAAGAATATACATCAGTGGACGTTCGCATATAGAGTTAGGCAATCTTTTGGTAATAGTCACAAAGGTGTATCGAAATGAAGCAGAAAAGCTTCAAGACGATGCACCTTTTTAATGTCCAATTTTTATTCCGCTCCACCGTCTCAGTCCGCGCTCTGAAATTTACCGTCCTTGCAAAAAAACGCTACCGCTATTGCTCCCGGTCCGACATGGGTGCCGATTACCGCTCCGACGGTGGTAATTTCGAGGCTGTCCACCTCGCCCTGCCAAAGCGCGGCGCTGTCGGCTATGTACTTTCGCAGGAGCGCGTCGCTGAAGCCCGTGTAGCCGAGGATATGGGGCTTTTCAAAGTCGATTCCGCCCGATTCCTTTATTTTCTCGACCAGCAGATTGTTGCCGTGGCGCGAGCCGCGCGCCTTTCCGAGCATTACGACCTCGCCGTTTTCTATGGCGATTACGGGCTTTATCGACAGGAGGCTGCCTGCCACCGCCGCCGTCTTTGAAATTCTCCCGCCCTTTTTGAGATATTCAAGCGTATCGAGAAGCGCCACAAGACGGATGTTCTTTTTTTCGCGCTCAAGGCAGCTTACAATATCCGCCGCTTCCATTCCCGAATCCTTCAGACGAAGCGCAAGCTCCGCCAAGGCGTGCTCTCCGACCGTAACATTCTCGCTGTCAACAACATATATGTTTTCGTAGTCAGCCGCCGCGACAACCGCGCTCTGGTAGGTTCCCGAAAGCTTTGAGGACAGCGTTATGACTATGAGCGTATCGCCCGCTTCTGCCGCCTCTTTGTAAACCTTTTCGTAATCGTAGGGCGTTGCCTGACTTGTTATCGGAAGCTCCTCCGTCTCGACAAGCTTCTCGTAAAATTCCCTGTGGCTTATATCGACACCGTCCATAAATTCCTCGTCCCCGAACCTTACCCTTAACGGCAGCACGGTTACGTCGCTTCTCGCGCCGCTTACCATATCCGACGCAGAATCCGTCAATATGCGTATACTCATTTTTCTCCTGTTCCTCCGTTTGTTTTTATCGGATTATACGCTATGGTTGTTGATTTGTCAACATTGTCATTCGTCGGATTTGACCTTTGACGGAGAAATATTGTATTTTTTCTTAAAAAGCTTGCTGAAATAATACACGTCCTCGTAGCCGACGCTCTCCGCCGCCTCGCGTATGCTGTTGCAGCCGCCCGATTTCAGAAGCTCCATCGCACGTTCAAGGCGTATGTTAATAAGATGATGGATCGGCGTGTCCCCCGTTTCGGATTTGAAAATCCTCGATATGTAAAAGGGGCTGAGATACATATTTTCGGCTATCGCGTCAAGGGATATTTTCTCGGCGTAATGCTCCTCGAAATAATTGATGATCTGCTCCGTCACATATTTTTTGTTTACGGACTCGAAGGAATAGCCCTTGCCGTACTGCACGGGCTTTGCCTGCTCTCTCGCAATCAGTATCAGCATTTGCTCCAGATAGGTGCGCAGCATAAAATATCTGCCGGGCTTCTGCACGGCGTTCTCGGTGTCAATGGCGGCGGCAAGCCTTGCAAGCCTCTGCCTAAGCTCGCCCTTTGTATGTATTATCGGCATATCGGAAACCTCGAAGCGGTTTTTTTTGCCGTTTGTATCCACGTCGCAGAAGCCTACGAACAGCTCGGTAAACTGCCCTCCTGCGGCAAGCGCCCGGTGATATACGCCGGGATTGAATATCATCACATCGCCCTCGGCAACGTCGTAAATCTCCCCGTCAATCCTGTACTGCCCGCTGCCCGATATGACATAGCTCACCTCGATATGCCCGTCGTGACAGTGGTACTCGCGCTCGTCCCTGCTCCTTAAGCCCTTCCACGCAAACAGAAACGTCGGCGACAGCTCCTCAAAAAGTATCTCTTCCATATGGCTCCTCCGTTTTCTCCATTTCTCCATTTTACTGGATTTGCTCCGAAAAGTAAAACAAAACAGACAAAAAAATACATCAAACCCGCAAGATATTACATTTATTTCGGACCGATAAAAATATAAGGTATATAAAAGAGGAAAAAGGAGATGACGAAAATGACCGCGTTCAAATGGTTTCTTTCCTTTGTGAAAAAATACCGCCTGCCGATGCTTCTCGGGCTTGTTCTCACGACCGTAATATCGGTGCTTGCGATTGTCAGCCCGCATATATCGGGTCTGATCGTTGACGACGTAATAGACGGCGGACAATATGAAAGGCTTCCGTATATGATTGCGATCCTGCTCGGGGCGACCGCGCTCAGAGGCACTCTGCGCTATTTCTATCAGGTAGTGTTCGAGTCCTGCTCGCAGGGCATTCTGTATGAAATGCGCGATACCGTGTACCGCAAGCTCTTAAGGGAGGATTTTGCCTTTTACAACAAAAAAAGAACGGGCGATCTGATGTCGAGGCAGACGGGCGATATGGACGCTATACGCCATTTTGTCGCATACGTCATATATGTGGTTTACGAAAACTCGCTGATGTTTATTTTCGCGCTGATAATGATTTTTACCGTCAACGCCAAGCTTGCGCTGTGCATGGTCGCCGTGCTTCCGTTTACCGCGCTGACCACGTATTTTCAGTCAAAGCAGGTAAAGCCCGCCTTTCAGCGCAACCGCAATTGCTTCTCCTCGCTCAACGCGTTCGTCCAGGAAAACGTAAGCGGCAACCGCGTTGTAAAGGCTTTCGCCAAGGAGGCTTACGAAATCGAGAAGTTCAACCGCGAAAACGACGATTTCAGGGATTCGCAGCTTGCCGCCTCGCGCGTATGGATGCGCTTTCTTCCTATTTTTGAAATTCTCTCCCACGCGCTGACCGTTATCCTTATGCTTTACGGCGGATATATGGTCATACAAAAGGAAATATCCCTCGGCGATATGGTAAAGGTCAACGGCTACCTGTGGATGCTCACGGTTCCCCTGCGAATGGCGGGCTGGTGGGTGAACGACATACACCGCTTTACGACCTCCGTCGAAAAAATATACGACACCTACCGCTGCGAGCCCGAAATCAAGGCTCCCGAAAAGAACACCGAGCATACCCGCTTAAGCGGCTCGGTGGAGTTCAAAAACGTCGCCTACCGCGCCGACGACACGGACATAGTAGAGGACATAAGCTTTCGCGTGCGCCCCGGGCAGACCGTCGGCATAATCGGCTCCACGGGCGCGGGCAAGTCCACGATTATGAACCTGCTCTGCCGCTTCTACGACGTGAGCGAGGGCGAGATACTCATCGACGGAACGAACGTAAAGGATATGGATTTGTACAACCTCCGCGAAAATATCGGAATGGCTATGCAGGACGTTTTTCTTTTCTCGGACACGATAGAGGGCAACATCGCCTACGCACGGCCCGACTGCCCCTTTGAGGAGGTCAAGCGGGCGGCGGTCATGGCGGACGCCAACCACTTTATCCAAACGCTGCCCGACGGCTACGACACAATCGTCGGCGAGCGCGGCGTGGGACTTTCGGGCGGTCAGAAGCAACGCATTTCGCTTGCCCGCGCGCTGTTAAAAAAACCCTCGATCCTTATTTTGGACGACACGACCTCCGCGGTCGATATGGAAACCGAAAGCTACATACAGAAGCAGCTCAAAAACATAAAAAAGAACTGCACGATTTTTGTAATCGCGTACAGAATCTCCTCCATCAGGGACGCCGACCTTATTTTGGTTATGGATAAGGGGAAAATAATAGAACGCGGAACCCACGACGAGCTTATGGCGCAGGGCGGCTATTACGCCAAGGCGTTCAAGACGCAGTACGGCGAGATTCCCGAGGAGCTTAAAAGAAAAATGGGAGGTGAAGGCAATGGCGCGCAATAAATACGACGTGGACGAGGTCCTTGAGGACCGTTTCGACATAAACCAGCTTAAGCGGCTCGGCAGGTACATTCTGCCCTACAAAAAGCAAATGCTCCTCGCCATAATAATTATGCTTTCCTCCTCGGCGCTCGTTATGCTTATTCCCAAGTTCCTGCAAAGGGTTATGGACATATGCATTCCCGCGGGTGATACGCGCACGATTTTCATTTACGCGGGGCTTACGCTGCTTATCGCGGTATACTCGGCGGTATGCCTGCGTATCAAAATAAAAATAACCAACCAAATCGGGCAGAACATCATACACAGCCTGCGCGCGGATATTTTCGGGCATTTGCAGGAGCTGCCCTTCTCCTACTACGACAACCGCCCCCACGGAAAGATTCAGGTGCGCGTGGTCAACTATGTAAACAACCTGAGCGATCTGCTCTCAAACGGCATTATCAATACCGTAACCGATTTGTGCAACCTTGTTTTTATCCTGATTTTTATGCTCACCGCCAATGTCAGGCTTACGCTTGTCTGCCTCTGCGGACTTCCCGTAATCGTTGCCGTGGTCATTCTCATCAAGAAAAAACAGCGCCGCGCGTGGCAGATACAGAGCAACAAGCAGTCCAACCTAAACGCCTACATAGCGGAGAGCATAAACGGAATCAGGGTTACGCAGTCCTTTACGCGCGAGGAGAAGAACACCGATATTTTCAACAGCCTGAGCGACAGCTACCGAAGCGCGTGGATGCGTGCGGTGAAATTCAACTTCCTTATGGGACCCTGCGTGGATATTATTTCCGTCGTCACAACCTCGTTTATATATGTGCTCGGAATAAGCTGGATGACGGGAGGAATTTCGGGCATTACCGTGGGCGTGCTGATTCTTTTTACGGGCTACATAAGCCGCTTTTGGCAGCCCATAAACACGCTCGCCAATTTTTACAACTCGATTCTTACCGCGATTTCGTACCTCGAGCGTATTTTTGAAACAATCGACGAGCCTGTTTCCGTAAAGGATTCGCCCGACGCGGGCGTTATGCCGCCGATAAAGGGACGGGTGGAGTTTAAGGACGTCTGCTTCTCCTACGAGGACGGGATCCCCATACTCAGCAATATCAATTTTACCGCGAAGCCCGGCGACACCTTTGCAATCGTAGGTCCCACGGGCGCAGGCAAAACGACGATAGTAAACCTCATCAGCCGCTTTTACAACGTAGGCTCGGGCAAGGTGCTTATCGACGGCGTTGACATAGAGAGCGTGACGATCCATTCCCTGCGCACCCAAATGGGAGTAATGATGCAGGACAGCTTTATTTTCTCGGGCACGATTATGGATAATATACGCTACGGCAATAACGAGGTCAGCGACGAGGACGTAATACGCGCCGCGAAAACGGTGTGCGCGCACGATTTTATTATGGAAACGGAAAACGGCTACCAAACCGAGATCAACGAGCGCGGCAGCAGGCTTTCAGCGGGACAGCGCCAGCTTATCTCGTTTGCGCGAGCGCTGCTTGCCGATCCCAAGATACTGATTCTCGACGAGGCGACCTCAAGCATAGACACCGAAACCGAGCAGGTGCTCCAGCGGGGCTTGAACGAGCTTCTCAAGGGGCGCACCTCCTTTATAATCGCGCACCGCCTTTCCACGATCAAAAACGCCGACTGCATTATGTATGTGGACGACGGCAGGATCGTCGAGAGCGGCTCGCACGACGAGCTTATCGCGCTCAGGGGCGAATATTACAAGCTTTATATGTCGCAGTTCGACTTCCTAAAAAGCGGCGAAAGCGGTGCATAGATGTTTTTTGTTGTAAATTATCCGTATTTGTTGTAGAATATAATATGGTCCTTGGAGAGGGACCGTAATAACTACTACTATAAGTACAAGGGTGTATAGCTATGAGATTAGTCACACGTTCCGATTTTGACGGACTTGCTTGCGGCGCTCTTCTCAAAGAGGCCGGAATTATTGATTGTTGGAAATTCGCGCATCCCAAGGATTTGCAGGACGGACTGGTTGAAATTAACGAGAATGACTGCCTTGCCAACGTTCCTTTCGTGGAGGGCTGCGGACTGTGGTTCGACCACCACTCCAGCGAGCATGAAAGAAATGCGCTGAAGGGCAAATACAAGGGCGAAAGTCGTATCACCCCTTCATGCGCCCGAATAATATACGAATACTACGGAGGCAGGGAGCGCTTCCCCCAGTTTGACGATATGATGGAGGCGGTTGATAAGGTGGACTCCGGCAACCTTACCGCAGACGAGGTTTTGAATCCCAAGGGTTGGATCCTTGTCGGCTTCCTTATGGACCCCAGAACGGGACTGGGAAGGTGGCGCCAGTTCACCATTTCCAATTATCAGCTCATGGAAAAGCTTATCGACGCCTGCCGCACAATGACCACAGACGAGATTCTCGCTCTCCCCGACGTTAAGGAGCGTATCGAGGTTTACAACGAGCAGACCGAGAGATTCAAAGAAATGGTACACAAATACACCCGCACCGAGGGCAATGTAATTATTTCCGACCTCAGAGGCGTAGATCCGATATACACGGGTAACCGCTTCCTGATATACAGTATGTACCCCGAGCAGAACATCTCGGCATGGATTGTAAGCGGACGCGGCGGCAAGGGCTGTTCCGCGGCGGTCGGTTACAGCATACTCAACAGGACCTCCGACGTTGACGTGGGGCATCTTATGCTCAAATACAACGGAGGCGGTCACAAAGCGGTCGGCACCTGCCAGTTTTCCGATGAAAATATGGAAACCGACCTTCCCAAAATGCTTGACGAGCTGTGCGCGATGGCTAACGCATAAACACGCGCTTCACATGGCAAAGATACGGACAGAGTGCCTTTTGGCGGCTTTGTCCGTATTTTTTATGAATTTTATCTGCTAATCGTCTTTTTGCGTAATTATTTACACCAAATGATATATATTTTTGTTTACACTATCTGTAAATAAACATCTACAAAGGAGATTTTGATATGGTTTTACTGGGCGACACCCTAAAAAAGCTGAGAACGGACAAACGGCTTAATCAGGGTCAGCTTGCAGAAATGATGGGGCTTGCAACCAGTGCAATCTCGAGCTACGAATCCTGCTCACGCCGCCCCTCCTACGAGATTCTCGTCAAATACGCAAGGATTTTCCATGTGTCAACCGACTATCTTTTGGGCTTGGAGCGTCAGGACTATCTCGACATTTCCGACTTGGACGATAAGGAAAAGGAAGCCGTAAGGCAGGTTGTTGCCGTATTCAGAAATTTAAAGTAAAAAACGCCCCGTTTGCGGACGCACACATACCGCCGCAAGCGGAGCGCAGTAAAACGGCTGTTATTCACAGGCGTTTATTAGTTGTGCTTAAAATTAAACCTCTTTGCCGCAATCGCGCCTCCCGCCGCAAGCATTGCCAAGCCCGCGAGCACAAATAACGCGATAAGCTTTGTCGGCGCACCGCCGCCGCTCGCAACGTCGGAATAAACAATCGCGTAGGTCGAAAATTTATCCGTTTCAAATATAAGCCTCGTTCCGTCGCCGCTAAGCTCCGCGTCAAGAAGCTCCGCCTCGCCGCCGTGGATCCTTGCGACCTTGTAAACTCCGTTCGCGGCGTTATCAATAGGAACCGAAATAGTTATTGCTTTGGGGCTTTCGATTACCTTCACTTCCCTATCTCCAACCGTCGCCCCGAACTGAATATCAAAGTAATTCATAACTTTATAATTCGCCTTGCCCTCCTTGGACGCCGAATCGACGGCATTCAGGATAAGCTCCCTGTCCGCCTCTGATACGCTCTCGTCAGTCTTCGTCACCGAAAGCGTAATGTCAAACCGTATGTTTCCGTATATGGCGTCCTCAAATTCTTCCTTGTCAAGCAACAGGGAGAAAGGATACATAATATCCATTTTGCCCATTTCAAACTCAGCAGCCGTATCTCCCGCCGCAGGATTGACTGTAATTGTGGAAAAAATTTCCTCGGAGGGATTTGTGTCCAACACCATAAAAGCAATATCGTTTTCAGCCGCATAAGCTTCTGCGGCAGTTCCCGCATATCCGTAAATAACCTTATTTTCAGCATCGCCGCCAAACAGGTTCTCGCCGATTTCTTTAACGCTCCTCGGTATTTTTACCGATTCCAGCATATCGCAGTCAAATGCTTTATCGCCTATCTTTTCCACTCCTTCGGGAAGAGTTATATCCCTAATCGCGGTTCCGCAAAACGCCTCCTCGGCTATCTCCGTAACTCCAAAGGGTATATCAATCCGCTCCAGCGAAGAACAGCAATAAAATGTATCACGCGCTATATAAGTCATTCTCCACGGTATATTAACGCTTTCCAAGGCATCGCAGAATATAAACAGCGCATTGCTTGTCGCCGTCAAGCCCTCGGACAGCTTCACGCTTTTCAGCGAGGTACATCTTGCAAAAGCCTGAAAGCCTATTTCCGCAACAGTATCGGGCATCTCCACGCTTGTGACATCTTTGTTTTCCGAAAAAGCAAGCGGACTTATTTTTACCACTCCGTCGGGTATTTTCACATCGCCCTTTGCGGTCTTTGCGTCAACAAGGATTCCGTTTACCGCAACAAGCGGGGATTTTGCGCGCTGCTCCTCAAGCCATTTGGTGCCTTCAAATGCAACTCCGCCTATATAAGTAACGCTGTCGGGTATAACAATCTCCTTCAGCGAGCTGCAACCCCAAAATGCAGCAACCCCTATACTCGTTACGGTATCGGGTATAATTACCTTCTCTGCTTTTTTCACCTGATTTCCGCAAAATTCTCTGTATGAGCTTCCGCCAATACCTGTAACCTTTCTGCCCGCAATGCTTTTCGGTACTTCTATTACAATGTCACTGCCGCCGTAGCACATAAGATTCGCGGTTCCGTCCTCCAAAATCTCGTACTCCCACTCGCCCTCGGTTTGGTAGATATTATTCTGCGCGTCCGCCCTGACCTTCTCGGCGGGCACTGCTCCCAGTCCGACAACACCGACAGTCATTAACAGCGCCGCTGCCATTGCAAGCATTCTTTTGTAAAAAGCCATCTCTGTTTCCTCCTCATTCATAGTTGAAATCAATTTGCCGAAATCCGTTTATAAAATCCACAAACTTCTTGCAATAATTTTATTTCACAATATTATATTAACATAATCTTTATAGCTTTTCAACTATAATTACAAAAAAAACAGCCGACCGTGTCGGCGGTCGGCTGCCAATGTACGCTTATTTTAATCCATTGTCTTAAATTTCCTTGACGCAATCGCGCCTCCTGCCGCAAGCACAGTCAAAACAGCGAGCATAAATACTGTGACGAGCTTTATCGGCGCACTGCCGCCGCTTGCGATGTCGGAATAAACAATCGCATAGGTCGAGAATTTATCCGTTTCAAATATCAGCCTCGTTCCGTCGCCGCTAAGCCGCGCGTCAAGAAGCTCCGCCACGCCGTCATGGAGCCGCACTATTTTATAGCCTTCGTTCGCGGGCTTTTCAAGCTCCAGCGAAACCGTAAGCGCGCCCTCCGTTTCGTGAATCGGCAGTTCTTTGCCGTCAATTACGGCGCAAAGGCTTATATCAAGATAATTAAGTATCTTGAAATTGAGCTTTTCACTGTCGGGATATTGCGCAACCGCCTTGTCAATCAGCTCCTTATCGGCGTTTGAAATTTCTTTATCAATCCCGTTCACCGCAAGCCTTATCTCAAGAGGCGTATTTCCGTTTTTGACTGCTTCAAGTTGTCCCTCGGCGAGATATTTTGCAACGGCAAAAAGCGCTCCGTCCTTTGTCGTCTCAAGCTTGGGAGAAAATTCTCCCGAGGCGCTAAGGGTGACTGCGCTGTCCGTCGGTTTGGCTTCGGGATTATCCGAGGGCTCTTTTGTATCTGTTAAAGCAATAAAGGCAAAGCCGTTTTCTTTGGCGTAGGCTTCAGCGGCAGTGTTGGGATAGCCGTAGATTGTGAAGTCGGGGATTTTGACAAAAAGTTCAGACACAGCGTCAAATTGATTGTCAGAAGGACCTGTTGGTCCGGGTCCTTCATAGCCAAACGCAAATTCACCTATTTCCTTAACACTTGACGGTATCGTTACGCTTTTCAATTTTTGTGCCCAAAAAGCTCCTTTTCCTATTTTCACCAAACCGTCATTCAATCTAACAGATGTGATACTTCCCTTGTACAAATTTTCGTCCATACTATTTCCTGTATATGCTAAATCCTCAATACATTTTAAAGTTGACGGAAATATTATGGAATTTATCTGCCCCTCTGAAAACCCACCAATACGTTTTCCGATATATTCTATGCCTTCGGGCATTACAATATCTTCTTCTGTCAATTCTGCTCGCCAGCTTTCAAAATCACCAAACGCCCAATCGGATATGTAGCTTATTTTCTTTCCGTCAATAGGGGATAAATCATATACCTCTCCGCTCCAAAGCATAACCGTTCCGTCGGGCAATTCAACATATGCTCTTGTATAATCATTCCAATCCGCACCCTTAGGCTCAAACTCTATTTTTTCCGCAAAATCAGTCCAATTCCGACATTTTGTTTGCATATCCCCAAACGAACAATACCATTCTCCATCTTTTTTTACCTTATTTTGATTTCTTATCCAATCTGTACCACTAAAGGCATAGTCCTCTAACTTTTCGAGTCCTTTTCCGCCAGTAATTTCCTTTAAGCCGCTGTCTGCGAACGCCCCGTACCCTATTTCCTTTACCGAATCAGGTATGTTCAAAACTTCCAATGATTCGCAATGAGAAAAAGCATATCCCCCTATCTCCGCCACACCATCAGATATGCCTACGCTCTTTAATTTCGTACAATCATAAAATGCCCTTTTTCCTATCTTTTTCACACTGTCGGGTATGCTTACGGTTTCCAAGTATGTACACTCATTAAATGTGCCGTAGCCTATCTCCGTCACCCCGTCAGGTATGCTTACGCTTTTCAACGAACGACAGGTACTGAACACCCCATAGCCGCCGAGCTTAGTCACCTTTTTTCCGTCAATCTCCGACGGAATCTCCACATTCACCTTCTCGCCGTAATATCTGGTAAGCTCGGCTGTTCCGTCCTCCAAAAGCTTGTAGTACCAATCTCCGCTCTCCACTTCCTCACGCTCCCCCGCCATTGCTTCCTTGAGCGTCACCGCTCCGAAGCCGAATATGCCCGCTGCCAGCGCAATCAGGAGCGAAAAAATAATACATTTTTTAAGCTGCTTCATATAAATATCTCCTCCGCTTTTCAAAATTTTAATCCAATAATGAATAAACTTTATCCTACTCTATCATACTTAATCCTACTTGTCAATGAGTTAAAAGGCTTTATGTTATATTAAAAACATAGGAATTGAGTTTGCCAATCATCAGCCACGGGAGGATTCTAATATGAAACCTTTGAAGGAAAAAGTAAGCATTACGATAGACGCCGACATTGTTCAGGAAATTAAAAAGCTGGCGGAGGACGACGACCGTTCCTTCAGTCAGTATATAAATATGGTGCTTAAAGAGCACGTGATTAAGCATAACAAAAATTCAAACTAATCAAAGACAGAAGGCACGGCAATACCGCAAGATACTGCCGTGCCTTATAATATCCCCGTTTCCGCACAATATGCGGCTTTCAATTCCTTACTCGCTAAGCAGTATAATAAAGCCGCCCGTCACCGAGTATTTGAGCGTGTTAAGCTTATCCTCAAGCCCAAGCTCGTTGTAGGCAAGCACCACCGCCCTGTTAAATTCCGTCTTGTCGAGCGCGCCCTGCCAGCGCACCGCGAAAACCCTTGTGTCGGCGGTGACGTTCGAGGTGATGAGACTCTTAAGCTCCTCCATGCTTTCGGGACAAAGACCGTTGCTGCGGTAGTATTCGAGGCTGCCGTCGTCGCCGTCAAAGTCGGGAAGCTCGGCATCCGTCCAAAACAAATCGTCCTTTTTGTAGCCCGCGCTTTCGGCAAGCGCGCTGTCCGCCTGATAGAGGAAATAAGGAATTCCCGTGTTGACCGCGTTGTTGGTGCAGTCTATCTCATAGTATTCGCCGTTTATTTTAACGGTGTTCCACGCGTGGGGCAAAGTGCCGTCAAGATAGCCCGTCACGACCGCGCATTCCGCGCCCGCAAGGTCGCACAGCAGTCTAAAGGCATATGCGTAGGACATACAAACTCCTTTTTTCGCGACAAGCACGCCGTAGGTGTTAAAGGAATCCTCGTACTGCGAGCTTTCGGTCTTGACATAGCCGTTTTTCTTCGCGTCCTCAAGCGCGTCATTGTCGTATACCGCATTGTTTACAAGATAATTGTAAAGAGCAAGTATTTTTTCTTCAGCCTTCATATCCTGCGTTACGGTTTCTCCGATTACCTTTGCCGCCGTCTCGGCTATCGCCGCCTGCTTTGCGGCTATGGTTTCCCTGTCATACACAAAATTGACCTTGAAAAGCATTGTGCCGTAATCGTAGGAGAAGCTGCTTATTCCCATGATATAAGGATTTTGATAATAAACCTTGTAAAAAACGTCGATCAGCGTGTACGGGTCCTGCAATGAGGTAAAGCCCTCCACGGAAATCTCGGAATTTCCCTGCACGAGATTCAGCGCGAGCCATTCCTCCTCGGCGCTGTCGGCGTTTATGTACACGCCGTCGGGCACGTTCTGTACGCTCTGCCCGTTTCCGTTTTCAAGGTGCTTTTTGGTGTTGTCGGACTGGTTCTCTATCAGCGCGCCGTCCGTGTAATCCTCGCCGCCGTCGGCAGGTATGATTGTGTCAACCTCCGCGTCGGGAATCCTGTCAACCTCGTCCTTGGGAAGCGTGTTTCCGTTCTCCGCCGAAGCCCTCGAGGAATCCACGGGCTCTCCCTCGTCCTCGTCGAAGCCCACGGTTCCGTAAATATAAGTACCCTCAACCGTGTAAATATATTCGTCCCATTCAAGGTCAAAATAATTCACATGGGTCCTCTCATAGCTTACCGCCCTCACGGTTTCGCTTCCGTCGATGTTCAGGACCCTTACCTCCGAGGGGAAGTCGGCAGGCGTGGGGTAGCGTCCCTCAAGCTCGTCCTCCTCGACGATCTTGTACGGCAGAACCATTCCCGCAGTTGCGACGGCATTGCTCAGACCGCTTTCAATACCGTTTACGACTGCCGTAATGTAATATTCCCCGTTTACGCTGAAATTCTGTCCCGAATTGGAACGGCTGCCCGTAAAGGATTCGACCTCGGCGATGCCGTGGCTGTTCGGTCCCGAAAAGCCGTCAAAGCTGCATTCCGTCGTTTCTCCGTCCTTGCGGAAATAAAGAGGCTCTCCCTCGACGTTTACGGCGCAGTCGTAGCCGTTCTTCGCCCCGTCGATCGCGTGGTTGTCCTTTCCCGTATAAAGCTTGTCATCGTCCAGCTTGTATATTATATATTTTTCGGCTCCCTCAACGGCGTCCCATTCGAGCGAAAGCCTTCCCGTATCGCTTATGACCGCGCGCAGGGTCGGAGCCGTGACCTCGTGCTTCACGGTAAAGGGAATCACCACAGGCTCCTCAAGCTTCTTGGGACTGTCCGCCTCAAGCTCGTAGTGCAGTGCGATATAATAAATCGGAGCGTTTCCCCAACTGTCCACATTTTCGTACACGTAATCGTTTTCCTGAGAATCGTTTCCCATAACGGGCTCCATGGGCGCGACCGTCAGAGTCGAAGCCTCGTCCTCCACGCTGAGCGAGGCGGTATAGTAAATTCGGCTCGCGCTTTCGCAGGCGGCGTCCGTGTGGACGGTCACGAAATCGTACAGATCGACGTCGCTTTCATACGCGTTAAAATTAAACTTAAATTCAAAGCTCTCCGTTTCGGAAACATTGTAAAGCGGCATAATGTCGTTGCTGTCGTCATAGCCGTATGCCTTCTTAATATCGCCCACGGTGACGCTCGCCCCGTAGCCGTTAATCGGCGTGTCCTTGGTTTCCTGTTCGGTCAAGCCGTCCGTCTGCTTCTCGGCGGCGCTTTGCTTTGAAGCGCTGTCGCCGTCCGCGATATCCGCGCCCTTGGCGCAGCCCGTCAGTACGGTTATGAGCGCAAGCGCGCCCGCCGCTGTTTTCGCTGTTTTTTTCATTTTCATAATCGTTCCCTTTCCGCGCCGAGGTATTTTTCAAAAAGCTCCGTCCTCCGCGCCCTTACACTATATAAACTCCGCGGGAGGCAAAAAGGTTGCGTTAATTTTCGGTTTTCAGATAAATTTTTTTGTCGCCCGAGATTTCAAGGAATTTGCCGTCGGCAACGCTGAATTTCGCAACGGTTCCGTCGGTAAAGACAGCCATATAATATATTTTTTCGCCCGAAGCGCGCTCGTCGGTTTCCCTTGCCGAGCCTAAAAGAGCCTTTATCCGCTCAAGCGTTTCCGCGTCGGCGTTCTCGGCTCCGACAAATTTATTTTCGCCGCTGAAAACCAAATAATCAAGCGAGCTTCCGAGCTTCTCGGCAAGCGCGAGCGGCAGGCTTTCGGCGTTAAGCGCGCCGTTGTACCAGCCTATGTTCTCAATATCCGAAATGTTGAGCCTGTTTGTATTTATCTCCCCCGCCTGATTGCCGATTCCCGAGGTCGGGCGCTCGTTGTAGGCGGAGGTTCTCTCCGACGGCACGGAGTGGCTTAAGCCGCGGTTCAGGGCAAGACCGGCCGCAAGCGCGATAATAAGGCAGGCGGCAGCGGCGGCAAATGGCTTAAGATACTTAAGCTTAGAATATTTTTTCCGCGCGCGCTCCTCCTTAAGCGTCCTTGTCAGACGGGAGGTAAATTCCTCCGACGGCTTTATTTCCTCGGCGTATTTATTGTATTCGGATTTGATTTTATCAGACATAGCTCTCCTCCTTAAGAATTTCCTTTAATTTTTCCCTTCCGCGCGAAAGCAGGGATTTAATGGTTCCCTCCGCGGCGGACAGAGCCTTTGCGATTTCCTTTATCGAAAAGCCCTCATAATAAAAAAGATGAATCGGTATCCTATATTTTTCGGGCAGCGTTTTTACAGCCTCCGAAACGCCGCTTGCCTCCTTTTCCGTGTAGGATACGCTGTCGGCGTACTCAAGCGGCACCGTATGTCTTTTCCAAGCGCTCACCGCCCACGATTTGACGGTGTTTACCGTCACCCTTATAAGCCACATCTTGCGGTGTTCCTCGTCGTTAAAGCTCTTGTCCGCCCTTATGTACTTAAGCAGAACCTCCTGAGTTATGTCCTCCGCGTCATGAACGCTTTGGAGCCGCGTATATGCAAGCCGGTAAATCATTGCGGAATATTTTTCCACAAGCTCGTCCGGCGTAAGTTCTTTGGTCTTGTTTCCGCTCAAAATCACGTTCCTCCGATATTTGTACTTATATAATACACCATACAGGCGCTAAAAAGGTTGCAATAATTTTATTTTAAAAAAAATTAGTCCTTGAACCGCTTTATCCGTTATGTTATATTATGCACATAAAAAACTCATATAAGGTCGGAGGACTGCAATGAAAAAATTCAGAAGCTTAGGCGCGGCAATACTCGTATTCGCGCTTGTATCAATACTTACAGCGGGCTGCAACAGCGCGTCCAAGCATGAAAAAATCGACGTTTCCGAGCTGACCTCGGTTTCGCAGACTGCGGAGGGCGACGCGACGCAGGGCACAAAGGAGAGCGGTACATACGGCGAAACCGCCTCCAAAGCCGTTTCGGAGAACAGCTCCGACAAAACAAAGGCGGAAACTCAAGCCGACACCGAGGCGGAGGGCGCGGAAAGGGAGAGCGTCACAAACGGCGAAGCCAAAACCCAAGCCGCCGTGCAGACGGGTGCAGAAAAGCCCGTGCAGACGCAGGGAAGCCTTCCCTCGCAGACTGCCTCCCCCAAACCGACAACGCCCTCCCACGAGGCTGCAAAGCCGCAGACGACCTCTCCCGCGCCTGCAACGCCGAGCGCGCCCCCTCAGACGGCGGCACAGCCCGCGCAGACACAGCCGTCCGCCGCAAAGCCCACATCGTCCCCGTCGCCCACACAGCCGCCCGCTCAGACACCCGCACAGACACAGGCGGCTCCCGCGGTGTCCTCCGTAACGCTGCCCATAACCGTGTCGGACAATGCCGACGCGGCGGCTGAAAGCATAATCTTAAAGCTGGTAAACGGCGGTATGTCGGAATTTGACAAGGTAAAGGCAATACACGACTATATTGTAATGAATGTGGAATATCCCGCCTATATAGATATGGGGAACCGCTCCCTGTTTACGGCGGAGGGCGCGTTAATCAACAGGCTCGCCGTATGTCAGGGCTACGCCGAGGCGTTTTCGCTCCTTTGCTTTAAGGCGGGCATACAGACGGAAATGGTTTACGGAACAGCCGACAACGGCGAGGAGATCGAAAGCCACGCATGGAACCTCGTCAGAGTTGACGGCGTATGGTACCAGCTTGACGTAACATGGGACGACCCCGTTTCGGTGAACTCGTCGGGAAGCTCCAATCTCCGATACAATTATTTTCTGGTACCCGACAGCGTTATGAATCGGAATCATATGGCGGACAGCTATACGGGAAAGCATTCCTGCACGGATTCAAGGTATCTCGAATACGGCGAAAAGCAGACCCTGGAAATAATTATAAAGCAAAAATTCGGCGATATTAAATACGATATTGTCTCCAATGAGGCAGAGGTAAAAAAAGCCGCCGCCGCCAATTTTGCCGCAGGCGTCAAAAAATACCTGATTGTCTACAATATGGGACAAAATGTTGACGAAAGCACAGCGGCAGCCGCAAGCGCCGCATTAAGCGACATCTGCGCATGGATACCGCAGGCTACCGAGCGCTACTCGAGCATAAGCTTTGAAACAATGTACCAATACGGGATAAAATACATTATGGTGAGCGCGGATATAAAATAAAGCAGAAGGACGGCGTTTCGCAATGAAAAAGTTCATAAGCCTAAGCACGGCAATACTCATATCCGCGCTTGCATCAATACTTACGGCAGGCTGCGGCGGCGGCAGAATAACACTGTCGGAAACCTTTCCCGCGCCCGCCGCGACGCAGGGCAAAATCGCCGAGGCTTCGTCCGAGGACGCAGGAAATACCGAAAGCGGCGAACTCACTTCCGCCTCCTCTGCGGACGAAACGGCGGCTCCGACGGAGTTCTTGACGGAAACAGAAGCCGCCGCACCGTCCCAAACAGACGCCGAAACTATGACAGAAGCCCGGACGGAGCCTGCCGTGGAAGCGCCTCCCGAAACACTGCCGCCGCAGCCAAGCGACGCAGAGCCGAAAACCGAAGCCCCGAAGCCGCTCACGCCCGAGCCGCCGCAGACGGGCGGCTTTGTGGGAACCTCACAGCAAAGCTACAATCCCTACGGCTGCGACGCGCAGCGCGCCAATGAGCTTGCCGAACGTATCGAGAGCGGAAATCTGTCCACGCAGGGGCTTTTTAAAAATACTCTGCTTGTCGGCGATTCCATAATGACGGGCTTTGCCGATTATAAGCTCGCAAATCAGGGAAATGTGATTGCGAGCGTCGGCGCAATGCTGAAGCCGCACCTTGCCAACAATATGCAGACGATAATCGACTACAATCCCGAGGTGCTTATTATCCACTACGGCTTGAACGAGATGGGCGTCGAGGATTATCATGTAAACGGCTTCATAAAGGAGCTACGGGCAGAGCTTGAGCTGCTCCAAAGAGAGCTGCCCTATACCAAAATCGTGGTAATGTCGCTGTGGCCCGTCAAGGACGCGGCGGCGGCAAAGCAGCCGAGGCTTGCGAATCTACCCAATTACAATACGGAAATACGAAAGCTCTGCGTGGAGCTCGGCGTAGCCTACGACGAGCGCTCGGAGCTTATTATATCGCACCCCGACTGGTATCAGAACGACGGAATACACTGTGTAAAGAAAATGTATCTGGAATGGATCAAGGCGTTCGTAAAAGAAATGGGGCTGTACTAGGGACAGCCTGCGATTTACATTTACCGTCCGCAAAACCAACCGCTATCGGCGGCATTAGCCGCGCTGAAACAGATGACGAGCTTATGAAGGGAATTGATTCCCTAAAATCAGGCAATACCTATACCGCAGAAGAGGTTGACGCGGAGCTTGTCAAGATTTTTTAATAGTATTAACGAATGTCAAAATATCAGTTCTTTCGGTACTCAATATTTTTCAGTAATATCTATCGCAGGCTGAAAAATACTTAAATTCATTTATCAATGTCTTTTTTGAAGTAAGTCTAGCCAAGCTGGTTTTACCCGTACCATTAGGTCCATATACAACAGCTATTCCTGCATTGGAAAATGCCATTGTATTACCTCATATAAATTATATTTTAATAGCAGTTCCTCAATAATTTACAACTAGCACTTCTTCACTGATAGAAACTTTGTCTTTTGTGTGATAATTTGAATTTGAATAGCTAAAATTCAACGGAATAGTACAGTATTTGTCGCTGTATTTATCAAGCCATTCAATCAATACATGATTTTCTTTACCTTTGCTTCTGAGTACATTTGAAAAAGCAAATCGTATATTTTTTTCGGAAAGTTTATCCAGAAAAACTAATAAATCAAGCTCGGAATCTTCATTCCAGCCGCCTTGCTCATTATAAGTAGCGCAGGTTATAAGATAGGGCGGGTCTACATACACAAAATCGTTGCTGCTCAACTGCGAAATGTCGAACTCTCTAAAGTCCTTGCAGGTAAATATGCAGTTTTGCGTTTGAATTCTATCTATAAACGCAGATAATTTATCTGCCATTTTTTTATTGAAATCACGCTTGCCTACGGGGAGATTAAACTCTCCTTTACTATTAAAGCGTATTTGATTATTAAACGCATAAACAATAATCACATATAGCATTACATAGTAATGATAATCTTCATTTTGAATTGCATTGAAGTCGTCACGCAGCTTTAAAAACCGCTCTCTGTTGTAATCTCCAAGTCCCTTACTGCTTTCGCAGCCGTAATAACCGTATCCGTTTTTGCTCACAAGAGATAATTCATACTTGTCAATTATCTGATAAATCCATTCAAATGTAACTTCTTTATCTAAATTCTTAAAAGTGTTATATAGGCAAAGCAGGTGTTCATTTAAATCATTATATATGACTGTGTTCGCTTCAACATTTATTCCAACATTACAGCCGCCGCAAAACAAATCAACAAACACATCAATTTCTTTGGGAAAATGCGGCAATATTTGAGGAAGCAGTTTAAACTTACCGCCTGTATAGTTAAGAGGGGACTGAAGCATATTATTGTTCCTCACTAAAGCAAGTACATAAAAACAGTCTTTCGGCATTGTCGGCAATATTTGATTTACCTGCCGAAAAAGCCTTGTAGTTTTCAGAGAAAATTTTTACTGTCCCTTTGCTTTGTAAAATTCGCATAATATCTTCATCTGAGATTTTAGCATTTGAGCGCCCATTTCCTTTGGTTGCCATATTGTTATACGAAAGCAAAACATATTTTGCGTTGATATTTTTAACTAAGTCCTCGAATGCTTCCGTAGCGCTTTGAGTACAATATTTGCTTTTCATTTTATCCCTGTTCATTTTCTTTGCGACCCCGAAAACATCAGGCTTTTCCCAACGGGCAACATTTTCAAGCAAATGATAAGCATCACAATACTGGCGAGAATTATACGGCGGATCTATATAAACTAAATCCGCGGAAATTTCTTTAACTAATTCATTTGCGTCTTTATTGAAGCATTTGTTTTCAGCGTTGTTATGCACTTCTGCCAAAGGTACGAACAATTCAAGCGAAGTATCAAAATCTGCTCCCTTACGATATGCATCATAATGACCACAGGTTTTTGCGATTTTATCCATAGCATAAAGCAAGGATGTGATGAGAATCGCTCGTTCTCTATCGTTAATATTTCCGCCACAATAGTTCTGCTCAATATCTTCTCTTATAAAGCCGATTTTGGAGCAATCGTTATAGCTGAAATATGTGTCTGCAAAATTTTCAGTCATATAGTTATCTTCGTATTCAGAAATAGAATTATATTTAACGATATAATCAATGATTATTTGTGGATTATACTTCTGCGAACCAAACCACGCTAAATTGCAAATATAATTACTATACATTAAATCATTTGCGGTTATCGTTTTATCCAAAAAAGCGGAGGAAACCGCACCTGTCCCTGCAAAAATATCAGCAACAGATTTAATATCAGAACATTCTTCACTTACCACTTTTGTAATGAAGGGCAAAAGCTTATACTTGTTCCCTAAATATCTGCGGTTATTTATCAATGATGTTTTATATATTTTTTGTTCG
>JAMPDT010000024.1 GCA_023665525.1 Butyrivibrio sp. | reverse complement strand
AAAATTTATAATAATTTTTCTTTAAATAAGAAAAAAATTATTTATAAAATATTTTTTGAGTGAAGATGGTCAGTTAATGGATTCTGTTCATTTTATGGGATTGTTAGGAGAAGAAAAAGAAGCGTTTTATGAAAAGAAAGCTTAAAACGGCGATAGCCGTCGCCGCGATCGTCTGTTTATCGGCGGCGGGCTTTGGAACGCCCGACATCGGAGCGACCGACCAAAGCGATATAAATAAGGCGGAAAACGAAATAGAGGACGCCAAGCACAAAATAGAGGAGCTTAACAATCAAAAAGACAGGCTTCGCGGAGATATACAGTCTGTACAGGCATATGTGAATGAGCTTGACGCGGCGCTTTCGGCGATAACGAGCAGTCTTATAGATTATCAGAACCAAATAACTGCCAAGCAGTCGCAGATAGATGAAAAAATAAAACAGATTGCCGACAAGGAGGCGGAAATTTCCGACGCGGAAACGGATTTGGCGAATGCGCAGAAGTCCGAGAGCGAGCAGTATGAAGCGATGAAGCTGCGCATACAATATATGTATGAATGCGGCGAGGGCTCATTTCTCGATATGATTTTTTCGGCGTCCGATTTGTCGGATCTGCTTGGCAAAACCGAATATGTGACAAGCATAATGGAATATGACCGCAAAAAGCTTGAGGAGCTTGAGTGGGTCAGAAATGAAATTTCCGAGATGATTGTAAGGCTCAATGACGATAAAAGCGAGCTGGAGACCGAAAAAAAACAGCTCGAGCAGGAAAAGGCGGATTTGCTGGTTTTGCAGAACGATTTGCAGGTTCAGCAGAATTTGGTGAATCAGGCGATTGATTCAAAGCAGGCGGCTATCGCGCAGCTTGAGAGCGACGAAGCCTATGCGGAGCAGAGGATAAAGGAAGAGAAGGCGAAGCTTAAGGCAGCGGAGGAGGAAGCCGCGAGGCTTAAGGCTCTTTGGGAGGAGGAGCAGAGAAGGCTCGCCGCAGCGGGCAGCAACGCCGACGAGGAGAATAGGAAAAAGCTTGAGGAAATAGGTCTTGCGGGAGGCTTTACATGGCCGCTTCCCGGATATAATACGATAACCTCGAATTTCGGTCCCAGACCGTCGCCGATTCCGGGCATGAACCTGACAAGCCACAGCGGAACGGATATTTCGGGAGTGGGAGTGTACGGAAAGCCCGTGGTGGCGGCATATGACGGAGTTGTCACGGTCGTGGACGTTTACACCGCCTCCGATACGAGGTATACGAAGCCCTACGGCAACAGGATACAGATTGACCACGGAGCGGGAGTCGTTACGCTTTACGCGCATCTTTCCTCGATGGCGGTGAGCGTGGGGCAGCAGGTTAAGGCGGGCGACGTGATAGGCTATGTCGGCAGCACGGGAGCGTCCTCGGGAGCGCACCTTCACCTTACGCTTTATCTTAAAGGCATTTTGGTGAACCCGCTGGAGTATTTTACAATTCCTACATATTAAAGGAGAATTAAATGGATTCGGAGCAGCAGAAGGAAACGTACAATAAGGGAGTTAAGATTGGCATAGCGATAGGAGGCTTGTCGGTTCTTTTGATATGCATAATTACCGCGGGAATATTCGCCAGCCTTTGGTTCCAGAAGAAAACCGTCGATCGGAGACAGAACCCAACGCTTAATTTGGACGTCGATGTGACCGACAAAATGAATACGCTTTTGGACTATATGGACGATAGCTTTCTTTACGAATACGACAAAGCTGCTCTGAGTGAAAAAATATATGCGGCAATGCTTGATTCGCTGGACGATCCGTACAGCTGCTATTATACCGCCGAGGAGTACCGCCGGATGATGGAGTCCACGAACGGAACCTTTTACGGAATGGGAGCGGTCGTGACCACAAATCCCGAAACGGGCGATATATACATCGTCGAGCCTTACGACGGCTCTCCCGCGCAGTATGCGGGAGTTCTGCCCGGCGACATAATCCGCGCCGTGGACGGAAAGGACATTGAGGGAATGGACAGCGACGCGGTTGTAAGCCTTATACACGGCGAGGAGGGGACGGAGGTTACGGTTACCTTCCAAAGGGGCGACGAGCGCTACGACGCCACTATGGTGCGCCGGGCGGTGGACGTAAAAACCGTGGAATCGCGTATGCTCGACGGCGATATAGGTTATATCCTGATTTCACATTTCAGTGCGGTTACCTACAAGCAGTTTACGGACGCATACGAGCAGCTTGAAAGCGAGGGAATGAAGGCGGTTATTTTTGACGTAAGGGCGAATCCGGGCGGAAGACTGGACACCGTAAACGATATGCTCGATTATCTTCTTCCTGAGGGACTGCTTGTGTACACCGTTGACAAAAAGGGCAGGCGCGACGAGTTTACCTCGGACGCCTCCGCGAAGCTTGACATTCCCTGCGCGGTTATCGCGGACGGCAACAGCGCCAGCGCCTCCGAGGTTTTCTGCGGAGCGCTTCAGGACTATGACGCCGCCGAAATAGTGGGGACGCAGACCTTCGGCAAGGGAATCGTGCAGTCGATAATTTCGCTTTACGACGGTTCGGCAATCAAGATTACGGTCGAGGATTACTATACGCCGAACGGCAACAATATACACGGAATCGGAATCACGCCCGATATTGAGGCGGAGTACGATGCCGAGGCGGCGCAGGAGGGCGCGGATAGTCAGCTTGACGCTGCGACGGAATATATTAAATCACAAATTAATTAAACCTCGCGCGAAAATCTCGTTTACAAAAAGATAAATATATAATTCCCTTGTTTACGGTCGAACGGGCGTATGGCAGGGGAATTTGTTTTTTGCCCGCAAATAAGCGAGGGGATTGCGAAATATCAGAAAACGTGTTATACTAAGTAATAATTATGGTTATACGCAGTGTATTCAGAAAGGCGGCGATACTATGACAATAGGTGGATTGGACGCTTACAGTCCGTATCGGTACTCACAGGCGGGATTTTTTAACGGCAGCGGTGCGGCTGACGGGACCGCAAAGGCGGGCGGAATAACCGACGAGGATTCCGTCAAAAAAGCGGGGCGCAGGTCCTCTCCCGAGGAATGTCAAACATGCAAGGAGCGCAAATATCAGGACGGCTCGGACGAGAACGTATCGTTTAAATCGGCGTCCCATATTTCGCCGCAGTCGGCGGGGGCAAGAGTGCGAGCCCACGAGCAGGAGCATGTGAGCAACGCGTATTCCAAGGCTGCCGAAAAAAACGGCAGGGTAGTCAGGGCGAGCGTTTCGATCCACACGGCGATATGCCCCGAATGCGGGCGTAGCTATGTGTCGGGCGGCACGACCAGCACTATGATAAAATATCCCAACGAGGACAATCCGTACCAAAAGAACAAAAAGCTTCAGGATTCGATAGGGCTTAAGGGACGTAATATTGACTATGTAGCGTGACCGCAAAGCGGTTCGGACATATGCGAGGCGGAGTCAGATGGCATCAGACAGTAAGCAGCATAAGAAAAAATACCGTGTACGCAAGGGGCGCGTCGCGGCTGCGGCGGGGATATTGGCTGCCGTGGTCGCGGCGATTGCGGGCGTATGCGTATTTTTCGGAAATAAGGGCAATAATGATAAGAGAGGCGCCGGCGCTCCCGAGAAAACGCTGAATCCCGACGATATTTCCAAAAGCGGGGAATACGTTAAAATCGACCTGGAGGACTGCAACCTTTACGTCGGGAATATCCTCAGGCTGAAATGCAGCTCGAATCCTGCGGAATACGCGGGCAGCGTAATTTGGAGCAGTTCGGACGAGAATATCGTTTCCGTGAACGGAAAGGGCGATATTATAGTGAGAGCGGAGGGCTCGGCGGCAATTACAGCTACGCACGGTCTTTTGTCGGATTCGGTTATAATAAAGGCGGTGAGCAGGGAATCGCATAATTACGACGACCAGCTTCCCGTGTATGATATAGACTCAAACGGCGAAATTGTGGTGGTGCAGACTGCCGCTTCGGGAGATAACAGCGGACATGAGCATAATACGCAGCAGGGCGGAGCGCAGGAAACGGAGACTGCGGCGCCCTGGAGCGGCGACCGGGAAACGCAGGGAGCTTTGCCGCAGCCGTCCGAAGCGCATACCGCTGAATTGCCTACGGCGTCCGCCCCTCAGGGCGGCGGCGAGACCGCGGTAACGCCGACGGAGGAGGAAACGGAGGCGGAGCCGCCGCAGCTTATCGTTGCGGGCATTACGGAGGCGGGCTTTACACGCTATTTTGGCGATACATATATTTATGTCGAGGACAGCAATTATCTCGGTCAGATAATAGTGGGCGATTCGTTTGCGCAGATATATGTTATGACCAGAACGACGTCGTTTGACGCCGCACTGAAAAGAGTGATAATGTCGCTTCTGCCGACGGAGTACGAAAATGTTTTTGCGCAGCTTGTAAGCGCGGAGGCGGACAGGACCTTCGGTGCGGACGGGTACAGGGTAAGGATCGTCGCCCCGACGGGCGGCGGACACGCGCAGCTTATAATATATTACTGATTCAGACCGCGGCGGGATATTTTGGGAGGCAGGCATGGTTAATAAAAGAAAAGTAAGGCTTATGACAAGGACCGCGATGTACGAAAAGCATGAGTGCGCCGAGGATCTGCCCAAAGCGAAGTATTACAAAAGCGACTATGTCGGGCTCCATATGTGGACGACCGCCGTCGCCGTGACGATTGCGTATGTGATAATTCTGCTTTTGATAATAGCCTGCAATTTCGAGTATTTTGTAAATAACCTCATGAAGATGAATTACACGCTTTTGGCGGTTATTATGGCGACAGCCTACGCGGCGATGATGATATTTTTCCTGCTTGTGGCGTATTTTGTATATTCCTACAAATACGTTGAGGCGGAGAACGGCATTAAGATATACCAAAAAAGGCTTCACAAAATTTTTCTGATGAATAAGGAAGACAGAAAGCGTAAGGGAGGCTTGCTTAAATGATTACAGGACTGCTTATCTTCCGCGACAAATTAAAGGCGTTTTACGCGAAGGGCGGAGTTTATATAAGGCATATACTGCGCTTCGCGCTGGCGTTTCTCGCAACCTATGTCGTCGGCAGGGTTATCGGCAACGGGAGCATGATTTCAAGTCCGCTCATATGCGCCGCCATTGCGCTCATATGCGCCTTTGTCCCTCTGAACATCACGGTTGTGGTGTCCACCGTATATATTATAATACATCTGTTCGGAATATCGCTTGAGCTGGCAATTATCGGAGCGGGAGTTATATTTGTCGTTTACCTGCTCTATTTTCGCTTCACGCCGAAAACAGGCTTTCTTTTGATACTTACGCCGCTGCTTTTCTGTCTGCGCGTCCCGTATCTTGTGCCTGTTATCGCCGCGCTTACGGTGGGGATGTCGGGAATAGTGCCGTCGGTGTGCGGCGTGTTCATATACTATCTGGTTGAATTTGCCGCCAAAAACGCCAATGCGATAATTACCCTGGACGCGGACAACGCGCTTCAGAACATAACTTTTATTTTTAATAATATACTTACAAATAGGGAGCTTATTGTCGTGGTCGTGTCCTTCGCGGTGGTGATAACGATGATTTACCTTATCAAGAGGCTTTCCGTGAAGTATTCGTGGATAATCGCGATAATATCGGGCTGCGTTACGGACGCGCTGATACAGATAATCGCGTTTTCGGTGTTGGAGGTCGAATACAATGTGCTTATTCTGCTGGGCGGCCACGTACTCGCGATCCTTATCGGGCTTGCGCTGAATCTGTTTATTTTCACCGTGGACTACTCGGCTACCGAGTACGTGCAGTTTGAGGACGATGATTATTATTATTACGTCAAGGCTGTTCCGAAGGCGTCCGTAGCCAAGCGCGACGTGACGGTCAAGAGGATTAACGGCGCGAACAAGGGCTTCGTCCATACGGAGAGCTACGACGACGAGAGCGACGAGAGCGAAGAAAGCGACGAATAAGAAGCCCCGCTGCGGCGTTTGAGCGCGCCGCATAGCCGTGAACGGGCAAAATGAGAGAATGGTGTTGAAAATGCAGTCGATAATCAGCTTTTTTGAAGAGTATTTATCAAATTTCTACATACCGAAATCATGGCATATCTCAAATATCTTTGAGATAATAATTCTTGCCGTTCTCATTTACGAAATAATCGCATGGGTAAAGACGACGAGGGCTTTCGCGCTTTTAAAGGGAATAACCGTTCTTCTGGTATTTTGGATACTGGCGTATCTCTTTAATTTTACCACGATACTGTGGATAGGCGGCAAAATAATCAACATCGCGATTATTGCACTTGTCGTTATCTTTCAGCCCGAGCTTCGCAAGGTGCTCGAGCAGCTCGGACAGCGCAAGCTGTTTTCGAGGCTTCTTCCCTTTAACGAAAAAAAGGACCGGGGTGAGCGCTGCTCGGACAAAACGGTCGAGGAGCTTGTGAAAGCCTGCTTTGAGCTTGGCAAAACGAAAACGGGCGCGCTGATCGTGATCGAGCAGGAGATCCTGCTGACCGAATATGAAAAAACGGGGATCCCGATAGACGCGATTGTGACCAGCCAGCTTTTGATAAATATATTCGAGCACAACACTCCGCTTCACGACGGAGCCGTTATCGTGCGCGGCGACAGGGTGACCTCGGCTACCTGCTATCTGCCGCTGTCCGACAATATGCGCATAAGCAAGGAGCTTGGGACGAGGCACCGCGCGGCTCTCGGCATTTCCGAGGTGACGGATACGCTCACCATAATCGTATCGGAGGAAACGGGAAAGGTTTCGATTGCCATTGCGGGCGAGCTTTTCAGGGACGTTGACAGCGATTATCTCAAAAGCAAGCTTACCTTTCTTCAGAAAAAGACCATAGATGTTCAGAGATACAAGCTTTGGAAGAAGGGAGGCAAATAATATGAAATTCTTTAAGGACATTAAAATAAAGGATTTGATTTTCAAGAATTTTGCGCTCAAAATACTTGCGGTAATTATCGCCGTCGTGCTGTGGATAGTTATTGTCAACGTCGATAATCCCTCCCAAAGAAAGACTATTTCGGGAATCACCGTGAATCTTTTAAACGGCGACGTCCTAACCGATATGGACTATATTTATCAGGTCAACTCAGGCTCGGTAATATCCATAGTGGTAAAGGCTCCGCAGACGATTGTGGAGGAGCTTAAGGCGTCGGATTTTACCGCCTATGCGGATCTGACCGAGCGCGCCGCCGACTCCGACAAGGTTCCCATTCACGTAAGCTGCACCAAGGAGGATATTGAAAATCAGGTTGACATAATAAGCCTGAGAACGGAGTATGTACAGCTTTCCATAGACAATAAGGTTGACCGCGATTTTGACCTGATTGTGGATATTTCGGGAAATCCCGCCGAGAACTACATTGTGGGCGGAAATTCCATTTCGCCCACGACGATCAAGGTTTCGGGCGCGGAGTCAATCGTAAGCCGTATCGAGTCTGCGGTTCTGCGCTATAATGTGGACGGAATGACCGACAATATAGACGACGCGGTAGTTCCCGTGTTCCTCGACGCCAACGGCAGCGAGGTGAGCACGGAGAAGCTTAATGTCAGCAGAAAAACGATAAGGCTTAAAATAGACATATTCCCGACCAAATGGGTTCCCGTCAATTTCGCCGTTTCGGGCGAGCCCGAGGAGGGCTATGTAATGACGGGCAGCGAGCCGAGTCTTGAATCGGTAAAAATTGCGGCGCCGAAGGAGCTTTTGGAGGCTCTGCCCGCAATCGACATACCCGCGGGAACCATCGACATAACGGGACTGAAGGAGGATACTACGCTGTCGGCGGCGCTGTCCGCTTATCTTCCGAGCGGTTACAGCATAGTTTCGGAGGAGCAGACGCTGTCGGTTGCCGTAAGGTTTGAAAGAATCGTCACGGCGGGCATTTCCGTTCCGATAAGGGATATAAGCATAGCGGGAATGAACGGCGCGGAGTACGAATACGAGATTACATCGGGCGGACAGAATGCCGTTGCCGTGGAGATTACGGGACGCGAAAGCGTGATAGGCAGAATAACGGCGGGCGATTTGAAGCTTTCTGCCGATTTGTCGGGACGCGGCGCGGGACGTTACAGGATACCGATAAGCATTGCCGACGACGACAGGTATACGGCTGCCTCCGATTATTATCTTGACGTGCTTGTCAGAAAAATTATCGAGGAAACCACTCCCGAGGAAACAACGTCCGAGGAGGACGAGGGCGAAACCGTAAACGCACAGCCGCAGACCACCGAGGCGGAAACGCCGTCCGAGTCCGCGCAGAGCGATACAGAATAATTAAATTTTAATATAACTTTTGAAACGGAGAGTAAAATGGCAAGAATATTCGGAACCGACGGAGTAAGAGGAGTCGCCAACAAGGAGCTTACAGTGGAGCTTGCGATGAATCTCGGAAAGGCGGGAGCGTATGTGCTCACCAAGGAAAACGCGCACAAGCCCACGATACTTGTGGGGTGCGATACCAGAATTTCGGGAGAAATGCTCGCGAACGCGCTGATGGCGGGAATCTGCTCCGTGGGAGCCGACGCGGTGTATGCCGGAGTGATTCCCACGCCTGCCGTCGCCTATCTTACAAAGCATTACGGCTATGACGCGGGAGTGGTTATATCCGCGTCCCATAATCCCGCGGAATACAACGGAATCAAGTTTTTCAGCAAGACGGGCTACAAGCTGCCCGATTTGCTGGAGGACGAGATAGAGGAGGCTATGCGTATGAACTCCGCCGAGCTTCCAATGCCCTTAGGCGGCGAGGTCGGGCGCATTACCTACAATTACGCGGCGAAGGACGATTATGTGGCGTTTGCCTCGTCGCTTTTGGAGCTTGATCTGTCGGGGCTCAAAATAGTCGCGGATACCGCCGACGGGGCGGCGTATTATACCGCCGAGGCGACGCTTAAAAGACTGGGCGCCGAGCCTGTTATGATACATAATAAGCCCGACGGGGTAAACATAAACAAGGGCTGCGGCTCCACGCACCTTGAGGAGCTTATGAAGCGCGTTGTCGCCGAAAAGGCTGATTTGGGAATTGCCTTCGACGGCGATGCCGACAGAATGCTCGCGGTGGACGAGAACGGACAGCTTGTGGACGGCGACCAGATAATGGCAATATGCGGTTTATATATGAAAAAACAGGGCAGACTTAAGAAGGATACTGTCGTTGCCACGGTTATGAGCAATCTCGGTTTTTTCCAAATGGGAAAAAGAGAGGGGCTGGATATTGTCAGGACCAAGGTGGGCGACAGATATGTTCTCGAGTATATGCTCGCAAACGACTGCAACCTCGGAGGCGAGCAGTCGGGACACATTATCTTTCTCGACGAAAATACGACGGGCGACGGGCTTTTGAGCGCGCTTCATCTTTTGGAGGTTATGACCGCCACGGGCAAAAGACTGTCCGAGCTGGCGGGAGTTATGAAGGTTCTGCCGCAGGTGCTTATAAACGCCTCGGTATCGAATATCAAAAAGGAATATTACATGGAAAACAAAGCGATTGCCGACGCGATTGCCGATTTGGAGGCGCGCTTTGACGGAGAGGGACGCGTGCTTATCAGACCGTCGGGGACGGAGCCGCTTGTGCGCGTGATGATCGAGGGCAGCGACAAGGCTTTTATCGAAAAAGAGGCGAAGGCGCTCGCCAAGCTTATTGAACAAAATATCGGGGACGCCCCGCGTCCGTAAAGCGAAATATCGGGAACCCCCTGCGCCGCGGGGAGGGCGCAAGGGGCGTACCGCGCGGCTTGGAGTTAAGGAGAAAAGATGAAGGACGTTACCTCAAAATATCCGAATGTAGACGTTGTCATTCCGGTGTATAAGCCGAAGGAGGAGTTCCTCTGCCTGCTTCAACGGCTTCTGAAACAGACCGATCCTGTTAATAGAATCATTATTATTAATACGGAAAAGGTCTTTTTTGATGAACGTAAATATATGATTGCCCCCAATATTGAGGTGTACCATATAAGCAGGGAGGAATTTGACCACGCGGCTACGAGAAACGCGGGGCTTGAGAAGTCCTCGGCGGACTATGTGCTGTTTATGACCATGGACGCGATCCCCAAGGATAAGCGCCTGATAGAAAGTCTTTTGGAGGGCTTTGAGGGCCAAAATACCGCCGTCGCCTATGCAAGACAGCTTCCGAAGGCGGACTGCCGCCTTATGGAGCGGTATTCGAGAGCCTACAATTATCCCGACAGGGATATGTACAAGACGGCGGACGATTTGGACAGGCTCGGCATAAAAACCTTCTTCTGCTCCGACGTGTGCGCCATGTACGACAGGCGGATTTATAAGGAGCTCGGAGGCTTTACCGAAAGAGCCGTTTTCAACGAGGATATGGTGTACGCCGCCAAGGCGGTTGACGCGGGCTACGGCATAATGTACTGCGCGCGCGCGCAGGTCTACCATTCGCATAATTACGGCTGTCTTGAGCAGTTTAAAAGAAATTTCGATTTGGGAGTTTCGCAGGCGGAGCACCCCGAGGTTTTTGAGAGGGTAAGCTCGGAGTCGGAGGGCGTAAGGCTTGTAAAGGAAACCGCCGCCTATCTTTGCAGGAGGGGGCACTGGTACGAGCTGCCCTATCTTGTGCTTAACAGCGCTTACAAATATATGGGATACCGCAAGGGCAAAAAATTCAGACAGCTTTCCCCGAACAAAATTCTTAAGTATACCAATAACAGGTATTACTGGAAAATGTAATAAAAACTTAACACAAATTAACACAAAAATTGTTGCCCTTTATCTATGCTTGATGTATTATTGAGCTATCGGACGGGGAAGTGGGGATGTTTTGATAAGAAGAAATCAGAAATATTTGAATAAGCTTCATGTTCTGATGGACGCAATCATAATCGTGGTTGCGTACATTTCGGCTTGGGCACTCAAATTTGAAACGATACTGTTCAAGGAAGATATAGGACGTCTGGATATTAAGTATTATCTTTACGCACTCGGAATTATTGTACCCGGATATTTGATTCTGTATGCTTTAAGCAGCCTTTACACGCCTAAGCGAATGCACGGGCAGAGGTACGAGATTTTCAACATTGTCAGGGCGAACGCCTTCGGACTGCTGATAATTATTTTCGTGCTCTACCAGCTTAAGCTGATGGATTTTTCGCGCGTAATGATGTTCCTTTTCAGCGCGCTGAATATCGTCTACGAGATAATAGCGAGAGTGTTCCTGCGTATGCTCCTGCGCAGCATCCGGCGGAGGGGCTTTAACCAAAAGCATATAGTGCTTGTGGGTTACAGCCGCGCGGCGGAGGGCTATATCGACAGGATTAAGGCATTTCCCCAGTGGGGCTACGGAGTTGTCGGGATCCTTGACGACAGCGTCGAGATCGGAAAGGAGTACCGCGGCGAAAAGGTAATCGGAAGAGTAAGCGACATCGAATCGGTGCTGAACGCCAACGATATTGACGAAATCGCCATAACCTTGGGGCTTGCCGAATACGCGAAGCTTGAAAAGGTGGTGGCGGCGTGCGAGAAATCGGGCGTGCACACAAAGTTTATACCCGACTACAACAACATTATACCCACCAGACCCTATATTGAGGACGTTCAGGGACTTCCCGTAATAAATATACGCCATGTTCCCCTGAACAGCATGTACAACAGGGCGGTTAAGCGTCTGACCGATATTGTGATAGGCAGCCTTGCGATTATTGTTTTTTCTCCCGTTATGCTGCTTGTGGCGGTTACGGTTAAATGCTCCTCGCGCGGTCCCGTCATATACAAGCAGGAGAGGATCGGGCGCCATAACAAGCCGTTTGAGATGTACAAGTTCCGCTCGATGAGGGTGGAAAGCGACGGCAGCGACAAGCGCAAATGGACCACGCAGAACGACCCGCGCGTGACGGGCTTCGGAAAATTTATCCGCAGGACAAGCCTGGACGAGCTGCCGCAGCTTTTTAACGTGCTTAAGGGAGATATGAGCCTTGTGGGACCCCGTCCCGAGAGGGTTTTTTATGTAGAGCAGTTTAAGGAGGAGATTCCTCGGTATATGATAAAGCACCAGGTTCGTCCGGGAATGACGGGGTGGGCGCAGGTCAACGGTCTGCGCGGGGACACCTCGATAGAAAAGCGGATCGAATGCGATTTGTATTATATCGAGAACTGGAGTCTTTTGTTTGATTTTAAAATACTTGTGCGCACCGTATTTAAGGGGTTTGTCAACAAAAACGCGTATTAAGGCGTATATGCGGCGCAGTTTTATGGAAGGGATTTGTATAAATGGCAAGGTATAAGGATTTTGACGACGATTACGATGAAGACGAGGAGGAATACGAATATACCGAAAAAAGGCGTGCGCCCAAAAAACGCAGGGGGATAAAACGCTGGGTGCTTGCGCTTATTTTTGCGGTGGAAATTATAGTGCTGCTTATTTTACTGGTTTTGTGGTATGTGATCGGCAAGATTAATATGATAGAATATACGCCGATCAACAAGGACGCGATCGTGATAAATCCCGATATAGACCAGAACTACTCGGAAGAGGTGCTTGAGGGCTATACGAATATCCTTCTTTTGGGAACCGATATAAGGGATAACGCGTCGAAGGACGTGCTTTTTAAGGTGGGCGAGAACCACACGGACTCCATAATCGTCGCGAGCATAAACAACAAGACGAAGGAGGTGCGCCTTGTTTCGGTATACAGGGATACGATTTTGCAGATGTCCGATGTCAACAATAACGGAGAGCCTAAGTTTGACAAGGCGACCGAGGCTATTTTTTGGTACGGGCTCGAGTCCGCGATAAGCATGGTCAATATCAATCTCGACTTGGACATACAGGATTACATTATGGTAAACTGGGAGGCGCTGATACAGATAATAGACGCGGTCGGCGGAATAGACCTTGAGATTAACGATACGGAGCTTTACTGGATCAACGCCTATCTTCACGATACGAGCGAAAATACGGGCAGGGATTTCGAGTATGTCGAGCATTCGGGCTATGTGCATTTGGACGGTATCCAGGCGACCTCCTACTGCCGCATAAGATACGGCGGCGGCAGCGATTACAGGAGAACCGAGCGCCAGCGCACGGTGATAAGCCTTGTGCTCCAAAAGGCAAAGAGCATAGACGTGACGCAGTTAAATTCCGCGATAAACAGTATCTTCGGCAATGTGGCTACGAGTCTCGAGCTTAAGGAAATACTTGATTTGGCAAAGTCGGTAACGAGCTATACGCTTACCGATACGGCGGGACTGCCGTTCTCGCTTACCGATCAGATACAGTATCCTGCGGGACTGCCGAACATAACCGATCCCGTGTTTGCCACCACGCTGGAGGACAGCGTCGTGCAGCTCCATAAGTTTTTGTTCGACACGGAGGATTATTCGGTATCGGATACGGTGAAGCGCATAAGCGACGAGCTGGCGGATATAGTCGCCGCGGGAAAACGCAGGGAAAACGATTTTTAATCTGAAATTAATCGGAGGAAAATATGGATTGTAAAAGGATAATCGTAACGGGCTGCAACGGGCAGCTCGGAAGGGCGATAAACAGGCTGTACGAAGGAAACAAGGAATACGACTTGTTCAATACCGACGTTGATGAGCTTGACATAACCTCCGCCGAGGCGGTTCTTAAGCTTGCGGACGAAATAAAACCCTACGCCGTGATTAACTGCGCCGCGCATACCAACGTCGATAAATGCGAATCCGATGCCGACAGCGCGTACAGGATCAACGCGATAGGGGCGCGCAATCTTGCCGTTGCGTCGGCAAGGTACGGCGCGAAGCTTGTGCATATATCGACCGACTACGTTTTTTCGGGAGACGGCAATAAGCCCTACACGGAGTTCGACGCTCCCGCGCCCGTGAGCATGTACGGCGCGACGAAGCTTGCGGGAGAGAACTTTGTCAAGGAGTTCGCGAGGGAATATTTTATTTTGAGGACGGCGTGGCTCTACGGCGAGGGAAAGAATTTTGTGAGGACAATGCTTGCCCTTTCCGAAAAAAACGACGAGGTGAGCGTCGTATGCGACCAGCTCGGCTCGCCCACGAGCGCGGCGGAGCTTGCGGCGGCGATAGCGAGCCTTCTGCCCACGGACAATTACGGTACATACCATGCGACCTGCGGCGGAGTCTGCTCATGGGCTGACTTCGCGTCGGAGATTTTCAGGCTTACGGGCAGAAGCACCAAGGTAAATTACATAACCAGCGAGGAATACGCGGCGAAATTTCCCGCGTCCGCCAAAAGACCCGCCTATTCGGTGCTTGACAATTATATGCTCCGCTTGATCGGAGGCTATGAATTTGCGGACTGGAAGGACGCGATTTCGGCATATGTCAGAGATTTTGTTGAATAAATGACGGAATTATGTTAAAATATTACATTGATTAATAACTTTTGGAGGAAGCGGCTGTGAGAACCTATCTTGTCACGGGAGGAGCCGGATTTATCGGCTCAAATTATATACACTATATGTTCCGCAAATATGACGGCGCAATCAGGATAATCAACGTTGACTGCCTTACCTACGCGGGCAACCTTGAGAACCTTAAGGATATTGAGGACAGGGACAACTATGAATTTATAAAGGCGGACATATGCGACAAGGAGGCAATAGACAGGATTTTTGCCGAAAACGACATAGACAGGGTCGTTCATTTTGCCGCCGAGAGCCATGTGGACAGAAGCATACGCAATCCCGAGGTTTTTGTGCAGACCAATGTGCTTGGGACGGCTGTTATGCTCAACGCCGCCAAAAAATCATGGGAGCTTCCCGACGGCAGCTACAAGGCGGATAAGAAATTCCTCCATGTTTCGACGGACGAGGTTTACGGCTCGCTGCCCGATGACGACGGCGCGTTTTTTTACGAAACCAGTCCGATAGACCCGCACAGCCCGTATTCGGCGAGCAAGGCGTCCTCCGATATGCTTGTAAAGGCGTATATAGACACCTATCATTTTCCCGCGAATATCACGAATTGCAGCAATAACTACGGACCCTACCAGTTCCCCGAGAAGCTTATACCGCTCATTATCAACAACGCCCTGAACGGAAAGAAGCTGCCCGTATACGGCGACGGCAGGAACGTGCGCGACTGGCTCTATGTGGACGACCACGCCAAGGCGATAGATATGGTTCAGGAAAACGGCGTGCTCGGCGAACGCTACAATATCGGCGGGCATAACGAAAAGCAGAATATCGAAATAATAAAAACAATACTTGAAACCTTGAACGAAATGCTTCCCGACGGCGATCCCAGAAAGGCGGCGATCAACGAGGGACTGATCAGCTATGTGGAGGACCGCAAGGGGCATGACAGAAGATACGCGATTGCTCCCGACAAAATTAAAAAGGACATCGGCTGGTATCCCGAAACAATGTTTAAGGACGGCATAAGGCTGACGATCAAATGGTATTTCGAGCATGAGGACTGGATGAAGAACGTTACGAGCGGGGATTACCAAAAATATTACAGCGAGATGTACAAGTAGGTTCTGACGTGAATATTGATATGAGGTCGGTGAAAATATCCAAAGCGCGGATAATAGGGATTGCGTTGTTTTCCGTAGTGCTGGCGTGCGTGTACAGACTGTATATGCTCGGCGGCGTTGATGTGTTGCTTTTTAACGGCGGTCAGTCGGGAGGCTTTGACGCGTCCTTTGTCCGCAGGGCGGCAAAGGGGATTTTTTTATCGTGGGACACATATGTCTTTGCCCTGCTCGCGGGACTTGCGGGCTGGATTCTTTCGGCAAAGCCCAAGGCGGCGGAGCTTATATATAAATACAGATTTTTTGTCGCGCTTGCGGTTTTTGTCTTGTGCGTGCTTTTGGGCTTGAGCGGCTCGTCGATAGGTATGTGGTGCGAAAGCTTCGGCGTTTCGGATTCGGGGCTTTGGCTCGGGACCTCGCGTGCGATACGCTCGGACGAATGGGCGGTCAGCACGCCGATGATGCTTGCGCAGGCGAATAACGGCGGCGATTCCTATTCGTATTTCAGCGATACGATACGCGGCAGCCTGACGGATTACTATATGGGCTTCAGACAGCCCGTTTACGATATTGCGATGATTTTCAGACCGTTTCAGTTGGGCTATTTGTTTCTGCCCGTTGCGAACGCCCTGTCGTTTTACTGGTTCGGGCGGCTTATCGCGCTCGCGCTCGTGAGCTTTGAGTTCGGAATGCTGTTTACAAAGGGGCGCAGGGGGCTTTCGGCTGTGTTTATGCTGCTTATAAGCTTCGCCCCCGCGGTGCAGTGGTGGTTTTCGACGGCGCTCGCGGAGCTTCTCATATATTCGATGCTGTCCGTCGTTTTGTTTGACAAATACGCCAAGGGAAAATCATGGGCAAAAAGAATCCCTTATACCTTGGGAATACTTGCGTGCGCGGGCTGCTTTATCATGGTGCTGTATCCTGCGTGGCAGGTGCCGCTTGTGTTTGTCCTTTTGGGTCTTATACTGTATGTTATAATCGAGAACAGGAAAAGCTTCCGTTTCGGGATAAAGGACGCGGTGGTTATCGCCGTCGGCTGCGTCGGAGTGGCGGCTCTTATACTGTATATCATGAATAAATCCTCGGAGGCGGTAAGGGCTGTCGCGCAGACCGTATATCCGGGGGAGCGCTTTGAAACGGGCGGCGGGTGCTTCGCCCACATAAACGAATATATCAATAATCTGTGGGCGGCGGTTACGGGATATGTCCCCGGCTCGGGCGCGAACCAATGCGAGAACGCGAGGTTTATCGACCTTTTTCCCCTGTGCTATATTCCTGCGCTCGTCGTGCTTATAAGGGACAAGGTTAAGGACAGCTTTTTGATAATAATGGCGGCGCTCAGCGCGTTTTTCGGCTTGTGGTGCGTCGCGGGCTTTCCGTCCTTCCTTGCCAAAATCACCTTTATGTACAACTCGCCCGCGAACAGGACCGTCATAATTTTCGGTTTCTGCAATATAATGCTTTTGATAAGAGGAACGGCTCTTATGACAAAGCCGCTCGGACGCAGGGCATCGGCGGCAGCGGCAGCGGCGTGCGTGCTTGTGCCGACCGTGTCGAATTTTTTGTTTAACAGGGACTTTTATGTAAATCGGACGCTTCCGAAGCTTGCTCTTGCGGTGTCGGCGGCGGTTATATTCGCGTTTATTTTTTATCTGCTGCTTCGCAGAGGCGCAAAAAGGGTCCGCCCGCTTCTTGCCGCCCTGCTCCTGTTCGTCGCCTTTACGGGCGGAGCCTTGGTCAATCCCCTGCGGCGAGGTGTGGATGCGGTGGATTCCGTGGAATGGGTCAGGGAGATAAACGAGCTCGGCAAAAGCGCGGAGAACGCGGGCGACGGCTCCTACGACGGCAGACTGTGGCTCGTGGACAACGAGTTCATTCCTTGCAGTAACCTGCCGCTGCTTTGCGGGCGCACGACCTTTAACGCGACGGCGGTTTATCCCGATACAGAGAAGCTGGCGATACTCGATCCGACGGGGCGCTACAATAATATTTACAACCGTTACGCTCATATTACCTCGGTAATCGTCAAGTCGGGCGAGCCGTATTTCGAGTCGGACGGGGCGGAGGATATGTTTATTGTATATCTTACCTTGGACGACGCCAAAAGACTTGGAGTTTATTACATAACCTCAAGGCGCGACCTCTCCGATATGCAGACCGAAAATACAAGCCTTGTCCGCTTAAACGACGGCGGGGACTGCTATATATATAAATTACAGTAAGGAGACGCTATGAAAGGTATTATTCTCGCCGGAGGCTCCGGCACAAGACTTTATCCGCTTACAAAGGCAATATCAAAGCAGATTATGCCGGTATATGACAAGCCCATGATTTACTATCCTCTTTCCACGCTTATGCTTGCGGGAATAAGGGATGTGCTGATTATTTCCACGCCCAGGGACCTGCCCGTGTTTGAGGAGCTTTTGGGCGACGGCTCGCAGCTCGGAATGAGCTTTTCCTACGCGGTCCAGGAAACGCCCAGGGGACTGGCGGACGCCTTTCTTGTGGGAGAGGACTTCATCGGCGGCGACAGGGTCGCGCTTGTTTTGGGCGACAATATTTTTTACGGGCAAAGCTTTTCAAGGGTGCTTCAGGCGGCGGCTTCAAGGGAGAGCGGCGCGACGATTTTCGGATATTATGTAAAGGATCCCACCGAGTACGGGGGGGTTGAATTTGACGAAAGCGGCAGGGCTGTTTCGATAGAGGAAAAGCCCGCGATTCCCAAGGCGAATTACGCGGTGCCGGGACTTTATTTTTACGATAACAGCGTCGTGGAGATAGCGAAGAACGTAAAGCCCTCCAAGCGCGGAGAAATCGAGATCACGAGCGTAAACAACGAGTATCTGCGAAACGGCAGCCTGTACGTGGAAACCTTGGGCAGAGGCTTCGCGTGGCTTGACACGGGCAATCACGACGCGCTTTTGGACGCGGCGGATTTCGTGGCGGCGTTTCAAAAAAGACAGGGGCTTTACATATCGTGCATAGAGGAAATTGCGTTCAAGAGGGGCTTCATAAACAGGGAGCAGCTCGTGAATCTTGCCCAGCCCCTGCTCAAAACCGATTACGGCAAATATCTTATCGACGTTGCGAACGGGTTATGATGAATATAAATCGAAAGGTGTGGACAGAATGGGACAGATAAGCGTTACTTCATGCGAAATAGAAGGGCTTAAGGTTATAGAGCCGAAAGTTTTTGAGGACGGAAGGGGATACTTTTTTGAATCCTACAATTACAACGATTATGCGGCGGCGGGAATTACCGCGCAGTTCGTGCAGGATAACCAGTCCGCCTCGACAAGGGGCGTCCTCAGAGGTCTTCATTTTCAGAAAAAATATCCGCAGGCAAAGCTTGTCAGGGTCATCAGGGGCGAGGTTTTCGACGTGGCAGTGGATCTGCGGGAGTCCTCGGCAACCTACGGGAAATGGTACGGCGTGCTTCTTTCGGAGGAAAACAAAAAGCAGTTTTTTGTGCCGAAGGGCTTTGCGCACGGCTTTGTCGTGCTTTCGGATTACGCCGAGTTCGCATATAAATGCACGGAGTTTTATCACCCGGGCGACGAGGGCGGTCTTTTATGGAACGACCCCGATATAGGAATAGACTGGCGGATACCCGAGGGTATGGAGCTTAATATTATCGAGCGGGACAGGAACTGGCCCGGAATAAAGGATTACAAAAAGGTCGCTGAGTAATGAAAAAAAAGCTTGCCAATTTCAACAAGTACAGGCCGCTTCTGAACGAGCTTGTCATAAGGGACGTAAAAACCAAATACAGAAGGTCGGTGCTTGGGGTTCTGTGGACGCTGCTCAATCCGCTTCTTATGATGGCAGTGCTGTCGGTCGTGTTCTCCAGAATTTTCAGATTCGGCGTTGACAACTATCCGCTCTATCTGCTCAGCGGGCAGGTGGTCTTTACTTTTTTTTCAACCTCAACGACAATGGCGATGAGCGCGATTCTTGACAACGCGCCCCTCATCAAAAAGGTCTATGTGCCGAAATATATGTTTGTGCTCTCAAGAACGGTGTCGAGCGCGATAAACCTTATGGCGTCCCTGTCGGCGCTTATCATAGTTATGTTCTGCACGCGCGCGCCGCTCCATTATACGGTGCTGCTGTCGGTGCTGCCCGTATTCGCGCTGGTTCTGTTTACCTTCGGGGTGGGAATGATCCTTGCGACGATTGCGGTTAAATTCAGGGATATTGTGCATCTTTATTCGGTTCTGACAACCGCGCTTATGTACCTTACTCCCGTTATATATCCTCTGAACGAGCTGCCCGACTGGGTAAGGCGCATTGTCCTTATCAACCCGCTGACGAGCATACTGGAGATGTTCAGGGGCTTTGTAATATACGGCGCGATGCCCGATCTGTTCACGTCGCTTATGGCGTTTGTGCCAAGCGTTTTGGTGATATTGCTCGGCTGCCGTATTTTTTACAAAAATCAGGATAATTTCATTCTTTATGTGTAGGAGAGCGGACGATGGATATAAATGATACAATCATATCGGTTAAGAACGTTTCCATGCGGTTCAATCTCGCGCGCGAAAAGGTTGACAGCCTTAAGGAATATATAATACGCTCTCTTAAGGGAAAGATCCGATACGACGAGTTCTGGGCGCTGAACGACGTAAGCTTCGAGGTACGCAGAGGCGATTCCGTCGGGCTTATCGGGCTTAACGGCAGCGGCAAAAGCACAATGCTCAAGGTGATTGCGGGCGTTCTTAAGCCTACAAAGGGCAGCGCCGCGGTTATGGGCGACGTTGCGCCGCTTATCGAGCTTGGCGCGGGCTTTGACTTTGATTTGACGGGGCGCGAAAACATATATCTTAACGGCGCGCTTCTCGGACATTCAAGACAGGTTATGGAGGGGCTTTTCGAGGATATTGTGGAGTTTTCGGAGCTTCGGGAATTTATGGACGTTCCCGTAAAAAATTATTCGTCGGGAATGCTTTCGAGGCTTGCTTTTTCGATTGCGACGGCGGGAGAAGCGGACATACTCATTGTGGACGAGGTGCTTTCCGTCGGCGATTTCAAATTTCAGCAGAAGTGCCGGGACAGGATACACAAAATGATGGAAAAAAATACCACCGTGCTCTTTGTTTCGCACAGCATAGAGCAGGTTGAGGATATATGCAGCAGGGCGGTATGGCTTGAGGCGGGGCGCGTGAAAATGCAGGGCGGCGCAAAGGAAATCTGCGGCGTGTACAAGCAGTCCCGTTAAATGCGGAAAGGTCGGATATGAACAAAAAAACCGTAATACGGCTTATAATTGCAATACTGATTATTGCGGCAGGCTCGTATTTTTACGCCTATATAAAAAAGGACGCCGCGCTTTACGACACGTCGTACACAAGGAGCCAAATGGTTCCCTCGATCGGCATATATTCGGACCGGGATTTCGTGTACGAGTTTACCGCGGACGGCGGCAGTCTTACGGGAATGAAGCTTATGCTTTCCTATGCCGGCAAAAAAACGGGCGTTATAGAATATTCGCTCACGGAATGCGGCTCGGACGTCTGCGCCGCCTCGGGCAGCCTTAAGCTCTCCAAATTCAAGAGCGGCAAATTTTCCTTTCTTGACATAAAAACAATAAAGGACAGCGCGGGCAAAAGATACAGGCTTACCGTCTCCTGCGCCAATTCCGAGGAGGACGCGGCGCTCGCGGCGGTTGTGCCCGACGGCTTTGAAACTCCCGCAGTATGCTGCACATACAGGGTGTGGGATTTGCAGACCATGCTCATTTCGGCGTTTTTGGCGGCGTATCTTGCGGTATTTGTGACGGTGCTTGTTAAGATTTTCAAAAGGTAGGGGGCTTCTATGCTGAAAGCTGGGGATTTGATTTATTTTTCCGATTACAGGTCAAGGCTCGACGACGAAAATACATTGATTGTTCATGCGGGAACAAACAGACTGTGCATGGACGGCGCAAAAGTAAGCGCTCGGATTGACGGTCGGGAGGCGGAAATCAGAACCGCCGCCGTAAACAATAAGCGTTCAATGATATGCTACATTGATAAAAATGTTTATTTCAAC
>JAMPDT010000023.1 GCA_023665525.1 Butyrivibrio sp. | reverse complement strand
CGGCGACGGGCAGCACAGCGCGGTTTATCTTGAGGAAATGGCGAGGCTCATAGGGGACGGCGAGGCGGATATGGTCATCGGCTCCCGGTTCATAGAAAACGAGGGCTTTCGCTCCTCGGGCTTAAGAAGGATAGGGATCCGTTATTTTACGGCGCTTATACGTCTGCTTACGGGAAAGACGATAACCGACCCGACCTCCGGCATGAGAATGATAAACAGAACGCTTATGGAAAGGTTTTCAAACGACTATCCGAAGGACTACCCCGAGCCGGAGAGCGTCGTTTCGATTCTTACCGAAAAATACAGGGTTCGGGAGATTCCCGTGAGAATGAACGAGAGGGAGGAGGGCACCTCCTCTATTTCCCTGTGGAAATCCGTATATTACATGATTAAGGTTTCAATCGCGATATGGATTGCGCGGCTGGGCGGAGGAAGGAAGAAAACAAGGTGAGGTTGGCTTATGACTGTTAGGAGCAGGATTATTATCAGCGTGCTTATTGTTATAGGTATGCTGTGCATTGTACAGACGATAAGGAAACGCAAGATTGATTTGCGCTATGCGCTCGTGTGGCTGCTGGTCTGCGTCGGCATTCTTATATTTACCGTGTTCCCGAAGCTTTTGGAGCTTTTGTCGGACTGCCTCGGAATCGCAACGCCCGTCAATATGCTTTTTTTCATAGGATTCTGTCTGTCGCTGATTATAATTTATACGCTTTCAATATCGACGAGCAGGCTGTCCGCCAAGCTTAAGGTCATGACGCAGGAGGTCGCTATCCTGAAACGCGATATGTACGCCGGGAAAACGGAGGAAGGCAGGCTCCCCGACGCTCCCGGCGCCGTCCGAAGCGAGAGTGTTTCCGAGGCTTCCGAAGCCGCGGACGCGGCGTCCGAGGACGAAAAACCGCGTTAAATATTTGCGGAAATTGTTGAATTTGCTTGAAATTTATGCTACAATTTAGTTATTAATCGGAGGAATTAAACGTAGGAATAATGAGCAGCGTTCAATTACTTGACAAAACCCGCAAGATCAACAAGTTATTGCACAACAACAGCTCACATAAGGTAGTTTTTAACGACATATGCAGTGTAATGAGCGACATTTTGGAGTCCAATGTCCTTGTGATAAGCAGAAAGGGCAAGGTTTTGGGCGTCAGCGTCAATCCCGGAATAGAGGAAATGGGCGAGCCTGTGCGGGACGAGGTCGGCGGCTTTGTGGACGGTATGTTTAACGAGAGGCTTCTTAACGTGCTTTCCACCAAGGAGAACGTCAATCTTGAGACCCTCGGCTTCGAGCAGAGCTTCGCAGGCAGGTATCAGGCGATAATCGCGCCGATAGACATAGCGGGAGAGCGCCTCGGGACGCTGTTTATGTATAAGCTCGAACGGCGTTACGACATTGACGACATAATACTCTGCGAGTACGGCGCGACGGTCGTGGGGCTTGAGATGATGCGCTCGGTCAATGAGGAGAGCGCGGAGGAGGACCGCAAGCTCCATGTGGTCAGGTCCGCGATAAGCACGCTGTCATATTCGGAGCTTGAAGCTATAATACATATATTCGATGAGTTGGAGGGCGAGGAAGGAATCCTTGTCGCCAGCAAGATAGCGGACAGGGTGGGGATCACGCGCTCCGTTATCGTAAACGCGCTCAGGAAGTTTGAGAGCGCGGGAGTCATCGAATCGAGGTCGTCGGGAATGAAGGGCACGTACATAAAGGTGCTTAACGATGTGGTTTTCGACGAGCTTGCACGCATAAGGATTAAGAATCGGTGAATGGAATCGCTTATCTTGGATACGGTTCCATTTTTTGTTAAAATATACCACGGAATGATGAAATTAATTCTAAATTTACACTTTACTTTTCGCGGTAAGTTGATATAATGGAAACTATGGAAAAGTGTGTTTAAATTCCGCAGTCAAAGGATTTGACCGCATAAACGGCACGGAGGCAGGAAAGGAGAAGACTTATGATTAATTCAGGAGCGTTTGCGTATGTTGATTTGCTTAACGCATCGGCGGATTACGCGTGGAAGCGCAACGAGGTTTTGAGCAGCAATATGTCCAACGTCGATACCCCGGGCTACAAAAGGCAGGACGTGAGCTTTGAATCTGTTTTGTCCGCCGCGGTCGCAAGGGCGTCGTCTTCCTCCCGTACTCTTACTCAGACGGTGAGGAACATCAATTACAACGCGCTTAGGCCTACGATATACACGGATAACAGCAATCTGTCCTACCGTCTCGACGGCAACAATGTGGACGTCGATATGGAGCAGATAGAGATTGCGTCGAACCAGTATTACTACAAGGGCATTATCGACAGCATGAATCAGGAATTTTCACGGTTCAGCACCGTACTTGCAACCACATAATTTATTTTATATTTTATAATTGATAAGATAAGGAGAACAGCGCAATGGCTATTTTTTCGGGAATGGATATAAACGCTTCCGGGATGTCCGCCCAGAGGCTCAGAATGGACGTTATTTCGCAGAACCTTGCGAACGCCGACACGACTAGGACCAGAGAGGGAGGACCGTATGTGCGCAGGAATGTCGTGCTTACGGAGAAGAAGTCGATTTGCAATTCCTTCGGACAGATTCTTAACAGGACGATAAACGGCGTCGGCAACGGCGTTAAGGTTACGGGCATCACAAAGGACACCGATACGGATATGAATCTTGTGTACGACCCCTCGCACCCCGACGCGGACGAGAACGGCTATGTTCTCTATCCCAACGTAAATCCCGTTACGGAGATGACGGACCTTATAGACGCGACGAGATCGTTCGAGGCGAACGCCACGGCGTTTGAGGCGAGCAAAAATATTGCGACAATCGGGCTTTCGCTCATGGAAGGCTAGAGGGGTGAATGAATATGGCGGATATTAGTTCAATTATGGAGCTTGCGCCCAAGAGCACACAGGAGCTTTTCGGCTACGGACAGTCCTCGAACACCAAGCTTAAGGACGATACGGCAACGGCAGCGTTCGACGGTATTTTCAACGCCGCCGTCAATTTGGTGAAGGGTACCAACGAATACATACATGACGCGCAGGAGGCGGAGGTTGCCTTTGCCAAGGGCGAAATAACAAGCACGCATGAGCTGGGCGTTATCGAGCGCAAGGCAAGCCTTTCGCTCCAGTATACGGTCGCAATCAAGAACCAGCTTCTGAGTGCTTACAAAGAATTGATGAATATGCAGTTTTAATAAACTTGGGAGAATAATATGGACAGACTTAAAGGAGTTCTTGAGAAAATTAAAGAATTCTGGGGCAAATTCAACAATAAGCAAAGGGTACTGTTTATATCTATTTTATCAGTAGTTGTTGTGACTATCATAATAATTGCGGTGGTATCCTCAAGGACCTCGAGGGTGGTTCTGCGCGAGTGCGTCAGCGCCTCCGAGGCGACCGAGGTGCGTACCCTGCTTACCGACAACGACATTTCCTGCACCATAGACGGCAATTATGTCGTCAGGGTGAACGAGGAGGATTACACCGAGGCGAAGCTTGTCCTCGGCTCCAACAATATTTCCTCCGACGGCTATACCCTTGCGGACGCGGTAAACGGCAGCCTTACCAGTACCGCCGCGGACGCGCAGAAAAAATACGTTGCCTATTTGGAATCTAAATTTTCACATGATTTGGAGGATATTGACGGAGTAAAGTCCGCCAATGTCACGATAAGCTTTCCCGATTCCGACAATACGATTTTTTCGGAAAACGAGGACGCTTCGATAACCGCCATGCTCACCCTTACGCACGAGCTTTCAGACGAGCAGTGCGAGGCGATAGGGCTTCTGCTTGCGACCAATGTCGGCAGCAAAAACAGTAATAACGTTACGGTTATGGATAATGAGGCGCATCTTCTTTATTACGGCGGGACCTCGAGAGTGGGCGGCACGGTGACCGCTTCGCAGAAGGTTGAGCAGCAGCTTGAAAATTCGATTATAGCCAAGGCGAAAAGCCTTATTTTACAGGGAGGATATTATACGGACATAGCCATATCCCCCCGTCTTGACGTATCCTTTGACAATGTGGAAATCGTCGAGAAGGAATACACGATCCCCGACGGCTCCGAGGAGGGACTTTACAAGACCTCCTACGAGGTTGATTCGACGGGCTCGCTTACGGATGCCAGCGGAGTTGCGGGAACGGAATCCAACGACCAGGATACTACCTACGAGATCCAAAACGGAGACGGCTCAAGCTCCGAATATTCGTTAAGGCAGTACGAATGGCTCCAAAACGAGAAAATAACGACCACGAAGCCCGCACAGGGCAAAATAGAGTACGAAACCTCAAGCGTGTCCATGGTTGCCACCAAGAAAAACGTGCTTACCGAAAGCTCGGCGAGGGCGCAGGGGCTCCTTGATGATATGTCGTGGGAGGAGTTTAAGTTCGCCAATTCCGACCCTACGGCTCTGGACGTTGACGAGCAGCTTATAGAGCTTGTGGCTACGGGAACGGGGATCCCGAGGGATCGAATCACGATTATGGCATACGAGCAGTATATGTTCTATGAGGAGGAGGAAAGCTCCACGTCGCCTTTCTTCATTCTCCAGATAATACTTGCGGTAATTATAGCGGGACTTTTGATTTTTATCATTATCAGAAGCACAAGACCCGTTGCGGTGGAGGAAACGGAGCCGGAGCTGAGCGTGGAGGATATGCTCGCCACAACCAAGGAGCAGCGCACGCCCATTGAGGAAATTGATTTGCAGGATAAATCGGAAACGCGTTTGGCGATAGAGAAGTTCGTTGACGAGAATCCTGAGTCGGTGGCATTGCTTTTGCGCAACTGGTTAAATGAGGGATGGGAGTAAGGACTAAGGAGGAAACATCATGTCGAAGCAAAAAAGCGGTTATGACGGAGTACAGAAAAGCGCTATTCTGCTCATTGCCTTAGGTCCGGAAAAATCAGCAAAAATATTCAAGTATCTTAAGGAAGATGAAATAGAGCAGCTTACGCTGGAAATCGCCAATACAAGCAGCGTTTCGCCTCAGACAAAGGAAGAAATTTTAGACGAGTTTTATCAGGTCTGCCTTGCCCAGCAGTATATTGCGGAGGGCGGTATTTCCTATGCCAAGGAGCTTTTGGAGAAGGCGTTGGGAGCGGACCGCGCAAAGGACGTTATCGGCAAGCTCACCGCGAGCCTTCAGGTGCGTCCCTTTGAGTTTATGCGCAAAACCGACCCGGGGCAGCTTCTTAACTTTATACAGGATGAGCACCCTCAGACGATAGCTCTTATTCTGTCGTATCTGCCGGCGTTTCAGGCGTCGCAGGTAATATCGGCGCTGCCTCCCGAAAAGCAGGCGGACGTCGCAAAGAGAATCGCCATGATGGACAGAACCTCGCCCGACGTGATTAAGGAGGTTGAGGGAGTGCTTGAACGCAAGCTTTCGTCGCTTGTCAATCAGGATTACACCATTATCGGCGGAACCGACGCCATTGTCGAAATCCTCAACGCGGTTGACAGAGGAACCGAGCGCCATATTCTCGAAACCCTCGAGATCGAGGAGCCAGAGCTTGCCGACGAAATCAGGCGCAAGATGTTCGTATTCGAGGATATACTTTCGCTCGACGACAGATCGATTCAGCGTGTGCTTAAGGACGTTGACAACAACGATTTGGAGATGGCTCTCAAAAATTCCAACGAGGAGGTTCAGAGCGTCATATTCAGGAACCTTTCGTCCCGTCTTGTGTCCATGATAAAAGAGGATATGGACTTTATGGGACCTGTAAGGCTCAAGGACGTCGAGGAGGCGCAGCAGAAGATTGTCAATATTGTCCGCAAGCTTGAGGATTCGGGCGAGATTGTTATTTCCAGAGGCGGAGGTGACGAGATAGTTGTCTAATCTTTTGAAATATAACAGCGTTGTCGTCAGAAACGACGACAGGCTTGTGATAGATTCAAACAGAATGCTGGACGCTTTGATTGAACAGCACAGCAAAGCCTATGCGCAGACCTCATCCGAGCCGGATGAGGACGGTTTTTTGTGCGGTATTGGCGCGGAGACCGTCGAGCGCCTTGTGACCGATACCGACGAGGAAAGCGAGGAGCTTAAGGCTCAGGCGTCGGGGATTATCGAGGACGCCAAGACGCAGGCGGAGTCGATTCTCGAGGAGGCGAGAGGGCAGGCGGAGGAGCTTAAGACCCGGGCGAAATCCGAGGGCTACGCGCAGGGAATCGACGAGGCGCAAAAGGATTCCGACCGTATCCTCTCCGACAAGCTTTCGCAGATGGAGCAGGAATTTGCGGCGAGGGAGCTTCAGCTTCGCAGGGAATGCGAGGACTATAAGGCGCACCTTGAGCCGAAAATGGCGGAGACCATGCTTAAGCTTTTTACGAACATAACCGGCGCGATCGCTCAGGATAAGCAGGATTTGGTGCTTAATCTCGTAAACAGCGTAATGCACAACGCGGAGCTCAGCCGTGAGTTTACGATACGCGTGTCGGAGGACGATTATAAATTCCTTATAAGCAATAAGGATTTGATATACGGGGCGACCCTGCCGGAATACCATATCGAGATATGCAAGGACCCGCAGCTTGAGCGCGGTCAGTGCGTAATCGAAACCGACGCGGGAGTTTTCGATTGCAGCCTCGACATTCAGTTGCAAAACCTTGTTCAGGAAATCAGGATTCTGAGCTGCGCGGTCGTGAACTGAAGCCGGCGCGCGGCGTTTGGGGGAGCGGATTATGGATACCGCAAAATACTTAAATTTACTTAACAAGACCTTTTACAAAAAAATGGGAAAGGTGTCCACGGTGGTGGGACTCACGATAGAGTCCATAGGACCCGACGCCAGACTTAACGATATATGCCGTATCCTGCTTAAGGATAAGCCGAACGAGTACATAAACGCGGAGGTCGTGGGCTTTAAGGACAAAAAAATAATCCTTATGCCGTTTGAAAACGTTGACGGCGTGGGACCGGGCTGTATTGTCGAAAATACGGGCGAGCGCCTTTGCGTAAAGGTGGGACCGGGGCTTTTGGGCAAGACGGTGGACGGACTGGGCGAGCCGATTGACGGCGGCGAGCTTACGGAATTTGAAAGGTATCCCGCGGACGCGCCCTCGCCGGACCCTTTGAAAAGAGTGATAATTGATACGATACTGCCGCTCGGCGTAAAGGCGGTGGATTCCCTTATGACGATCGGAAAGGGGCAGCGTATCGGGATTTTCGCGGGCAGCGGCGTCGGAAAAAGCACGCTTATGGGAATGTTTGCGCGCAATACAAAGGCGGACATAAACGTCATAGCGCTCATAGGCGAGCGCGGGCGCGAGGTCCGTGAGTTTATAGAGAGGGATTTGGGAGAAGAAGGAATGAAGCGCAGCGTGGTCGTTGTCGCGACCTCCGACAAGCCCGCCCTTATCCGCAATAAGGCGGCGAAAACCGCCACGGCGATAGCCGAATATTTCAGGGACAACGGCAAGGACGTGCTGCTGATGATGGATTCGCTGACGCGTTTTTCAATGGCGCAGAGGGAAATCGGGCTTGCCACGGGAGAGCCTCCCGTGACCAGAGGGTACCCGCCCAGTATGTACAGCGAGATGCCGAAGCTTTTGGAGCGCGCGGGAAACGCGGAAAGAGGCTCCATCACGGGGCTTTATACGGTGCTTGTGGACGGCGATGATTTTAACGAGCCGATTACCGACACTGCCCGAAGCATTCTTGACGGTCATATTATGCTTTCGAGAAAAATAGCGCATAAGAACCACTATCCGGCGATAGACGTTTTGCAGAGCATATCGAGATGCATGAGCCAGATTGTCGGTAAGGAGCAGAAGGATCTTGCGGGCAGGCTCAAAAACGTGCTAGCCACCTACACGGAGTCCGAGGATCTGATCAATATCGGGGCGTACAAGGCGGGCAGCAATAAGGAGATAGACTACGCGATAAGCAAAATAGACAAGGTAAACGAATTTTTGATGCAGGATACGGATTCAAGGCTTTCGTACGACGAGGAGCTTGAGATGCTCTCGGCGGTTTTCGAGGAGCGGACGGAGCAGGGTGATTCATAATGGCTAAATTTATGTACAGGATGCAGAATATCCTTGACATTAAATACAAAATGGAGAATCAGGCGCGCTCCGCGTACGCCAACGCCAAAAACAGGCTGGACGCCGAGCGCGGCAGGCTGGAGGAGCTTTTTTCGGGCAAAAGAAGCCTTGAAAACAGATACAGGGAGCTTGCCCAAGGCTCGCTCAACGTGCGGGACCTGCTTGACGGCAGACGCGCCATCGACTATCAAAAGGAGCTTATAAAGGTTCAGATGGTCGAGGTACGCGTGGCGGAGAAAAACTTTGAGGTCGCCGGAGCAAGGCTGGGCGAAATCATGAAGGACCGCAAAACGCACGAGAAGCTCAGGGAAAGAGCCTTTGAGGATTTCCTTGTTGAGCTTGGCGCACAGGAAAAGAAAGAGATAGACGAACTTGTCAGTTACAGATACGGAGCCGGCAGGGAGGAAAGCGAAATATAGCGAGAGGAGATACGACTTAATATGCCGAGGAACAGAGAAGCTATTTTGGAAGAGGACGATTTGGAGGAGGAGAGCGAGGGCAAAAAGGGCGGAAAGGCAATGTCCTCGCTTATCGCCGTTTTTATAGTTATAATATGGATCGCGATTTTTGCGCTGCTTATAAAGCTTGACGTGGGAGGCTTCGGAAGCTCGGTTATGTATCCCGTTTTAAAGGACGTTCCCGTGCTCAACAAAATACTCCCGAATACAGGCGCAACGGAGGAAATTTCACAGAGCGGAACGGCGTTTACCACGATCCGCGACGCGGTTGACCGTATAAACGAGCTTGAAAACCAAATCGCGATATACCGTCAGAACGCCGACGACAACGCGGAGCAGATTTCCACCCTGACGGCGGAACTTAAGAGGCTGCAATCGTATGAGCAGAACCAGCTTTATTATGACCAGCTCAGAAGAAAATTTGACGAAGAGGTTGTTTTTTCAGATAAAGCGCCCGATATAGAAGAATATAAGGAGTGGTACGAATCACTGAATCCCGACAATGCCGAGGAGATTTACGCCAAGGTAATAAGCCAGCTTCAGAAAAATCAGGTTATACAGGACTTGGCTGACAGCTACGCCTCGATGAAGGCGGACGAGGCGGCGGCAATTTTCGAGGAAATGACGGGAGATTTGGAGAAGGTCGCGAATATTCTTTCGTGCATGAAGAAGGATAAGTCGAGCGCGATTCTCGGAGCGATGGACAGCACGCTTGCCGCAAAGCTTACGCTTCTTATTTATCCAACCGATGATTAAACGGCGCGTTTGCGCGCGTTGTTTACTCATATATATCATTTGGGAAAGGAGGAAAGTGAATGAAGGCAGGAAGCATATCCCCCGCGGCGGAGCAGGTACAGCTTGTACAGGGCGTAAGGCAGGCGGGAAATGTTGATTCCTTTGCAGAGAACAAAAGCGGAAGCTTTCGGATGTTTTTGGCAGCCAACGCGGGAAAGGGACAGGAGATAGGCATTGCGCCGACGACTTCGGCAAAGGACGAGGTTAAGGCGGCAGGCGAAGCGCCCGCGAAGGATTTTTCAAAGCTTCGGGAGAACACGGTTAAGGACAAAATCACCGAGGACGGTGAAGCCGTAAAAGCCGACGGCACGCAGAACGCGGCTCGGACCGACAAGGACAAAGCCGTTTCGGAGGCGGAAAAGCAGCTCGGGGACGCGGTTAAGAAGGAGCTCGGACTTACGGACGAGGAGCTTAAGGCGGCGCTTGAACAGCTCGGCCTTTGTCTTGCGGATTTGGCAGTACCGCAGAACGCGGCGCTTTTGGTGGCTGAGGTAAACAATACCGACGTGACCTCGATAGTTACGGATTCGGGACTGGGAGAGCAGCTTGCGAGTCTGATAAGCGCGGTAAACGCTGTTGTTGCCGAGACTGCGGACCAATTTGATTTCAAGCCCGAGCAGCTTGTGCAGATGCTTGAGCAGACAGAGCAAAAGGTTCCCGAGGACGACACAAGCGAAGCGGTTGAAATTGTTGACGAGGCTGAGGAAGAGCCGAAGCCCGCACAGCCCGAAACGGTTGTCGTTAAGGACGAGAGCACAGGAAAAGAAATCAAGGTAACCGTTGAAAACGGCAAGACTGTAAGCGAAGCTGCGGTTCAGTACGAGAAGGCTCCCGAGGACGCAAAGAACGCTTCGGAGGACGGCAGGGACAAAAGGCAGAGCAATCAGGAGCAGCGCAATGAGAACAGCTTTGCGGACGGACTGGTGCAGAACCTTACCCGGGCGGCTGCGGAGCGCACCGAAGGCATTCAGAACTTTGCGGAGAGCTACACCGTGAACGCGGCTGACGTTATTCATCAGATCATAGAGGCTGTAAGAGTAAACGTCAACTCAGCCACAAGCTCCATGGAGCTTCAGCTCAATCCCGAGAATCTCGGCAAGATTAATCTCAACGTGGTGACCAAAAACGGAATGGTGACGGCGACCATAACGGCTCAGAACGAAGCTGTCAAGGGAATTATCGAAAGCCAGCTTGTTCAGCTTAAGGAAAGCCTTAACAATCAGGGACTTAAGGTTCAGAGCGTTGAGGTGGCGGTTGCGAACCACGGCTTCAACCTCGGAGAGAACGGCGCGGGGCAGGAGCAGGGCGGCAATCGCGAGGCGCGCGGACGCAGACGCTTCACAGGCTTTGAGGAACCGTCGGAGGAGGAAGACAATACGGCGGACGCTCTCAGGCAGAGGATTATGGAAGCGGACGGAAACAGCGTGAATTATACAGCATAAAAATGAAAGGAGGAACAGAAAATGGCAATAAACGCACAGGTCGTTGACGGTAAGATAGTTGCCAGCTACACTCAGGGAACAAATATCAGCGAGGACAAAAAGGGAAACGACTCTCTTGACAAGGACGCGTTCCTTAAAATCCTTGTTGCGGAGATGCAGTATCAGGATCCGCTTGAGCCTTCGTCCAATACGGAATGGGTTACGCAGATGGCGTCCTTCTCGCAGATTGAATCGCTTCAGGACGTAAGCAAGACCTTAAGCGAGCAGACGGCTTCGCAGCTTGTCGGCAAGAGAGTGATTGTCGAGGCTTCGGAGAACGAGGGCGGTGAGATCAATTATGTTACGGGAGTTGTACAGTGCATAGAAAAAAGGTCGGACGGACTTTACTTCTCGATTAACGATTATCTTTATCCCGTTGACAGCCTTTACGCGGTGGTTGACGAGGATTACTACGATAAGCTTATGGCTGAAGGCGTCAAGACACCCGAGGAGGCAAGGGACCAGCAGGCGGACGGAGCAAATGCGGCGGAGTAGGCTAAGGAGAGCCGACGGAAAGAAGGTAGGATATGGACATCAATGAAGCCCGCTTTACATCTATTGAGCAGGTCACGGGACGGTATCTTAACCAAGGTTCACCGCATACGGCGGAGCGCGGCAGGGAGGCTTCTTTTGAGGAGATTCTCAGAAAAAAGGTTGACTTGGGCGCTGCGGGAACGCGTGAAAGCGAGGATCTGAGATTTTCCAAGCACGCGGCGCAAAGGCTTTCGGACAGAAACATAAGCCTTTCAAGGGAACAGCTTGACAGACTGCAAAAGGGCGCAAGGCTCTGCGGCGATAAGGGAATCAAGGAATCGTTGGTTATTATGGACGAGTACGCGTTTATCGTGAACACTCAGAAAAACACCGTGATAACGGCAATGGAACAGGGAAACGACGGTGAAAATATTTTCACCAACATAGACGGAGCGGTTTTGGTTTAGGTTCGGACCTTCGGGAGAACCGATTGCCCCTGAATGACGGAGGGGGCAGGGAAACGCTTCACAAACAATTAAATTATGAATTAATTTACAGGAGGTCATTCAATTATGATGAGAGCACTTTATTCCGGTGTGGCGGGACTCAGAACGCACCAGACAAGGATGGACGTTATCGGTAATAACATCGCCAACGTAAATACCGTGGGCTTTAAGTCCGAAACGGTTACTTTCAGCGACGTTTTGTACCAGACCACGCAGCACGCGTCGGGAGCCAACGAGGAAACGGGCGCGGGCGGCACGAACGCCAAGCAGATAGGTCTCGGCTCCTCGGTAAATTCGATCAGCACGAAGATTACCGAAACCGGCGGCTATCAGACGACCAACAACCCTTTCGATTTGATGATTAACGGCGATCAGTTCTTTATCGTAAACAACAACGGAATGAACTACTTCACCAAGGCGGGCAATTTCAAGGTCGATACTCTCGGAACCCTTGTAACCTCGCAGGGCTACTCGGTAATGGGCTGGCTTGCCGATCAGGAGGGCAATATACAGGTTGACAACGTATCGAGGATTAACCTCTACGCTCCCGAGTACCAACAGGCGGAGCCTATGGCGTCAACGGACGTTTCGATTACGGGAAATATCAATAAGGAGGACGAAAGCTTCAGCTCCGAGGGCGGAACGAGAGCCGTAAACGTATCCTTCTATGACAATCTCGGATATAAATACCAGCTTACGATACAGCTTGCTCAGGACGATGACAGCGAGTTCGGATATTCGCTGACCTCCTCGGCGCTCACCTGCAACGGCAATCCCGTTGCCGGACTTACGGAGGCGAACATACAGAGCATTCTCGGAACGGGAGCGGCAATCGAATTTAACGAGGCGGACGGTACCGTTGCCACGCCCGCGAACGGGAAAATCACTCTCAATATCGCGGGGCTCGGCATTGCGGCGCTTCCCGAGGACATTACGCTTGACGTATCGACAATAACCTGCCGGGGCACCGAGACCAAGCTTGAATCCTCAAGGGGTGACGTGACAAACGGCAATTCGGGAGCGGGAAGAACCGTGGGAACCATGTCCGAGGTGAGCATCGCGAAGGACGGCAAAATTTCCGCCTCCTACGACAACGGCGAGCAGAGGGTTATCGCGCAGATTGCGGTTGCAAGCTTTGTAAATCCCTCGGGACTTGAAAAGGTCGGCGACAATCTTTTCGAGGCGACTCTGAACTCGGGCGAGTTTGACGGAATCGGCGAGGACATAACGGCGTCGGGCGGATATTTCGCAACAGGCGTGCTTGAGATGTCCAACGTGGATTTGGCGGCTGAGTTTACCGATATGATTACCACGCAGAGAGGCTATCAGGCGAACTCGAGAATCATAACGGTATCGGATACGCTTCTCGAGGAGCTTATAAATCTTAAGAGATAATTTAACATAGTGCTTAACCCCGGCGGTTTTCGCGGACCGCCGGGGATTAATTGCGTGAAAAACGAAGCTCACATTTGACATAAACCTTATCGGAGGTGTATAATGATAGAGTTGACAAGATTTAACGGGACGACGTTCGACCTAAATCCCGATTTAATCGAGCTGATTGATTCGACGCCCGATACGGTCGTAACCCTGACCACGGGGCGCAAATTAATTGTAAAAGAAAGTAGACAAGAGATAAAAAATTTAGTATTATCTTATAGAAGAGCAGTATACGCGAATATGCTCTCCGACATAATTGAAACATAAGAACAAGGCGGGTACATAATTATGGATTTGGCAACCATAGTGGGTTTGGTCCTCTGTTTGGGACTTATGATATTTGGTATAGTAACGGGAGACGACGGCTTCGCCGCCCTTACGAATTTCCTTCACGCGCAGTCGGCGATAATAACCTTCGGCGGCGCAATATCGTCTACGCTTGTATCCAATAAGCTCAAGGACTTCACAAACGGTCTTAAGGGCATAAAAATAGCCATCAAGCAGAGTATCGGCGACCAGACGGAAATGATCAAAAAGATAATAGAGCTTTCCAACGTGGCGCGTAAGGAAGGCTTATTGGCGTTGGAGGAAGCCGCCAACAATATAGACGACGAATTTATGAAAAAGGGTATTCTGCTCATAGTTGACGGAACCGAGCCGGACTTGGTCAGGGCGATTCTCGAAACGGAGCTTACCTGTATAGAGCAAAGACATAAAAAGGTAATATCGGTGTGGGAGACCTTGGCTGCCATGGGTCCTGCGTGGGGTATGATCGGTACCCTTATCGGACTTATCAATATGCTTAAGCACCTTGAGGACATCAACGCCGTAGGTCCCAATATGTCCGTCGCCCTCATTACGACCCTGTACGGCTCGATGCTTGCCAACTGGATTGCAATTCCGATTTCCAACAAGCTCAAGGCAAACAACGCGGAGGAGGTAACTCTTAAGGAGGTTACGATTGAAGGTCTTCTTTCGATTCAGGCGGGAGAGAATCCCCGTGTAATCGAAGAAAAGCTTAAATCCTTCCTTGCTCCCGTAGACAGGGCAAGATATGCGGAGGGCGCCGAAGGCGGAGGTGAACACGCAAATGGCTAGGAACAAGCAAGAAGAGCCGCCGGCAAAAACGGACGGCTGGATGGCGACATTTTCCGACCTTATGAATCTTCTGTTGTGCTTTTTCGTGCTGCTCTTTGCCATGTCCTCGGTCGATACCGACAAATGGCAGCAGTTGGTCGCGTCGTTTTCGTCGAATTACAGCATTCTGCAATCGGGCGGAGAGGGCTTGCAGGAGGGACAGCTAATAGCGAGCGGAGCAAGCCAGCTTACGCAGATAGGCGAATACTACGCGCAGATAGGGCTTAATCAGGACGGAAGCGAGGACAGCAGCAACGACGCGCTTATCGAGCTTGAGAAAAAGGAATACGAAGAGTCCGAGCAAATGGGCGATAAGATAGAGGAGATACTCGAAAACAAGGGGCTTGGCTCTGAGATTGAGGTTCAGGTCACGCAGACCTATGTAAGCATTAATATGAAGGGCGCGCTGCTTTTTGAATCGGCGTCGGCGGACCTTACGGCGGATGCCAGCCGCGTGCTTACGGAGGTCGCGGGCATTCTTAAGAATTACGAGGATAACAGCATCAAAATAGAGGGCTATACGGACAACATTCCGATTAACACTGAGAAATATCCGAGCAACAACGAGCTTTCCTACGCAAGATCGCTCGCGGTGTTTTATTTCCTGACAAGGGAAAACAACCTAAGCGGCGAGAATTTTGACGTTTCGGGATACGGCGAGCGCCACCCCATAGCCTCCAACGACACGGCGGAGGGCAGGGCGCAGAACCGCCGAGTGGAAATAAAGATTTATAACAGCTATAACAGCAAATAGAATTTGACTATCAGAGGTGGTATTATGAAAAAAGGAATAAGTAATATCTTGGTACTGGTGCTGGTGCTTGTTAATTTGATTCTTACGGTTATACTTGTCTTTACCTTTGTGCCGCAAATTAACAAAACCAACAATCTTGTCAACAAAATCTGCGATATTATTGATTTGAACGTAGGTGACAACAGCGTGACGGGCGACGAGGTTACGCTGGCGGATCTGGACAGCAGGGCAGTTAAATTCGGCACGGGCGAGGAGGCCCTTTCCGAGATAACGGTTACGCTTTCCCCCGTGGAGGGCGACAGCAAGGCTCACCATATGAAGCTCAGCGTTATTCTCAACCTTAACAAAAAGCATAAGGATTATGCCGAAAATTCCAAGCAGATAGATACCGCGATGTCGAATATCGGCACCACCATAGTGTCCGTTGTCAGCAATTATACATACACGGAGGTGAACCGCGAAAAAATGGAGACTGATATTTTGCAGGCGCTCAGAACACTTTTCAATTCTGATTTTATATACTCTGTGGAATTCAGCCAGTGGCAGGTTCAGTAGCTGCCCTTGCGCGCTGCCGCCGCTGCCGGATTCGGCGGCATATTGCGGTTTATATTATACGGAAAGAAGGTGAGAGAAGATGGGCGAGGTCCTTTCGCAGAACGAGATTGATAATCTGCTCAAGGCGCTGACCAGCGGCGAGCTGGACGTCAACGAAATAAAGGATACAGAGGAAAAGGTAGTTAAAAATTACGATTTTGCAAGGCCTGCAAAATTTTCAAAAGAACATCTTCGAACACTTGAGATTATATTCGAGCATTACGGGCGTCTGCTTTCAACCAACCTCCCCGCCTACCTGCGCAAGCCCGTTCAGGTCGAGGTGAGAAATTCGGAGGCGGTTATATATTCGGAGTTTTCCAACGCGCTTTCCAACCCTGTTTTGTTGGGCGTCGTAAATTTTGAACCGCTTGAGGGCAGCATAGTGATAGATATTGCCTCAAGTATCGGCTATGCAATGGTTGACAGGCTGTTGGGAGGAAGCGGGCTTCCGCTTGATAAGCCGAGGGACTTCTCCGAAATAGAGCTGGTGATTCTTGAAAGAATGTTTAACGTATGCGTCAACCTGTTGCGGGAGCCGTGGCAGAATGTCGTGGACATCGTGCCGAGGCTTGAGAGAATAGAAACCAATTCGCAGTTCGCCCAAATTATATCGCCAAGCGAAATGATTGCGATTATATCAATAAATCTCAAGATAGGAGACGTGGAGGGCGTACTTAACATATGTCTTCCGTATGCGGTGCTTGAGCCGGTAATGGATAAGCTGAATACCAAATACTGGTTCTCGACAATGCAGGATAAGGACGTAAATACATACGAGGACGCGATAACCTCGCTTATATCAAAGGCGCAGATACCTGTTAAGGCGGTGCTGGGAACCAGCCAGATTTCGGTCAACGATTTTCTTAATCTGAATATCGGCGATATAATAAAGGTCGATACCAAGGTTGACGAGGAGCTTGATATATTTGTGGGTAATATAGATAAATTTAAAGCATTACCCGGTTCTTCCAATGATAGATATGCAGTCAGGCTTACAAAAGTTTTGAGAGGAGAAGAGTGAAATGGATGGAATGTTATCGCAGGATGAAATAAATGCTCTTTTGGCAGGCGCCAACCTTGAAGGCGGCGTGGCGGAGGAGGAAGCCGAGGAGTCGCTTACCGACGAGCAGAAGGACGCCCTCGGTGAAGTAGCCAATATAAGCATGGGCACGGCGGCAACAACTCTCAGTACGCTGCTTAACCAGCCGGTCAACATTACCACGCCCAATGTTTCGTATATGTATTGGGACGATCTCGCGGATTCCTATGACAGACCGTGCGTGTTTTTGTCGATTCAGTATACCTGCGGACTTGACGGAAACAACGTGCTTGTGCTGAAGGAGCGCGACGTTAAAATAATAACCGATTTGATGATGGGAGGAGCGGGCACCGAGTCCGAGGAGCCCATAAGCGAGCTTCACTTAAGCGCTATCGGAGAGGCGATGAACCAAATGATGGGTTCGGCGGCGACCTCGATGTCCTCAATGCTCGGACAGAAAATAGACATAAGCCCCCCTGTCGCCAATCTTATCGACCTTAACGAAAAGCAGGACGGCGGCATTCTCCCGTCGTTCCTCAATAAGAGATTTGTCAAGGTTGCCTTCAGAATGACGATCGGAGATTTGATAGACAGCGAGATTATGCAGCTTTATCCCTTCGATTTCGCGGAGAATCTGTACGAAACGTTTTCGGCAAGCATTATGGGAGAAACGGGCGCTCCGGCGGAAAATATTCCGTCCGCTCCGATTCCCGAGCCTCTGCCCGCGCCCGAGCCGCAGCCGGCTCCCGCTCCGATGCCCGATATGTCGCAGATGCAGCAGGCAATGCCCAATATGGGAATGCCGCAGATGCAGCCCATGCCGGGGTACGGAATGCCGCAGATGCAGCCTATGCCCGGCTACGGAATGCCGCAGATGCAGCCCATGCCGGGATATGGAATGCCGCAGCCCAACGTCAATGTGCAGCCGGCAGCCTTTCAGGCGTTTTCGGGAGCGTCCGCCGCGGGAGGACACGAGAACATAGACCTGATTATGGATGTGCCTCTTGAGGTCACGGTCGAGTTGGGAAGAACGTCAAAATCCATTAAGGAAATCCTTGAGTTTGCTCCGGGAACCATCGTGGAGCTTAACAAGATTGCGGGAGAGCCGATAGACGTGCTTGTCAACGGCAAGTATGTCGCAAAGGGCGAGGTTGTGGTAATCGAAGAAAGCTTCGGCGTTAAAATTACCGAAATTATTAAATAAAACAGTATCAAAAATTTTTGTTCTGTGTTAGAATATTAAATAAACAGGGAGTCATACCCTAAATTTAAAAGGAGATTAAAAGATGGCAAAGAATATACTGGTTTGCGACGATGCTGCATTTATGAGAATGATGATTAAGGACATTCTTTCCAAGAACGGCTACAATGTTGTCGGAGAAGCAGAGAACGGTGCGAAGGCAGTTGAGAAGTACAATGAGCTTAAGCCCGACCTTGTACTCATGGATATTACCATGCCGGAGATGGATGGAATACAGGCTCTCAAGAAGATAAAGGAGGGAGACGCGGGCGCCGCCGTGATTATGTGCTCGGCAATGGGACAGCAGGCGATGGTTATCGAATCCATTCAGTCGGGAGCGAGAGATTTCATAGTAAAGCCCTTTCAGGCGGACAGAGTCCTTGAGGCAGTCAGAAAAGTAGTCGGCTGATATGGTATTTTGCGCAATATCCGATAACAGCATTATTCAGTTTATTACCGTAACGATAATATTTGTGCTTGTTTTGGCAATAACGTATTTCACCACGCGGTGGGTGGGCTCGTACCAGAAGTCGCATATGAGCCACGGCAGCATTAAGATTATCGAAAGCATGCGGCTTTCCGCGAATAAGGTTTTGGAGATTGTCAAGGCGGGCGATAAGACCTTTTTGATTGCCGTGTGCAAGGATACGGTTACGTTTATTGGCGAGGTGAATGAGGACACGCTGGAATTGAAGGAGCCGGAGGGAGCCGGAGAGGCTTTCGGTACTGTTTTCAACAGATTCAGATTTTCGCGTAAGGAAGAGGCAGATGATGAAGAAGAAAAATAGGCTCATTTCGGTAATTATGAAGTTTGCGGTTCTTTTTCTTGTTGCTTTTATTATAACGGCATACAACACATCTGATGTCAGGGCAACGGATATAACCCCGGAAACACCCGCGGAGACAACGGCGGATTCTTCCGATAATTTTACAATTGGAATAACGGCGGGGAATGGAAGTGACTTAGCAAGCGTTTTACAGATATTGCTTGTTCTTACTGTAATAGCTTTGGCACCTTCCATTCTTATTATGCTCACATCCTTCACCAGAATCATTATTGTGATGCATTTCACGAGAACGGCGTTGGGAACACAGACGAGCCCTCCCAATCAGGTGCTTATAGGATTGTCTTTGTTTCTGACATTTTTTATTATGGCGCCCGTTTTCACGCAGGTGTACAACGACGCGATTCTGCCGCTTTCAAGGGAGGAGATAACGGCGGAGGAGGCGTACGACGTCGGGGTGGAGCCGATCCGCAATTTTATGTTTGAGCAGACCAATACGAAGGATATAAGAATGTTTTTGGACATCGCGCAGATTGACGAGGTTCAGACCATGGACGACATTCCGATATACGTGCTTATTCCGAGCTTTATTGTGAGCGAGCTGCGGACGGCGTTTATAATAGGCTTTTTGATATACATTCCGTTTATAATCATAGATATGGTGGTCGCGTCGGCGCTTATGTCAATGGGTATGATGATGCTTCCGCCCACCACGATTTCGCTGCCGTTTAAAATACTTCTCTTTGTTATGGCGGACGGCTGGAATCTGATAATCGGCAATTTGGTCAAAACCTTTTACTGACGGAGGGTGATTTCGCATGACGCAGGATCAGGTAATAGATATTACAAGACAGGCGTTGTTTCTTATAATTGAATGCTCGGCGCCGCTTCTGATAATATCGCTTGTGGTCGGCTTGGTAATAAGCATATTTCAGACCATAACCTCCATTCAGGAGCAGACGCTTACCTTTGTGCCGAAGATAGTCGCGGTTTTTTTCGGAATGATGATTTTCGGCTCATGGATACTGACCAAGCTCACGGATTATATGACGGAGCTTTGGTCTAATTTCAGTACATATATCAGATGACTTTTGTACAGGCGGTGCTGTTATGTTAAGTTTTGAGGTGGCATTGAATTACTGGGAAGTTTTTCTGCTGATCATGGTGCGTATTGCAAGCTTTGTATATACCGCGCCGATGTTCGGGATCCCCGGTATACCGCAGAGAGTAAAGGTTTCGCTTTCTCTTTTTATATCCATACTTATATTTATGATGCTGCCGGACAAAAATCTTGTATACACCGGGGTGCTTGACTATGCTATTCTTGTCATAAAGGAAAGCGTTGTCGGGCTGCTGCTGGGCTTCGTGTGCAATGTCTGCATACAGGCGCTTACCTTTATGGGACATATTGTTGACACAAATATCGGTCTGTCCATGGCGAATATGTACGACCCGACGCTGAGGACGCAGACGGGAGTAACGGGAACCTTTTATTATTACACGACATTTTTGCTTATGCTGATTTCGGGGCTTTACCAGTTCCTGATTTCGGCGATAGTTGATTCATATTCGATAATACCCTTCGGGGCGGTGACAATCAATACAACGCTTTACGATTCGTTCCTTGAGGTTATCGCAAGTTATTTTATTATTGGCATAAGGCTTTCGCTGCCCATATTCGTCACGATTATGCTGCTGAACGTCGTGTTGGGAATACTTACCAAGGTCGCGCCGCAGATGCATATGTTTTCAATCGGCGTGCAGCTTAAGCTTCTTTTGGGGCTTGCGGTAATGTTCCTCACGGTGGGGCTGCTGCCGGTGATTTCGTCGGCGATCTTCAACATGATGAAGCAGGTGGTAAAGAGCGTGGCGGGAGGACTTGTATGATAAAATACGACCTCCAGTTTTTCGCAAAGGACGGTCCCGGCGGGGCAAAGACCGAGCCCGCCAGCCAAAAAAAGCTGGACGACGCCCGCAAAAAGGGACAGGTAGCCAAGAGCAAGGATTTGAGCGGCTCCGTAATCCTGCTTGCTTTTTTCATAATCCTCAGGGTATATGTGGGGACAATGGGCAAGAGCCTGATGTCGGGCTTTCGGGAAACCTACACGAAAATCGGGGATTTGTCGGGCGCGAGCCTTGAGTTTGATTCCGTTGGAAGATATTTGACCAATTTTATAAAGGACGGACTGCTCAATATCATTGTTATTTTGCTGCCGATACTTGCCATTGGGTTCGTGCTTTCGTTTGTTATGGACCTTGTTCAGGTGAAGTGGAAGGTCAGCACCGAGCCGATGAAGCCCAAATTTGACAAGTTCAACCCGATTAACGGCGTTAAGCGTCTTTTCAGCGTTAAGACGGTAGTCCAGCTTTTAAAGCAGATAGTGGTAGTTGTCGTATGCGTGATTGTGGCATATAATAAGCTTAAGGACCAAATCGGACTGCTTTTCAATATGTATGATATGACGCTCGGCGCGGCGGTCGCCGCCATGGGTGAAATCATACTGGATTTGGGAATGACGATAAGCATTGTCTATCTGATAGTCGGAATCGCGGATTTTGTCTTTGAAAAGTTCAAATTCAAGGACGATATGAAGATGACCAAGCAGGAGGTCAAGGACGAATACAAGGACACCGAGGGAAGCCCCGACGTAAAGGGCAAGCAGAGACGGCGTATGCAGGAGGCGTCAAGGCGCAGAATGATGCAGGCGGTGCCCGAGGCGGACGTTGTAATCACGAACCCCACGCATTTCGCGGTCGCCCTAAAGTACGAGCCGGATTCGGGCCGCGCGC
>JAMPDT010000022.1 GCA_023665525.1 Butyrivibrio sp. | reverse complement strand
CCGCGCAGCACATTCTGCGGGTGCATCCCGAAATTGGAGCCGTTGCCGTCATAGCAGGCTATCAGATCCCTCGAAAGATGGGGAATCGCCACAATCCCGCTGTCCTCCTCCTCATTGGCGGCGGGAGCGTGCGTGTTCTGCTTGGAGGGGATCCACGGCGCCCACGGACCGCCGTCCATGAACGTGTACCATGAATTATTGCAGGTATGGTACGCCTTGGGACCCTCCTCCCAGCAGGTTGCAACCGCACACTTAACGGAGGGGTACTTCGATTTAATATAATTGGTAAGCTCCGCGTCCATATAATACGAGCCTGTCGATTCAGGGTAAAAACCGAACACCTCGCGGAACTTGCCGAACACATCGTCAACTATCGACATCTTGTCTTCCATGGAAAACATCCAGATGCAGAAATCCTTTGTTTTGTATTTTTCGCGAAATTCCTTGCAGGGCAGACCGAGAAGCGTAAGCCCTATCTCGTCGCCGAATTCCTCGTGGTGCGCCTTTGCAAGGGAAATCGCCTCCTCGTTGAAAAGACTGGCATAGGTCATCTGAATGGTAGTCTTAAGCCCGTTCTTGTGCGCGCATTCCTGCTGCGTCTTGAAAATGTCGAGCGACTCGGTCAGAAGGCTCTTTCTCCCGATGTCCTCCTCCCTTCCCTGTCCCGTAACCTTCTCGGCGTATTCGGGAACCATCTCGGGACGGTGAATAATATTAACGACAAACTTATCCATTTCATTTCTCCCTAATTTATTTTAATTATTATCGGAAGCGCCGCCGCAATCGCTTGCATAACAGCAGGCGCGCCCGTTTTGCGCAATCGGTTGTTCATTTTTATAAAACGAGTTTAGCATTACGGAAAACAAAAGTCAACACCGTTTTTCGTTTTATTTTGTCGAGTCCTTAATCGCAATATCGTAGCCCAAAAGCGTCCTGTGGCTTACCTCCCTGCCGTCGATAAGGTTCATAAGTATCCTGCAAGCCTCGCGTCCCAGCGTCGCCGTGTCGAAGTTGAGCGCCGTAACCGCGGGAATCCCCGCTTCAAGCCGCGGACTGTCGAAAAACGAGGCGATTTTGACGTCAGAGGGAATTTTTATTCCGTCCCTGCCGAGTTTATTGATAGCATTGACACAAATCGAGTCGTCCATACATACGATGCATTCGGTACCGCGCGCCATAAGCGCCTCAACCGCCTTGTCCAACCAAAAGCCCGTCTCCGCGTCAAGAAAAATGCTGTCCCCGTCAAGCTCCAGCCCCGCGTCGTCAAAGGCGTCCATAAAGCCCGCAAGCCTCTGTTCCGTTACCGTATGCGTGCTGCTGCCACCGATCAGACCTATGCGGCGCAGCCCCTTCATCATAAGAAGCGACACCAGCTCGCGGCAGGCGCTTCGGTGGTCGTTGTCAATCTGCACCACCCGCTCGTCGTTCACGGTTCCGATTGCCACAAAGGGCATTCCCTGATTCAGAAGGTATTCTGCCGCGAGATCGTTTTTGAGGGTTCTGCCGAGAATTACGCCGTCCACCTTATGATTCGTAACCGCGCGCTCCAAGCGGCTTATATCGTTTTCCGAAACCATGGACACAAGAATATCGTATTGAAGCGGCGAAGCCATTTCCGCAATCCCCATAAGGCACCTTTGAAAAAAGGGCAGATCCGTGATTCCGTAATCTCCCGGGATCACCCAGCCTATATTATAGGTTTTGGACTGCGCAAGCCCCTTTGCTATTGCGCTCGGAGTATAATTATGCCTGCTTATGAAATCAAGCACCTTATCCCTCGTGGCGTTTCCTATGCGCCCCTTTCCCGAAATAGCCCTTGACACCGTGGTTTTGGACACGCCGAGCGCCTCCGCCACGTCGCCTATCGTCATTTTATCAACGCTTTTATTATCCCCGATATTGGATTCCATTTTTCCGCCGTTCTCCCAAAAATTCCTCTTTACCTTGCGCGATTTATGTGCTACAATAAATGCGCAATCGGTTGTTCTTTTATTATTATAACAACAAATCCAAAAATATCAAGTATTTTATGAGGTATAATTATGAAACTGCAAAAAATAATTCCCGCCGCGCTTTCGGCGCTTATGCTTTTCACCGCCTGCGCGCAAAACGACAGTCGGCAGACAAAGGTAGTCTTATCCGACGCGCCCTCGGGCATATTCGTCCAAAAGGTCGAAAATCTTCCCGACGATTTCATTTTCGGCTGCGATGTTTCGAGCCTTATTTCGCAGGAAAAAAGCGGCGTTGTTTATTACGGCGACAAGGGCGTGGAGCAGGATCTTTTGCTCACGCTCGCCGAAAACGGCGTGAACGCCGTGCGGATCCGCGTATGGAACGACCCTTACGACGCCGACGGCAGGGGCTACGGCGGCGGCAACAACGACGTCGATACAGCCATTGAGATAGGAAAACGCGCCACGCAGTACGGCATGGGCTGCATAATCGACTTCCATTATTCCGATTTTTGGGCGGACCCTTCAAAGCAGATGGCGCCCAAGGCATGGGCGGATATGGATATTGAGGCGAAGAAAACGGCTCTTTACGATTTTACATACGAATCCCTCAAAAAAATACTGGACGCGGGCGTGAACGTGACAATGGTTCAGCTCGGGAACGAAACGACCACGGGCATGAGCGGCGAAACCAAAAAAAGCGCCGTCTGCAAGCTTATGGCTTCGGGAGGCGAGGCTGTCAGGAAGCTTCAAGAGGAATTTGAAAGGGACATTCTTTTGGCAATACATCTGACAAACCCCGAAAGTCCCGAAAACTACTACTCCTTTGCGCAGCTTTTAAACGAATTTAAGGTGGACTACGATGTTTTCGGCACCTCGTATTATCCGTACTGGCACGGGTCGCTCGACAATCTCACCGAGGTTCTCAGAACCGTTGCCGATAAATACAACAAAAAGGCAATGGTGCTTGAGATTTCTTACGCATACACCTACGACGACGGCGATGGCTCCGGCAACAGCATAAGCGAGGGCATGACCACCGCCGTTTTCCCCTACGCGGTAACCGTCCAAGGACAGGCGGACTGCATAAGGGACGTAACCGAGGCGGTGGTCAATATCGGCGAAGCCGGAATAGGCATATGCTATTGGGAGCCTGCATGGATTCCCGTTCCGGGCACGGATTACGACAGCCGCTTCCCCGTGTGGGAGGAATACGGCTCCGGCTGGGCGTCCTCCTACTCCTCCGACTACGACCCCGACGACGCGGGAAAATATTACGGCGGCAGCTCATGGGACAATCAGGCAATGTTTGATTTCGAGGGAAAGCCGCTCGCCTCGCTTGCGGTGTTCAGACTTATGAAGGAGGGCGCGACCACCGACGTAAGGATCGACAGCGTGATAAATCCTTATTTTATCGTAAGAATAGGCGACGAGGTCCCTCTCCCCGAAAAGGTAACCGCCGTGTACAACAACGGGGAAACCGCCGAAATCGACGTATCATGGGACGCTGATTTCTCGCAGTTTGAAAAGCTCGGGACCTATGCGGTAAAGGGGACCGCCGACAGCGGCTCCGACAAATACGGCGTTACCGCGACCGTCAAAATCGTCGAACTGAATTATGTGGAAAATTACAGCTTTGAGGAGGAGGACGCTTCAATGTGGAGCATAAGCAATATTGACGATACGACCTCCGAGCTTTATATTATCGACAAGCAGTCGGACGCGGTAACGGGCTCCAAATCGCTCCACTTCTATTCCACCTCGGACGGCGGCGTAAACTTCACCGCGGAGCAGGAAGTTAAAAACCTCAAGGCGGGAAGCTATAAATTTTCCGCCGTCCTGCACGGCAGCGACATAACTCCGCAGGAAATCGAAATTTACGCCGTTTCCGACGGCAGGGAATACACGCAGAGCGTCGAGCTTACGGGCTGGTCGGAATACCAATACCCCGTAATCGAAAATATTTCCTGCGAATCGGGTACAATTACCGTCGGCGCAAGAGTGAAAGCCCCGTCAGGCTCCTGGGGGAACCTGGACGATTTCGTGCTCGCGCCGCAGGAATAAAATAATTCCGTACAGACAACAGGACTGCGGCTTCTGCCAAAAGGCAGAAGCCGCAGTCCCGTTTGATTATATGAACATATTTAAGCACCGTCAAGCACCGCTTTGACCGTTTGCTCCAAAACCGACATATCAACGGGCTTCGCCACATGGGCGTTCATACCCGCTTCAAGGGCGTCCCTTACGTCCTCCGCGAAAGCGTTCGCAGTCATGGCGATAATAGGTATTGTTCGCGCGCGGGGGTGAGCAAGCGCCCTTATAGCGCGCGTCGCGTCATATCCGTTCATCACGGGCATTTGAATATCCATCAGTATCAGTCCGTACTTGCCCGGCTCGGAGCGTTCAAATTCCTCTACGGCAAGCCTTCCGTTCTCGCATATCTCATAGTCTGCCCCCGACATAGCCAGCAGCTCTCCGAGTATTTCCGCGTTTATTTCGTTATCCTCGGCAACCAGTATATTCATTCCCTTCAAAACGCTTTCCTCATCGGGCTTTTCCCGGTCCTCGCCGCTCTCCTTTTCACGGTTCAGTACCATATTCACCTTCTGACGGAAGCTCGTGAGGAAAAAGGGCTTTGCAAGAAACGCGTCCACTGCCGTGACCGCGTCGCTGTCCTCAAGCTCCGACCAATCGTAAGTGGTAAGAATTATTATGGGAGTGTGTTCGAGGGCTTCCCCGCGTATCCTTCTTGCTGTTTCTATGCCGTCCATGCCGGGCATCTGCCAATCAACAAGAACTAAGCTGTAAGGGTCGTTTTCCCGCTCGGACTGCCTGATTTTTTCCAAAGTGCTTTTACCGTCCAAAGCGTAATCGACGGTAACTCCCGTGCCCTCCATACTGAGCTGAATGTTGCGGCAGGTTACTTCCTCGTCGTCAACGGCGAGAATCCTTGTAATATTGTGATTAGCCCAAAAGCTTTGATCCATCTCCTCTTCACTGATGTGAAGCCCCAAGTCTACGGTGAATTTTGTTCCCTTGCCCTTTTCGCTTTCCACCGCGATAGTGCCGCCCATAAGGTCTATAAGGTTTTTGGTGATTGCCATGCCAAGTCCCGTACCCTGTATTTTGTTTGTAATGCTGTCCTCCTCACGGGTAAAGGTATCAAAAATGGTTTTCAGGTATTCGGGACTCATACCGTAGCCGTTGTCCTCAACGGTAAAACGGTAGTTGGCGATAGCCCCCGTTGTCTGAGGAAGCTCCCGGACCGTAAGGGTCACCAGTCCGCCGTCGGGAGTATATTTTACCGCGTTTGAAAGCAGATTAAGCAGTATCTGATTCAGCCGCAGCTTGTCCATTATAACCTGCTCGTGCTTTATATCGCGGCTCAGCACCTCAAAGGTATGTCCCTTCGCTTTCATTTGGGGACGGATTATTCCGTCAAGGTCCCCGATCAGGTCTACGATATTTTCCTCCGACTGATTAAGCGTGGTTTTTCCCGCCTCAATCTTGCTTATGTCAAGAACGTCGTTGATAAGCCCCAGCAAATGCTGTCCCGAGGAGGTAATCTTTTTTGTGTACTCCCTTACCTTTTCGGGATTTTCCGCGTCTCTGGTTAAAAGCGTTGAAAATCCGATAATGGCGTTCATAGGCGTTCGTATGTCGTGGCTCATATTGGAGAGGAAGGAGCTTTTGGCTCTGTTCGCCTCCTCCGCTATGCGCAATGCCTGCTCCGCGGTTTCCTTTGCCGACGCAAGCATAGAGTTGGATTCCTCCAGCCTTTGGTTCATTTCCTTCTGATGCTTTAGGTTGATTTGCTCCTGCTTGAACAGCCGCGCGCTGCTGTGCTGCTGCGCAAAGGCTACGGCGGCAAGAACCAACAGCATAAGAAGAACGACTACGAAAAGCACCAATGCGCGGACGACGGCTCTGACCATTCCCACCGTGTTTGCCGCCACATACTCCGAGGGTATCAAAAACAGCAGCATAGTGTCATATTCATCCAAAGAGGTAATGCAGTAATAGTATTCCAAGCCGTCCTTTTTGAAGTTTGCGCTTAAGGTATCCGTCTTTTTAAGCGCGGTGCTTATGTCGGTATAGCGCTGTCCGTCCATTTCCTCAAGGGATTTCAAAACGTTGTATGTACGAATTATTTCGTTTTGGGAGGTATCGTCGTGCATACGGGTGCCGTTGCTCTTTAAAATATATGTTTCGTTTCTGCTGCCGTAGGCGGAGCTGTCGTAATACTCGGAAAAGCTTCTGACGTCCTTCAGCAGTATCAGATGAGTGAAGGCTACATTATCCGCGCCTGTTACCAAGGCTTCGGGAAGCTTTTTTACAAAAGCCCAGTGGCTGCCATCGTAAATCTCGCTGTCTGAAATAAAAGTATATCTGTCTTTTCCGTCCGATATTGTATTAATATCCGACCAAACGCCGTGCTTTTTCTCGGAATCGTAGCAGTTTCCCGAGCTGTCAAGCAGTATCAGCCGTGAGCCGAGGCTGCTTGCGTCTATTATGCTTTCAAGCTCTCCTATAAGCTCCGAGGTCTGCTCGGAGGATTCAAGCTCCCGCTCCTCCAATAGGTTGACGGCTGCGTTAAGATAATTCCAGTGTGAGTTCAGCGCATTGTCCAGATTAGCGCGAACCTGCGTCGTTATTTCCAAAAGCTGCGTCGTTCGCTCCGCAAATATCTGCGAGTTAAGATACCTTGTAAAAAAAGCTCCTCCAATCAGCAGAAAAGCAAGCATACACGCAGTCAGCGCAAATGCAAGATATTTTCTTCTATTTTCGGCCTTCATTGCCATATCTCCTCTTTTTGGTACAATTTATTCCAAAACGATATAATCATCGGGCTTGGCAAGCTGCTTTCCCCCGATAAGGCGCTCGGTCAGCGCCTGCTTATAATCCTTTGCTTCACTGTATTTTGTAACGCCCGCCGCCTCCAGAGCGTCGCTCACCATAAGCGCGAGATTCCCTATCACTGCCACGGAGCAGACGCTGTCCTTGTCAAGACTGCTGCCGTGAACGGTAAGATTTTCAAGCCGATAACCGTCGGCAGTCTTTTTAACGGACATTTCAAAGCCGCTTGATACATAGAGCGTCGAATCGTTCACCACAGAGCCGCGCTTGCCCGACGCCGTCAGCACATAATCCATATACTTAAAAAGCTGCTCGCCCGTCATTTCACAGATAAGCGTCGATACGCCCTCGCCCATGGTCAAAAACTGCAATTCGTTTTCGGTATAATCTCCCGCTGAGATATTGCCCGCAACATAAGCGGCGGGAGCTATCAAAAGCTCCGTTCCCAACTCCTCTCTGACGGAATTCATTACCGCCGAGGCTGCCTCGCTGCCCCCGTTTGGCTTGAAGGCATAGGAAAAGCTCTTGTCAATATGCGCGACGGCGGCGTCAGGCTCTTTATCCTTGGACATTTCGGCATTAAACGCAGCAAGCGCGGCTTTTGCGTCGGCATATTCGCCGCTTATCATTCCGTCCACTATCCGCTGCGATACGGAAAACATATCCGACGAGGCAAGGCGTATATACAAACGGTTGCTGTCGGCGTAAGGCTTCACACCGTCTAATGAGGGCGACATATCAATGCTTATATCGCTGTTGTAGGATACCATATTTTGGTTCGCCGCTATCCTGCGAAGCCCGTCCTCGCTGAGCATAGCCTCCAAAATATCAAGAATAAGCTCTTTACGTTCGGGAGTCTCCTCGGCTCTTATGCTCGCGGCTATCTGAAACGCAGGATATGTCAAATACCTGTTGCCGCTTTCGCTGTCTCCGTAATACGGCATAAGAACGGAGTCCGTTTCGTCCGTTTTGTAACGCTCGGTTTCGTCGCCCGTTCCTCTTATCATTGCCGTCTCGCCCGCCGCGTATTTGTCAAATACGCCCTCATAGGTAAGGTTCAAGTCGTCGGCAGTTATCCCCGTATGCTCGATAAATTCATACATACGTTCAAATATCGGCAGCCATACCTCCTCGCTTAAGGAGCTTGTCTGTCCCGATTCGTAAAGCTGCCGCCATTCTCTCCCCTTTTGCGAGGTGAGGATTTCGGAGGACAAGCCCTGAAGCACCTCCATACAGGTATAGTCCGCGCCGAAATTCGACAAAAAGGGGCGTACGCCGTTATCGCGAAGCGTGTCGCAGGCAGCAATAAATTCTTCATAATTATTGGGAACGGAAATACCGTATTTTTCCAGCATCGTCTTGTTTATGATAATGCTGTCCACCTCCGCGCAGGTGGGAAGCCAATTAACCGTGCCGTCCTCATAGGTATAGCTGCGCAGATATGACTGCGGGAAGGTCCCCGCAATCTCCGTATCGCTCAAATCCATAAGAGAATCCTTAAGCTCCGCAACGTCGCGCAGCGCAAATCTCCTAACGGTCATTATGTCGGGAAGATCGTCATGCTCATCCTTAAAGCGGTAAAAATCCGCAGAGTTGGTTGCGACATAAAAGGTAAAGTCCACATCGGGAAACCTGTCGCGAAGATACTCCCCGTACTGCTCGGTAAGCTGATCGCCCCATAGGGCTATCGTCACCTGCTCCCGAGTACTTTTACCGCCGCCCGCGCAGCCCGACAGAATACCTGCCGTAATTACTGCCGTCAGTATCAGAGAAATAATTCTTTTCACAATTATCTCCTCCCGAAAACTATTCCCACAGGTTTCCGCCGGGCGAAACCGTTTTCTGTTCCGCAAGCCATTGGTGCAGGAAATCGCGTATCGATCCCTTTTCAACCACAGCCCCGTATTGTTCTGCGTTTTGCTCCGTATAGCCGTTCATGGGGAATACTATTTTATAAGAAATATTATCCTCGAGCGCTCCGCCCCTTGCTTCAAGAACATAAGAGAATACCTCGCCGTCGCCCGCCGCGTCAAAGCCCGCCTCGGCAAGAGCCTTAGCTTCCGCGCCTGTCATGGTCATCACCGCATATTCGCCGTTATAGCCGGGAACGATCGAGGCAAGCACTTCGGTATTTATTTGCCCCTTGTAAAGCATTCCGCTTACGCCCGCTTTAAGCTCAAAGCCTTCGTGGTAACGGTCGATGGGCATCAATACCGCGTCGGCACCCGTTTGGCTTCCCAATGCCTTTGCAACCAGCCGTGCGGTTTGTTCAAGTGTAAAATCCGCCGTGCTCTCGCAGAAATACGTATTGTCCCTATTGCTCAAATACGCGCTTTGCAGCTCGTCCATACGGGCTATGCTTTTGGCTCCGTCCATATCGTTTTCACCGCGGATCCATTCCTTAAAGGCTTGTCCCATGTCCGCAAGAACCATGTCCCAATGAGCATATGTCATGGGGAACGCACGTCCCTCGCGCATTGCCTGCTGTGCATCGTAAATTATGGAATCCTCGGGCAAGGTTACCTTTTCGCTCACTGCCACAAGGCAGGGCGAGGTCTTGCTTTCAAGGCTTTGCTGTCCCTCCAAGGAAAACATCACCGACAGTACCTTTATTGCGTCCTCCAGCTTTTTTTCGTTGCCCGGCTCTGTCAGCCGCTTGCTGATACCGAAATAGGTGTTGGGACTGTACATATAGATATTTTTGCTTCCGTCCTCTCCGATATAGGGCATCATTCCCAGCTCGTCGCCGTTTTCCAGGGTCACGGACGATACGTTGTTGGACATTGTTAAAAATACCGTTTTCCGCTTTCCGAGATACTCGGTGACAAGCTCTCCGTTGGAGCGGTCATCGGGGTCCGTGGTAAACATTCCCATATCTATGTAACGCTGAACCTGCTCCATCGTATTTTCCCACATTCCCTCGGCAGTCGCGTTTCCCGCAAGAAAATCCTTTTCCCACTGAACGCCCTCGGGAGTGGTGAGCCAGTCGGTTTTGGCAATATTGAACACCGCCGAAAAGGGGGTTCCCGTAAGCTGCGTGCCCAGTATTCCGGGTATAAGCCCCGCCTCCCGTATTTCGGCGCAGAGCGTCTCCAGCTCGTCGATGGTGTTGGGCAGCTCCCAGCCGTGCTCCTCCATAAGCGTTTTATTATAAACTATGCCGAACATTGCGTTTACTGTGGGAAGCATATATATTCCGCCGTCGATTGAAACCTGATCCAGCAGTGCCGTCGGAAACTCGCCTATAAAATCGTAGCTCGAAAGATCCACAAGCTTTTCCTTTGCCAAATCCTCGTCGAGGAGCTGCGATGACGTAAATATATCGGGAATATCGTCCTCCCTCATCTGAATCCAGCCGTAGCCCGTACCGTTGCCTCCCGAGTAGGGTATGTATTCAAGCTCAACATCTGGGCAGTTTTTTTCCACAAGCTCCCAAAGCGGTCTGTATTTGTTGTAGTTGTTCCAGTTTCCCCAAGTCAGCGCGCCGCTCTCGGGGCTTCCCGATTTGCCGCAGCCTGTAAGGAGAAATGACGCTCCCATTACCGCAGCCAGTAAGATTCGTATTATCTTTTTCATCGCAAAATCACCTTTCTTTCCTTAACGGCACCCGCGAAAAAAATAATATGTCGTATTCGTCTGTGCCGCACTTATATTTTTGTATAATTTCCCATAATCATAATATCACCTTTGCCGCCAATTTCAATAATTTTTTCGGAATATACGCCAAATCCCTTATAAACGTATTATTCAAACTCAATTTCTTCTTCTGCTTTGTTATATAGGTCAACTCTGTTTGTAATATCAATTTGGTTTACAATCCAGCCTCTAATCATACAAAGCTTGATAAAATCGTCTATCCGGTTTTTTCCGTTCATTTCCTTTAAAGTAATAACAACGCCAAAGGGCATTCCCTTTCCGTTCTTTTCCCGAAGCCTTTCTTTTGTTATAATGCTTAATCCCCAGTCGCCTGTACCGTATGATTTTAGGGGCTTTGCATTTTTTTTGACTCTATCGTTTATATGCTTAACATTGTCCCATTTACGATACATTTTTCTCATATTTTCTTCAGGCAAAAAGCTATACTCTGCACTGCCCTGCTTATTGCCGTTGAGCGGGATAATTTTAACGCGGGTTTTTTCCGTTTTCAAGCCGTTCCTTTTCGATATTACTTTTTCTTCTTTTACTCGTCCGAAATGAATATCCATCTCCGTGCTTGTATAATCCACGCCTTGAGTTCGCAGACATTTTGGGAAATAACACAATGTGGCACGGGCAAAAAAAGGGTGTTTTTCATTATATGCGGGAACGGGAATGTGATAAGTATACGTTTCATAAGCGTCTGCCGCCCCTGTCATAATAAAACGGATTTCATCCTCTTTGGTTTTTACAATATCTTCTATTTTTATGGGAACAATTCCGTAACCGATAGAATGTGAAATATCGTCCTTTCTGTCCCAGCCTGCCGCCGAATCTATTATCAGCGCTTTTGCAACCTCACGCGATAAGCCCAAATTATGTATTAAAAATGCCACTTTTCTTGTTATCCACGGAGCTGCAAAGGATGTACCGCTGACATAATTCACACCCGTAGGTGAGCATGTCTTTATATACTGTCCTTTGTCACCTCCATAATAGCTTATATCCGGTTTGTTAAAAAAGGACAGAACAGGACCAACCCTGTAATAAGTTGCAGGCTCATTGTTGAGATTAACGGAATTTACCACAAGTGCATTGAGCGAATCGGCAGGCGCACCGATTCTCATACCTTCCGGCTTATCCTTTGGTCTGTTTGTTCCTGCCACAATAAATATCACATCATATTCACATTGAATCTTATCAAGCTCGGCGGCTTCGGGTGATATAAAGTTACCGTCAATTTGCATTGCAGAGCCTAATGATAGATTCCACACTTTAATATCACGGTTTTCCGATACGATTTCCCGTATTTCTCTTAATATTGTAAATGAGCTAAAGCGTCCGTGTTTTGCTACGCCAAAGTGCTTTACTTTAAAACGCCCGCAGCCGTCATCCAATTCAGGGTTTATGGAAGGCCCGTCAACAATTATTGAAGTCACTTCCGTACCGTGTTCATAATCTGAATCTTCTATTTCAATGTTTTTATCTATCCTATGAACATAAGTGACCCAATCCTTAAAATAAACGTCTTGATAAAACGGGGTATCTATCACGCCAACAGTAGCCTCCCCGGAGGGAGAAGGAATTTTCATAATATCGGAATCCGTTTTGAAAATATCTTCAATAACGATTTCCGACAAATCGCGCACACCCATCGAAATGAGGTAGGGCATACGGTCACACAATAGTTTGATTTCATCGGGCGCCAATAGTATTGTTGTTTCGTCTAAAATTCGTTTATCCATTGTCTTAATACCAATGCCCTCCAAAAGCTCGGAGGTTCGTTTCTCGGTTTTGTATATGGTTATAATCGAATTTTCACTGATTTTTTCAGCGTCTTTATCTGTGTCAACGTGAAATCTGTTTACATAATACGCATCAGAGATTACCTTTAAAAAACAAGTTTTTGATAATTCGGAATCTATATAATCCGAATTCTCGTTAAGCGCTTTAATTTGCTCATATATTACTGTTCCGCCATATTTGCTGTCAACTATGCCCGCGCATATTTCCAATCTCTTGATAGATTCCCTTATTTCTGCGAGCTTTATATAGTAGGTAAATACATGCTGAACGGGATTATCTCCGTAAAATTTCGAGCCTCGAATAAATTCGTTTGGATCGGCGCTTCCTATACACAATAATCCCTTAATTCTGTTGCTCTTGGCAACAACGTGATTGTAATATGCGCTGATTAAGGCTCCGTTGATTCTTGTATCCCTCTCCCAATATTCCAAGCAATTCTCCAGCTGCTCTTTTAAATCCAAGATATGCCGTGCCGTAACCCTTCCGTTTACGGGAATATTGATTCCGCCAAATCCGGCGCGATTGCTTTGCGAATTAAATTGTCCCTTTAGCTGTAAAATGTTATTCATTATTATTCACCTTCAGCCCTCTTGCAACCTGACTTTTTGAAATACCCGTAAGTATTTCTATCTCCCTTGTAGTAAATCCCTGAGACTTCATTTCCTGTAATTCCGTTTTTTCGTTTTTCATAACGGCGGTATACAATCTTTTCATATAGTCAAATTCATCTGACGGGTTACTGAATGCAATGGAAGTACGAATCATATTTTTCAAATCTCCCGGATAAGGAATCGGCTCCAACAAGCTGATTATTTTTCTGAAAAGTCTGATATTTTTTCCCGTACATTTGAATTTGTTCAAAAAATTATTTAAAATACTTTCCGAAACATCAATTAAATCTTTCCGAGTATATCGATTGAAATCAATAACAAAGTCAAATCGTCTTATAAGAGCTTTGTCAAAATACTGGAACAGGTTTGTCGTGGCAATCAATACCACTCTTTCATTTAAACGCTCCAATTCCTTCAGTATTGAGGACGTTACTCTTCCCATTTCTCTGTGATCATTATTATTGGTTCGATCCAATGCTATTGCGTCTATTTCATCAAAAAGAATGACTATTTTTTCAGGCGACGGAAGCGTATTGATTTCATTGAACAAATTGGAAATATTTTTTTGCGTTTGTCCGAGCTTGCTGTCCACGACCGAGGAAAAATCCACAGAATACAATTCCCTTCCAAGTATACGTGCAATGTGCTTCGCCGACTCGGTTTTGCCTGTACCGGGCGCTCCCTGAAATAAAAATTTGTTGATACCCGATTTTTTTATTATAGCGTTTACTATGCCTATAATATCTTGTTCAATAGCCTCGGGCAAAGGCAAAGAATCGTTGTTCAAAGCGGTTTTTTCAAAAAAAGGCAGCTCCGTTTTATCAATTTGGGGCACGAAAGTATTTGCATTGGACAATAATGACATAATATATTCCGAGAGCTGATAGTCTCCGTTTTCATCAAAGTCACGCGCTATTTCATATGCTTCGTTTCTAAATCCGGCATCATTTTCTTCGGAGTAATATTTAATAAGGTTAATTACATTTTTCTTTTTCATCTGGATCTCCTTTTTGCCGATTGTCAAAAGAAAGTTTAAAAATTGCTCTAAACAATAAAGCCGTTTTTTACAATGTCATTATATTGTATCTAGGGACAAATGTCAATGATTTTGGGACAAAAATTAGAATTTACGTTCTTGCAGACTAAATACTTAAGGGACAGAAAAAACGGCGTTTTCAGTCCCTCTCCCCCATTATCTCCCTCACGAACCTGGACGGTTCCTGCTCGCGGTTATGTCTTTTCAGACTGTAAAAAATATTGAGGCTGCGGCGCGCTCTTGTCATGGCGACATAGAACATACGGCGCTCCTCCTCTATATCCGGCTCCAAAACCGCTTTTTTGTAGGGCGTGGACCCCTCGTTTGCGTCGGGTATAAAAACGCAGTCGTACTCAAGCCCCTTTGAGCCGTGCATGGTGGTGAGCGTCACCGCCTCGTCCGACGCCCTCGCCCTGTCATAGCCCTCCTTAAGCTCACGCGTGTAGCTTTCGATATACTCAAACCACAGCTCGAAGCTTTTAAATGGCTTTGCGCTCTCCATAAGCTCGTCGATAACGTCGTAAAGCTCCTTGGCTTCAAGTCCATGCTCTTTCGCGTACTGCGCAAGATAGCCGTCATAGCCCACTCCGCGCCGAAGGTAGTTAATCATCGCATAGGGCGGCATTTTTGCCATTGCGTTAAGGTCGTCTCCAAGCTTGTCAAGCCTTTCCGTCATCCAAGGCTTATCCTCGTAAAGCTTTTCCAGCTCGTCTAGGGAAATCTCCTCCGAGGTCAGATAATCCCTGCCGATATAGCGCTTCGGCTTGTTCATTATGCGCAAAAAATCGCTTCGGCGGCGGCTGCCCGACGCGACCGCGATATATGTCCTTATGTCCGCCGCAATCCAATGCTCAAAAATATTGGGCACGCCGTCGCGCAGCAGAAACGGGATATTTTTTTCCATAAGCTTTCGCACGAGAGGCGCGGCGGCGGCGTTGATTCTGAAAATAACCGCGTAATCCGCGTAGGACGCGCCGTTTTTGACCGCCTCCCTTATCATATCGGCAATACGCTCGTACTGCTCCGCTTCCGTAACAAATTCGGCGATTTCCACCTTTGCGCCCGCTTCGTTCGCGGAGGCAATGTTTTTGGCAAAGCGCGCCTTATTGTGCGCAATCACCCTTCCCGCCGCCTCAACAATGTTTCCCGCCGAACGGTAATTCGTATCGAGCACCACGCGGCGCGCGTTCGGAAAATCCCTTTCAAAATTCAGCATTATATCGGGTCTTGAGCCTCTGAAGCCGTATATGCTTTGGTCGTCGTCGCCCACGATAAAAAGGTTGTTTTCGGGAAGCGCGAGCATTTTAACGACCTCGTACTGAATCCTGTTTATATCCTGAAATTCGTCTATGAGTATGTATTTGTAACGGCGCTGCCAAGCCTCCAGCACATCGCGCCGTTCGCAGAGCAGTCTGCGGCAGAGGAGCAGCATATCGTCAAAATCCAAAAGCCCCGATTGGCGCAGCCTCGTCTCGTAATATTTATAAATCTGCCTGAATTCCTCCTCGGGACAGCTTTTTGAATAATATGCCTCAATATCCGTGCCCTCGGTCTTTACGCGGCTTATTTCTCCCGAAATATCGCGGATAAATTCGTTCATATCCTCAGGCTCGGCTTTGCTGCGCTCCGCCGCCTGCCTTATGATAAATTCCCTTTTATCGTCCTTTATTATATTTTCAACGGAATAGTTGTAGGTTGCACGAAGAATTTTGAAAAAAACCGCATGAAACGTGCCGAAGGTCACGCCGCAGCGCCTGCCGATCAGGCGCACGAAGCGCTCCTCCATCTGCAAGGCGGCGGCTTTCGTAAAGGTAATTACAAGGATCCTGCTCGGCTCCGCCCTGTACTCGTCTATAAGATTTTGGATACGGGCTGTGAGCACTGCGGTCTTGCCCGAGCCCGGTCCGGCGATCACGAGCATGGGACGCTCCCCATGCTTTACCGCCTTTAGCTGAGAATCATTAAATTCCATTAAACGCTCCCGAAAAAACCTACTTGAATAAGCCCTTCTTTTTCCTGTGTTCCTCCCGTTTAGTGCCGTTATTCATCGCCGCGTCAAAGGCTATGAGCGCCTGACGCTGCTCCTCGTTAAGCTTTTCCGGCACGGTTACGACAAGAGTAACGTAATGGTCGCCCCTTACCTGCGAATTTCTGAGTGAGGGAACGCCCTTGCCCCTCAGTCTTACTCTCGTATCCGTCTGCGTACCCGGCTTTACGTCATACTCCACCTCGCCGTCCACGGTCTTTATGCGGATTGTCGCTCCGAGGGCGGCGTCCGCAAAGCTTATGGGCACCGTGGAATAAATCGCGGTATCCTGTCTTTGGAATACAGGCGATCTCGAAACCGTAACCTCAACCAGCAAATCGCCTCTTTCGCCTCCGTTTTCGCCCGGCTCGCCCTTTCCTCTGATTCTTATGCTCTGCCCGTCGTCGATTCCCGCCGGAACGGACACCTGTATTTTTTTGCGGGCGGATATAAAGCCGCTGCCGTAGCAGTCGGGGCATTTGTCCTTTATTATCTTGCCCTTGCCCTTACATTCGGGACAGGTCTGGACGTTGCGGACCATTCCGAAAAGAGATTGCTGCGTATATGTTACCTGTCCCTTGCCCCCGCACTTTGAGCAGGTTACGGGATTTGTCCCCGGCTTCGCTCCCGTGCCGTTGCAGGTAGGGCAGGGATCCTTAAGGGTAAGCTCAAGCTCCTTTTCACAGCCGAAAACAGCCTCCTCAAACGTAACCCTTATGCCCGCCCGCAGATTCGCGCCTCTCTGCGGACCGCTCCCGCCGCCGCGCCTTCTGCCTCCGCCGAACAAATCGCCGAATATGTCGCCGAATATATCTCCCATATCGCCGAAATCAAAGCCGCCCGCTCCGCCGGGACCGCCTCCGTTTTCAAACGCCGCATGGCCGAACTGGTCGTACTGCTGGCGCTTCTGAGGATCACTTAAAACGGCATATGCCTCGGAAGCCTCCTTGAACTTAGCCTCCGCCTCCTTATCCCCGGGGTTGGTATCCGGGTGATATTTTTTCGCCAGCACGCGGTACGCTTTTTTGAGAGCCGCGTCGTCCGCGTCCTTTGGCACTCCCAAGACTTCGTAGTAGTCTCTTTTATCCGCCATGATTAATCCTCCTAACCTTTCGCCCCGCATATGCGGAGCAAAGCTTCAATTCACGAATCACTCTGTTTTTGCCATAAAGAGTGAGGGACATTGCATTCCCTCACTCCGTTCGTATATCGCTTAAATAATTTTACACTTCTCTGAAATCGCCGTCAACAACATTATCGTCCTGTGTATAGCCCGCTTCCTCGGCTGTCTGCGCTCCGCCCATATCGGGAGAGGGACCTGCGCCCGCGGCTCCCTGGTTCTGCTCGTAAAGCTTTGCGAATAACGCCTGCGCGCTGTTCATAAGCTTTTCCTTGGCAGCCTTGATTTCCTCGGTGTCCGAATCCGTCATATTCTCGGGAGTTGTTCTGTCAACTATTTCCTTGAGCGCGTTAAGGTCCGCCTCAACGGCTTCCTTTTCGGAGGCGCTGAGCTTGTCGCCCACATCGTCGAGAGCCTTCTGCGTCTGGAATACCATCGAATCCGCCTCGTTGCGGGCTTCAATGCCCTCCTTGCGCTTCTTGTCCTGAGCCTCAAATTCAGCCGCTTCCTTGACTGCCTTCTCAATATCCTCATCGGACATATTCGAGCCTGAGGTAATCGTTATATGCTGTTCCTTGCCCGTTCCGAGGTCCTTGGCGGATACGTTTACGATACCGTTCGCGTCAATGTCAAAGGTAACCTCAATCTGCGGAACGCCCCTCCTTGCGGGAGGTATTCCGTCAAGCCGGAACTGTCCGAGCGATTTGTTGTCCTTTGCGAACTGTCTTTCGCCCTGAAGAACGTTTATGTCTACCGCCGTCTGATTGTCCGCCGCGGTGGAGAATACCTGACTTTTCTTGGTCGGAATGGTCGTGTTCCTCTCGATAAGCTTCGTTGCGATTCCGCCCATCGTTTCAATCGAAAGCGAGAGCGGCGTTACGTCGAGAAGAAGTATGTCGCCCGCGCCCGAATCGCCCGCGAGCTTGCCGCCCTGAACGGACGCTCCGACTGCCACGCACTCGTCGGGGTTGAGCGAGCGGTTCGGCTCCTTGCCCGTAAGCTGCTTAACCTTTTCCTGCACGCAGGGAACACGGGTCGAGCCGCCCACCAAAAGCACCTTGGAGATCTCGGAGTAATTAAGCCCCGCGTCCTTCATCGCGTTCTGTACGGGAACTGCGGTCCTTTCCACAAGGTCGCTTACAAGCTCCTCGAATTTGGCTCTCGTAAGGTTCATATCGAAATGCTTCGGTCCCTCCGCGGTAGCGGTGATGAACGGAAGGTTTATATTGGTAGTGGTTGCGGACGAAAGCTCCTTCTTCGCCTTCTCGGCAGCCTCCTTAAGCCTCTGGAGCGCCATCTTGTCATTGGAAAGGTCAACTCCCTCCGCCCTTTTAAATTCGTCAATCATCCAGTTGATTATTTTTTGGTCAAAATCATCGCCGCCGAGATGCGTATCTCCGTTGGTGGAAAGCACCTCTATTACGCCGTCGCCGATTTCAATAATCGAAACGTCGAACGTACCGCCGCCAAGGTCGTATACCATAACCTTCTGCTCGTTCTCGTTGTCAAGCCCGTACGCAAGCGCGGCAGCCGTAGGCTCGTTGATAATACGCTTTACGTCAAGTCCCGCAATCTTTCCGGCGTCCTTTGTCGCCTGACGCTGCGCGTCGTTGAAATAAGCGGGAACAGTGATAACCGCCTCGGAAACGGTTTCTCCGAGATAGCTTTCGGCGTCCGCCTTAAGCTTCTGAAGAATCATGGCCGAAATCTCCTGCGGCGTATATTTCTTATCGTCGATATTGACCCTGTAATCCGAGCCCATATGTCTTTTTATTGAGGAAATAGTCTTATCGGCGTTGGTAACCGCCTGACGCTTCGCGGGCTCACCGACAAGCCTCTCTCCCGTCTTGGTGAACGCCACGACCGAGGGTGTGGTCCTTACGCCCTCCGTATTCGCGATAACCACGGGCTTCCCGCCCTCCATAACGGCTACACAGCTATTGGTTGTTCCTAAGTCGATTCCTATAATCTTTCCCATAATTTTTCTCCCTTTCTTATTCTTTTTGGAATATAAAAAAATATCAGTTGGCTACCTTTACCATGCTGTGGCGGACCACCGAATCCTTGTAGGTATAGCCCTTTTGCAGTACCTCCGCCACAACGTTTTCTCCGAGGCTTTCGTCCTCGATATGCATCACCGCATTGTGGAAATTGGGGTCGAACTCCGCGCCCTCCGCCTCGATTTCCTTTACTCCCGCGTCCTCGAGCATCTTCGTGAGCTGGCGGTAAATCTTATCCATTCCCTCTGCCACGGGAGATTCTTTATCCTCCTCGGGGACAGCCGCAAGCCCTCTCTCGAAATTATCGACCACGGGCAGAAGCTTATCAATAATGCCTCTTGCTCCGATTTCATACATAGCCGCCTTTTCCTTTTCGGTGCGCTTTCTGAAATTGTCGAACTCCGCCATCGTCCTTCTGTATTTGTCGGTAAGCTCCTCTATCTGTAAGTCTTTTTTGTCCTTTTTGTCTTTCTTCTTAAAAAAGCTCTTTTTATCCTCGGCTTCGGCTTCCTCAACCGCCTCCGCGTCCTCTGCCGTTTCCTCCTCCGAAAGCTCCTCAGGCTGTTCATTACTTACTTCCGCCTCCTGCGTCAGATCCTCCTCGGAATTAATATTTTTCTCTTCACCTGCCAAATTATTCGCCGCCCTTCTTAAATGCATCGTCAAGCTGAGTCTTGATGCTCTTTATTGTTTCGACAACCTTTTCATAATCCATCCTCTTGGGACCGATTATTCCGATTGTTCCCTTAGCTCCGTCGGACAGCTCGTATGTCGCCGTTACAACGCTGCAATCCTTCATACTGTCCACCGGCGTTTCCTCGCCGATATAAACCTTGATGCCGCCGTCCTTATCCGCCGAATCGTTCACGAGGCTTGCGAGAAGCTGCTTCTCCTCCAATGTGTAAATCAACTCGCTTGCCTTTGAATTGTCGCTAAGCTCGGGGTACTTAAAAATATTGGTCGCCCCGCTCGTATATATCTGAAAGTCATTCTCGCTGTCGGCAGCAGCCGCAATCGCGTCGAGAATATCCCTTATCAGCATTCCGTATTCTCCCGCCTGAGCGGTAAGTCCCGATATTATCGAAAGGTTGATTTCCTCCAGCGTAAGACCGCCCACCGCGCTGTTAAGCATAACGTTAAGCTTAAGGCACATTTCCGTGTCAAGCTCCATTACGTTTTGGAGAATCGTATTTTTAATCGTGTTGCCCTCAAGAACAAGCACCGCAAGTATCTTGCCCTTCTCAAGCTGGGATATTTGTATAAATTTTATTTTGCGCCCGCTCTTATGAGGCGCCGCAACCATAGTCGCGTAATTGGTATTGGCGGCGAGCGTCTTTGCCACGTTCTGAAGCAAATCCTCCACCCTGTCAACCTTTTCGAGCAAAAGGCTTTCCTTCGCGTTAAGCTCCTCTTCGCGCCTGTCGAGCGCGTCCCTTTGCTCCTGCATCATATTGTCCACATAGAAGCGGTAGCCCGCGTCGGAGGGGATCCGTCCCGCCGAGGTATGCGGCTGAAGAATATAGCCCATCTCCTCAAGGTCCGCCATCTCGTTGCGAATCGTCGCCGAGCTGAGGTTCAAATCCGTATACTTGGAAACGGTTCTGGAACCGACCGGCTCCCCGGTCTCCAGATAGTTGCGGATCACCGCCTTAAGTATCTTGATTTTTCTTTCATCCATTTCCATTATATTCGCCTCCGTTTGAATTGTTAGCACTCGACGCGATAGAGTGCTAACATCTCGGCTATACTTAAAATAGCACTCCGTATTTAATTTGTCAACATATAAATGAAAATATTTTTGAATTTCGGATTTTAAGCGATTTTTTACAAAAAAGACAGCCGCCGCCAAGTATGCGATTAAAGAAAAATCCCGCAAGCTCCGTTACGGATCTCGCGGGACGGTTTGTTTCCTTCCGATGAATTTAGAAAAGCTCGACTCTTCCTGCGTACTTCTTGTTGATTACATAGTATGCGGCAGACTCCTCGGGCTTAAGATATACCTGAAGCGATTTGATGGACGACGCTCTGTGTCCGTCAGCCACATACAGCTCCGTTGCCTTTGCGATTACGCCGTCAACGTTTGCCTCGCGTCCTCCGAACTGAACGTATACCTCGGAAATTAGCTCGGACTTCTTCTCAGCCGCCTTGACTGCCGTCTTTTTGGCTGCCGCCTTAACCGCGTTCTTTGCGGTCGCAGCCTTCTCCGCAACCTTCTTTGTCTCCGCCTTGGCTGCCTCCTTAACCTCGGCTGCCTTTTCGGCTACCTTCTCAGCCGTTTTTCCCGCTGCTTCTTTAACGGTTTCCGCCGCTTTAGCTCCCGTATTTTTTACTGCTTCCCTAACCTCTGTTGCTGTCGTCTTTCTCGGCATAATAAAAATCCTCCTTTAAATAACCCTTTAAGGCTCAAAAATAATTATGTAACAATAACATACTGTAAAGCTTTTTTAGCAACGTGTAGATAATAACCTATTTGCGATAAAAAATCAAGCAATTTAATTGATTTTATTATTTTTGAGAAAAAAATCAATTAAAACCGAAGATTTTCTGCGTTACACGGTAGCCGCACACCGAGATTTTGCGTCCCACCTTGCCGGGAAAATTCATCCATACGCCCATAATCGAAAAGCGGATCCTGCGGTACG